>JBJTHI010000295.1:0-24751 GCA_046094425.1 Burkholderiales bacterium | reverse complement strand
TGCACCAGGGCGTCCATCGCGTCGGCGCGCATGGCGCGGTTGGAGAGGGTTTCTGCGGCGGCTTGCAGGGCTTTCAAAATGGGCACACCAGCCCCTGCGAGCAAGGCCAAGGTGCTGGCGAAGCGGGCGGCGTTGTAGCCGCGTATCAGGCGGCCCACCAGGGGCAGCTTCAAACACGCGGCATCAAAGCGCAGTCGGAAGGCCTCTGCACGCAGCATCAAACGCAGGGTTATTAAACCGCCGATGAATGCGGCCAGCAGCAACCAGCCGTAGTCACGCAAAAAGCCGCTGATGGCGAGCATGGCGGCGGTGAGTGTGGGCAAGGCGCGTTTGGAACTGGTGAAAACCGAGGCCACTTGGGGCACCACATAAGTCACCAGAAAAATGACGATGATGGTGGCAATGATGGACACAATGGCGGGGTAAAGAATCGCGCCCATCAATTTGGCTTTGAGTGCTTGGCGCTCTTCTAGGTCGTCGGCCAAGCGCTCCAGCACCGCGCCCAAGGCGCCGCTTTGTTCACCGGCAGCGACCACGCCTCGGTAAATGTCGTCGAACTCGCGGGGCGCAGTGGAGAGGGCCTGTGCGAAGGCCGAGCCCGCGTTCACCTCGGAGCGCAAATGGGCCACGAGTTCGGATTGTTTGGGGTCGTCCGCTTCATCGGCCAGGGCCGTCAAGGCACGCTCCAGCGGCAAGCTGCTACCCACTAGGCCGGCCAATTGCCGTGTCCAGACCGTGAGCAGGGTAGAAGAAAAAACACGGCGCGGAGCGAACAAGTTGTTGCGTGGGCCGGTGCCGCTGGCGTTGACCTGGGTCACGTCCATGGGCACCAGGGCTTGCGCGCGCAGTTGGGCGCGTGCGGCTTTGGCGTTGTCGGCCTCTAACAAACCGGTTTTGGATTTGCCGTCGGCGGTGAGGGCTTCAAATTTGTAGGCGGGCATCTGTCGGAGCTCAGTCGCGCGTGACTCGCAGCACTTCCTCGGGCGAGGTGATGCCCAGCGCCACCAGCCGGTCGCCGTCTTCGCGCATGGTGCGCAGGCCCGCTTCGCGTGCGGCTTGAGTCAACTCGGCTTCCGAGGCTTTGTTGTGAATGAGGGCGCGTACCTTGTCGTCGGTCACCATCAGCTCATACACCCCGGTGCGGCCTTTGTAGCCGGTGTGGCCGCACTCAGAACAACCGACGGGCCGGTAGTGGCCCTGTTCGTCTTGGCGTTTGCAATGCGGACAGAGTTTGCGTACCAGGCGCTGGGCCAGCACGCCGAGCAGGCTGGAACTGAGCAAGAAGGGTTCCACGCCCATGTCGGTCAAGCGCGTTACCGCGCTGGGCGCGTCGTTGGTGTGCAGGGTGGCCAGCACCAGGTGGCCGGTGAGTGAGGCTTGAATGGCGATTTGTGCGGTTTCAAAGTCGCGGATCTCGCCGATCATGATCACGTCGGGGTCTTGGCGCAGGATGGCGCGCAGGGCTTTGGCAAAAGTGAGGTCGATCTTGGGGTTGACCTGGGTTTGGCCGATGCCGGGCAATTCATACTCGACCGGATCTTCCACGGTGAGCACATTGGTGCCGCTGGTGTCCACGCGGCTCAGTGAGGCATACAGCGTGGTGGTTTTGCCGGAGCCCGTGGGGCCGGTGACCAAGACGATGCCGTGGGGTTGCTGAATCAGGCTGTGAAAACGTGCGAGCAACTCGCCGCTCATCCCGAGGCTCTCCAGCGTGAACTTGGTATCGCCTTTGTCCAGCAAACGCAGCACGGCGCGCTCGCCATGGGCCGAGGGCAATGTGGAGACCCGCACATCTACCGCGCGCCCGCCAATGCGCAGCGAAATGCGGCCATCTTGCGGCAGGCGTTTTTCCGAGATGTCCAGCTCGGCCATGATCTTCAAACGCGAAATCAGAGCCGCATGCAAAGCACGGTTGGGCTGCACCACCTCGCGCAAGGTGCCGTCCACCCGAAAGCGCACCGCCGAGCTGCGTTCATAAGGTTCGATGTGAATATCGCTGGCACCGTCTTTGGCCGCTTGCGTGAGCAAGGCGTTGAGCATGCGGATGATGGGCGCGTCGTTGGAGGCCTCTAACAGGTCTTCCACAGCAGGCAACTCTTGCATCATGCGGCTCAAATCGACCGCGCTTTCGACTTCACCAATCACCGTGGCAGCGCTGGACTCGCTGCCTGCGTAGACCACCGAAATGCGCTGGCTCAGGCTGCTGGCGGATTCGTGTTCGACGGCATCCACGGCATAAAGGCGCATCACTTCGCTCAGTGCGGGCAATGCAGCAGTCTCTGGTGCCCACAGCACCAGTTTGTCGCCATCATCTTCCAAGAGCAGGGTGTGGGCCTTGGCGAAGGCATAGGGCAGGGGGTGACGAGCGCCCATGGTGTTTACTGCTTGCTTTCTGGAGCGGGCGTGGTGGCTGGCGCTTCACTCACCGGTGGACGCTGTGGCGGCAGCACCGGTGCCTGGTTGATGGGCGTCAGGATGCTGGGTGTGGGTTGCGCGTCTTTTTGCTGGGCGCGAATCAGGTCGTAGCGGTCGAGTGACAGTTTGCTCGCGTCTTCCGGGCCTCGCATCACCACGGGCCGCAAGAAAACCATCAAATTGGTGCGTGTTTTGGTGCGGCTTTCGCTGCGAAATAAACCACCAATGCCCGGAATGTCACCCAGCAATGGGATTTTGGATTTGTTGTCGGTGAAGCGGTCTTCAATCAAACCACCGAGCACGAGGATGGCACCGTCGTCCACCACCACGGTGGACTCAATCGACCGTTTGTTGGTGGACGGCCCGGCATTGGTGGTGCCGGGTGCCACTTTGTCGCTCAGGCTGGAGGACTCTTGGAAGATGGTGAGGCGAATGTTGCCGCCCTCGCCAATTTGTGGGCGGATGCGCAGGGTGATGCCCACGTCCTTGCGCTCAATGGTTTGAAAGGGGTTGGTGGTGGCGGTGCCGGTGTTGGTGAACTGGCCGGTGACAAAAGGCACGTTGCTGCCCACGATGATTTTGGCCTCTTCGTTGTCCAGCGTGATGAGGTTGGGCGTGGAGACGATGTTGGTATTGGTTTGGCTTTGCAAAATATTGGCAATGGCGGCCAAGGCGATGGTGCCGCCGAAGTCGCGCAGCACACCAATGTTCAAACCTTCACCGAGTTTGATGTCGGCTGCATTGCCTGTGCCTTGCGCCACAGTGAGGTTGAGCAAATTGCCTGAGCCGCCGGGCTGGGTGAAGTTGGTGCCACCCACGAGGCCAAATTTGTCTCCCGATTTGCCGAGTAAACCTTGCCACTGGAAACCGAAGTTGGCGGCGTTGTCGCCCGACACTTCGACGATCATGCTTTCGATGTAAACCTGGGCGCGGCGTGAGTCGAGCTGGTCGATGACGGCACGCAGTTGGCGGTACAGGGGCTCGGGTGCGGTGATGATGAGGGCGTTGGTGGACGGGTCGGCTTGAATGAAGCCGCCGGTCGAAGGGCCCGCTGAGGGGGTGACGGGGGCGGCCGCTTGAGGGCTGGCACCGGCGCCGGCGTTGGCCAGTGGCGATGGAGTGGGCTGCGCTGTGCTGCCTGCTTGCGGTATGTTGCCGGGCAAACCGCCTGCGCCACCTCCCGTGTTGGCGTTGCCGCTTGAGGTGTAGGCAGCGCGCAAAACCGCCGCCATCTTGACCGCATCGGCATTCTTCAAATACACCACCCAAATATTGCCGGTCGCTGCATTGCCGCTGGCGGGACGATCCAGCTTTTCTATCAAACTGCGCAAGGCGACCATGCGCGCCGGGCTGGCCGAGCGCACCAACAAAGAATTGCTGCGCGCATCTACCAACACGGTGGGTGCGCTGGTGGGCGCTGCGCCTGGTAGGCCTGCCACGCCCGAGGTTTCGGCCAGGCGTTGCACCAGCGCAGCCATGTCGGCAGCCACTGCGTGTTTGAGGGGAATCACCTCCACCTCCCCACCCGCTGGCGTGTCCATGGCGGCAATGATTTTGGTGATGCGCTGCAGGTTGTCGGCGTAGTCGGTGATAACGAGCGTGTTGTTGCCGGGGTTGGCGTTGATGGTGTTGTTGGGCGAAATCAACGGCCTCAGCACAGCCACCAGGTTGTTGGCGCTTTCGTGGTTGAGTTTGTAAATTTGAGTGATGATTTGGTCGCCCCGGCGCGGTACTTCGCCCACCGCCACGGTGGAGGCTTGCAGCTTGGCGTCGGCCTCGGGTACCACCTTGAACAAATCGCCTACCTCCACCACGGTGAAGCCCAGGCCGCGCAGTGCAGCCAAATAGTTCAGGTAGGCCTCACGTGGGCTGATGGCTTGCTCGCTGTAGAGCGTGATACTGCCCTTGACACGCGGATCCACCAAAATTTGCTGCTTCAAGATGGTGGCCATGGCCCGACTCACCGCTTCAATGTCGGCATTGACGAAGTTCAGGGTGATGGGGTCGCCTTTGAAGCGGGCGTTGGGAGATTGGGCAAACACGCTTGGACTGACGAGCGCCAGCGCCAGCGCGGCGATGCTCGTTAATGTCCAAGCGTGCTTTGCGAGTTTTTGTTGCACAGACTGCTTCATGCTCATCCAATAGAAATCACCGAACGACTGCCTTCGCGTCGCCCAATGATGCTGAGTAAATTCGACAACACTGCTTCGTCCGCCGGCAAGGCGCGTGCATCACCACGAAAGCGCAGGCCCGAGGCATTCCATTGGCCCGAGCCATTGAGTTGCAATGCACCCTCGACCGTGCTCACCGATAAGAGCGTACTGTGGGTATTGCTGGGGTCGTTACTCAATGTCAGGCGGTAGTGGCCCAGCACGGGCAAGGGTGATACGCGCGACGATACCGCCAGCGAGTCGATCTGGGCCAAGCCTTGGAAGTTCCAGCGGCCTTGCGTGCGCTCCAATGTGGCGGCGTTGAAGGTGAGGCGGGTCGCACCCCCCAGTTGCAGCGTGTTCCACGGGGTTCCTAGGCCACTGAGCCATTGGCTGGGCCATTGCCCGAACCAAGCGCCTGTGTCGGCGGACTTGTTGGATGCAGGGCTGCGCACTTGGGCCGTGAGGCGACCCCAACGGGGTTGTAAGACCAGGGCTTGCGTGCCGTTCAAGCAGCAGGCATGGTTCATCTCCACCACCCAGCCTGGCCCACCGCTGGGCAAACTTTGCCAGCGCCAGCTCACCTCCCACTGCAGTCGGCCGGGCAAGCTGCTGGCGTCCACGCTACCGGGGCCGCCGGTGAGAACGGGCACCGCGCTGCCATTCCACACCGTGCCGCGTGCATCAGACAGCAACAACCGCCCCTGGCTGGTTTGGGCCACAACCTGCGCGAGCCAGGCGGCTGGCGCAAACACCACCACACCCACGCAAGCGCCCAGCAGCGCCCCGGCAACGGCCCAGCGGTGCGCCCTGCCCTGGGAGCGTCCCCACGCTTGTTCGGCCAGGGTGGAGTCTTGAAACACCGCGCCGTAACGCGAACTTGGTGCTCGCGCTCTGGTGTTTTTGCGGGGCGCTAGAAAGCCTGGGCGGTTCATGGCGCGCTGCCTGAGAGCGTGAGCAGCACCGTGCCCGAATAAGTGGTGGCTGTGCGCGCCAGTTGTGCTTCGCTGATGCGCACACGTGCCACGGTGCGCGCTTCGCGCAACCACTCGGTGAGGGCCTCCGGTGTGATGCCATTGAACGTGACTGAGGCCTGCGCGCCTTGCAAATTCAACCGGGCAACTGCACCCAAACGCTCGGTCGAGGCTTTGAGTGCATCGGTGGACTGCGCCAGCGACACGGTTGGGGTGGAGCGCAGTTGCTGCGCTTCACGCGCCAATTGCTTCATTTGTTGCAACTGCGCCTCAACGTTGGCAATTTGCCCAGGGGCTTGTTGCAGCGTGCGCCAGGCTGGGCGCACCAGCAACGTCACCACCAACAGCAGCACGACGGCGGTTGCGGCCCAGATGACGCCGCGTTGTTCACGTGGTGCCAGGGCAGACCACCACCCCAACCCAGCGCGGCGCAGCGGCTCGGTGCGGGCCGTCCACCCAGCGCCGAGTGAATCTGCAAGCGATGGCTTTGGGTTTGGGGCCATGGGGGGAGAGGTGCTCAAGGTGATGTTCTTCCCAACGAGACAGTGGCTGCACGCACCACCAGCTTGGATTCTTGCGCCTGCACTTGCCAGCCAGCGGCGCGTAAAGTGTTGCTGAATTGGTCGATGTGGGCCGGGCTCCAGCCCGATGCGGGCAGCGTCAGTTGTCCCGCCGAATAACTCAACTCTTGCGCTGGCCCACGGTCACTCGGCCAGGCCGAGGCGGCTGCAACCAGCAGCGGTTCCAGGTCGCTGCTGGATGTTTGACCGGCACGTAAGCGCAGGCGTTGCACTTCGTTTTCCATTTGCAGCGGTGCGTCCAGCACGGCACGCACTTGAGGGAACTCGGCTTGCAGCACCGAGGTGAGTTGCTGACGTTGTTGTTGCAAGCGCTCATTCAAGCGCGTGGCCCACCAGTTCAGACCGATCAACTGGGTCAGTACCAGTGCGACCAAGCCCCAACGTGCGGGTCGCCAGGTGGGGCCGAGCACGGCGCGCCAGGCGTCGATCAACCAGCGGCTGCCACGGCGTGTGGGGGTGAGGTCGAACTGCCGAAAATTCCACAGCGTGCGTGCTGCTTGCAGGCTCCGCTGTTCGCTGCTGACCACCGCCACCGGCGCACCCAACCAGTGCTCGGCTGCCGCAGCAGCGCTTGCGCTCGCGCTCCAGCGCAGGTCGGCATGTTGGCTGCTGGGCAACAAGGTTTTGGCGAGGCCACCCGACAAGGGCAACACCGCCACGCCCTCTGAGTGAGACCAGGTGAGTTGAATGGGGGCATCGCCGTCGTCAGCTTCCCGTGCGCTGTTGCCCGCCACGGCGAAGTAGCCCATCGCGGTGGCATCTGGCCAACTGGTGGGCACCACGCGGTCCACCGTGGTTTGGTCTTTTTCAAGCGCGGCCAAGTGAGCGCGCAGCCAAGGTCTGTTGACCGCAGCCACCCAAGTGGACTGCCCAGCCGAAGCACCCGGCGCAACGGCCAGGTGGGTGTGTTCCGCCTCTTCGAGCAGGGCTTCTTCCAGCACACCATTCAGTGCGGCAGCCAAACGTGCGGCGGGGGCTTTGGGCAAAGTGATGCGGTGCCAGGCCACATCGGTGTCGGTCAGCACAGCCACCACCTGTTGCGCCTTAGGCAATAAACTGGCCACACATTCGCCGCTGCGTTCCGCCGCCATGCCGTCGCGCGACAGCACATAGCTGTACTCGGTTTGAACCCCTGGCGTTGCCGCAGAGGCCGCGTCCGAGTCGCGTGCTAACAAACGCGGTCGGGGTGGAATTTGTACCAGCAAGACGGTCATGAGGCGGCGGGCAAAACGGTTCGATGCATTGTAGGCTTTGAAGATGACTGGCTCGTAAAATCAACAACTTACGCGGCAAAGTTGTGGTGCAGGATGCCCTGCACAACTCTGTGCGGACTGTGGCGGCACGGACTCGGGCGGTCTACGGCGTTGTTTTCTTTGCCAATAGCGGGGCTATTGGCTGCAAAAAACGCCTTGTAGCCCATCCCGATCCGCACCACCACAGCTTCGCAAGAGTTATGCAGAGCATCCTTAACCGACAGCACATCTTTGTGACCATCTGTGTTCGTGCGCGAGGATATCTGGACGATGCGGCTCAAACACCTGGAGGTATTCAACGCCATCATGCTGACCGGCAGTGTCAGTGCGGCCGCGCGTTTGTTGCATGTGACACAGCCCGCCATCACACAAACCCTGCAACATGCACAGACCCAACTCGGTTTCCCTTTGTTCACACGGCAGCGCAATCGCCTGGTGCCGACGCGTCAAGCGCAGATGCTCTATCCGGAAGTTCAGCGCCTGATGTCGCAGTTGGAATCGGTGCGGCGTTTGGCGGGCGCGCTGCGAGACACGGAAGAAGTCGAATTCCGCGTGCTCGTGGTTCCATCGCTGGCCGTGCGTGCGCTGCCCGACGCGCTGCAAGGTTTTCGCCGCCAACATCCCGAGGTGGCGGTGTCGATTCGCACCTTGCACTCCAATGAAATCGCGCAGGCCATTGCACTGCGCGAAGCGGACGTGGGCATTGTTTATGGCAATACTCGTCATTCGGCGGTGCAACAGGTGGACATTGCAACAGGGAAACTGGTGTGTGTCTCGGCGCTCAAGGTGCGTGCCAGCGACAAACGTACAACGGTGGAGTTGGCCGATGTGCTGCGCGATCAATTCATTCGCATTGATGAACGCGACCCCTTGGGCGCCATGTTGGCCGAACAGTGCGCGCGTCAGCAACTGCCGATGCATGGCGGCATCACGGTTCAAACCCACCACATTGCCATGGTGCTCGCTGAACGGGGTTTTGGCCCGGCCATCATCGACTCCTTCACCGCTCAGTCCAGCACCTTGCCCAACTTGCATGTACGCACCTTGTTGCCCGAGGTGCCGGTGGTGGTGCAGGCTCTGCTGCCTCAGGGCGAGCGTTCACCCCAGCCCACGGACGATTTCATCGCGGCTTTCAAAGCAGTGGTTCAGAGTTGATTTTTTTCGACCACGCCACTGCGGCCCTGGCCAGCGCAGCAGTGGCATCCACCACCGGCAACCCGGCCTCGCTTTCGCCCAGTACCAAAGGTATTTCCGTGCAGGCCAATACCAACACCTGTGCGCCGCGTTGTGCCAAGGCGGCGGCCGCTTTTTGAAGGTGCTGGCGACCGGCCTCCAGTTGCCCGGCCTTGACGGCGTTAATGCCCGGCATCACGTGCTCCATCATCTCCACCGCTGTGGGCAAACTCCATTGAAGCGCGGCGCTTGCGTCCTCTGCACTGTGCCGGTTCATGTAGAGGCCCGATGCCAACGTGGCATCAGTGGCCAAGAGGCCCACTCGAATCGGTGGTGATAAAGCCGAGGTGAGTTGCCTGACTTCGGCCAAGGCCGCATCCACGATATGCAGCATGGGCAGAGCGAGTTGTTGCTGCAAGTCAGCAAACCACAAATGCGCGGTGTTGCAAGGCACGACGATCAAACCCGCGCCGCCTGCGACCAGTCGATGGGCATTGGACAGCATGGCGGGCAAGGGCGAGGGGCCTTCGCCTTGATACGCCAAGGTGCGATCGGGTATCTGGGGCAGGTTGCAAGCCAACACGGGCACATGGTCTTGATCCTGCGCTGCGGGGGTGGCCAGCAGCATCTTGTGCAGAAAGTCCACTGTTGCCAGCGGCCCCATGCCACCTAATACGCCCACCACACCTGGATTGTGCTGGGCATTGTTTTGAACCTCTTGGGGCAAAGAAGATGCGACAAATTCGGTTGCGATGACGGACATGATCCTCTCCAAGACTGAAGAGGCTGTGCACGGCCTTCATGGGTTGAAAGCGCTCTAGCCTCCAGCCCACTGTAGGTCGTCTGTGCCCTGTGGGGGCATCACACTATCGCCGTGACCTATAAGTTGGAGTGATACACCGCACCTATGCCGACGGACTACTTTTGTACTGTGGGCGCGGTTTTTGCGCCCCGCGCGCTCACTTGCAAAGCCCAAGCCGCCAGCACAATGCCCAGCAACCAATACAGGCTGGTGGTGGCCCCACCCCCACCGCCGCCTTCAGTCACCACCGGTGTTGGTTCAGGCGTTGGAGTCGGTGTAGGCGTTGGAGTCGGTGTGGGAGAAACCGCGCAAGACGTGAATTCGGACGGTGGGTTACTCGCCAGAGTCACGGCGGCGGCGGCATCCAACATGCCCGCGCCGCATGTTCTTGTATTGCAGTAACACTCCTCACCCGTGCTGGCCGTGGCCGTGCTGCATTGCAAAACCCCAGCGGCTGCGCCCGTGGTGGGGAAAACGCGGGCGCTGGCGCGCAACACATTGCGCACGGCGCAGGCCGACAAACTAGGGTTCACCGACAACATCAGCGCCGCCGTTCCCGCCACCAAAGGGGCAGAGAAACTGGTGCCCACCGTGGGCTTGAATGCGTCGGTGTAAATGGAACCGGCAGTTCCCGGAACAGGTGCGATCGTGCCGCTGTTGGAGGCGCTGAGGATGGGGTAGAGGCAGGCGTCTCCCGCGCCGACGTTGACGCAATTGCCACCGGGCGCGCTGATGGTGATTTCTGGGCCTAAGTCTGAGAAGCCCACCTTGGTTCCAATGTGGCGCAAGCCGCTCACGCCAATCACGCCCTCGCACTTGGCGGGCACACTGACTGCCTGCCCCGCCGAATTGCCGGCCGATGCCACCACCACGGCACCCACTGCATTCACCTCACGCACAGCGTCAACATACAGCGCAGTGCAATTGCCCGAGCCGCCCAAACTCATGTTGATGACCCGGGCCCGATTCGGTTGTGGGTTGTCGGGAATGCCAGGCACATTCAACCCTGCGGCCCAGCGCATGCCGGCCACGATGTCGGAGTCAAACCCGCCGCAGCGCCCCAGTACACGGATTGGCAATACCCGCACGGTGCGGCCCACACTGGCCATGCCCAGGCCGTTGTTGGTCAGCGCGCCAATCAGGCCGGCCACTTTGGTGCCGTGCCAAGAGCTGTCTTCGATGTCAGCGTCGCCGCAGTTGCTGGGCTTGCCTGGCTCGAGCAAGGACGCAGCGGTGACGCCATCACCCGTGTCAGTGGCGTCCGCATCGCGGCCACCACCGTCGTTGCCAATGAAGGCATTGCTGATGAAGTCATATCCCTCCAGCAAATTGCCGCCTTCGGAGACCCGTTTTAAATCCACATGGTCAAAACGAATGCCACTGTCCAGCACCGCCACCACCACGTTCGGATTGCCTACCGTGATGTCCCAGGCCGCTTGTGCATTGATGGCAGAGCGCACCTCACCGCTGGGCGCACGCAAGTACCACTGGCCCGCAACAGGGCCGCCTGTTTGTCCGGCGATGGCGGGGCCCGTGTTGAAGAGAGGGTCGTTGGGCACGGCGTGGCGTTTGCGCACATGATCCACCACCACATATTCAACGTCTGCTTCTTTGGACAGGCGTTGTACCAATTGCTCTGAAGTCATGCCATCAGCCAGCAACACCTGGCTGCGCTCCGTCAACAAACGTCCGGCGCTCAAGCGCAAGCCCAAACGGACGCTCAGTTGTTCCGCATGGGAGCGGGCTTTGGCCTCAAAAAGTGTTTCACTGGCTTTTGCGCTGTGGGCTTGTTTTTGCAGCACGCTGGCGTTGGTTTTGAACTTGACGACAACACGCGCTGTGGTTTGGCTCTTCACTGCCACCCTGCTTTGTGCCACCACCGGTGATGGCAACAACAGAGAGCTGGCGGTTAACGCGAAAATTCCCGTCAAAAAAACGCTGATTGGGCCAGGCGGCTGTAAACACGCTGCTTCATGGGTACTCCCTGATGGTCGATCGAACGGCAATGTCTTTGGAGTTTAGGTCTTGTTGGTGGCGCAAATGCTGCCAACGAAGAAATGTGTTCAGGAATAGAAACCGCCCGCTAACTTGCACATTAGCGGGCCGCTGAATTGCATAAGAAGCGCTGGTGTTAAGTCAATCGCCGGACCGTTCCCAAGATTGACTTGGCCCCCGTGGGGGGCGATCCCTGTATTTCGGGGAGCGGGGGTCTCATTTACTTGGCAACCACCTGCACCATTTCCAGCACCTTGTTGGAGTAACCCCATTCGTTGTCGTACCAAGACACCACCTTCACAAAGGTTTTGTCCAGCGCAATGCCGGCTTCGGCGTCGAACACCGAGGTGCAGACTTCGCCACGGAAATCGGTGGCCACCACTTTGTCTTCGGTGTAACCGAGCACGCCTTTCATCGCGCCTTGCGAGGCGGCTTTCATGGCAGCGCAAATCTCTTCGTAGCTGGCTTCTTTGTTCAACTCCACGGTCAAGTCCACCACCGACACGTCCGAGGTTGGCACGCGGAAGGCCATGCCGGTGAGTTTTTTGTTCAACTCAGGAATCACCACACCCACCGCCTTGGCCGCACCGGTGCTGCTGGGAATGATGTTTTCCAAAATGCCGCGCCCGCCGCGCCAGTCCTTGTTGCTGGGGCCGTCCACGGTTTTTTGCGTGGCGGTGGCGGCGTGCACCGTGGTCATCAAACCGCGTTTGATGCCCCAGGTGTCGTTCAGCACCTTGGCCACCGGGGCCAAGCAGTTGGTGGTGCAACTGGCATTGCTGATGATGGCCTGGCCTGCATAGGTTTTGTCGTTCACGCCATACACAAACATGGGCGTGTCGTCTTTGCTGGGCGCAGACAGAATCACTTTTTTCGCGCCTGCAGCCAGGTGCTTTTCTGCCGTGTCTTTGGTGAGGAAAAGGCCGGTGGACTCCACCACCACGTCAGCGCCGACCTCACCCCACTTCAGTTCAGACGGATCCTTCACAGCGGTGAGGCGAATTTTTTTGCCATTGACCACCAAGGTGTTGCCTTCGACGGAGACCTCGCCTTTGAAGCGGCCATGCACGCTGTCGTACTGCAGCATGTAAGCCAGGTAGTCGGGCTCAAGCAAGTCGTTGATGCCAACCACTTCAATGTTCTTGAAGTTTTGAATGGCAGCACGGAACACCATGCGCCCGATGCGGCCAAAGCCGTTGATGCCGATTTTGATGGTCATGAAATTTCTCCTGAAATGAAAACTGGGGGAACTGGTTCAACGTGACAGCGCGACCCGCACCGTGTCCGCCACGTTCTCCGGCGTGAAACCAAAATGTTTGAACAGCACAGGCGCAGGGGCTGACTCACCATAGCTGTCTATGCCCACCACCGCGGCGCAGCCGTATTTCCACCAGCCCTCGCTCACGCCCATTTCCACGGCGATGCGGGGCAGGCCAGCGGGCAAAACGGCTATTTTGTAGGCCGCGTCTTGGCGGTCGAACACCGTGGTGCTGGGCATGGAGACCACACGCACCGCGATCTTGTCTTTGGCGAGCAAGGCCTGGGCATGCAGAGCCAGTTGCACTTCGGAGCCGGTGGCGATGATGACGGCCTGGGCTTTCTTCTTGAGGCCGACTTCGCTCGGTTCGGCCAACACATAAGCCCCTTTGGCAATGTCGTCCAAACCGCTCTTGGGCGCATAGGCGATGTTCTGGCGGGAGAGCAACAAAGCCGTGGGGCGGTCTTGGGTTTGAATCGCTTTGGCCCAGGCGACGGCGGTTTCTGCGGTGTCGCCGGGTCGCCAAACGTCCAGGTTAGGAATCAAACGCAGGCTGGCCGCATGTTCAATCGACTGGTGGGTGGGGCCGTCTTCACCCAGGCCGATGCTGTCGTGGGTGAACACATGAATCACACGCAGCTTCATCAGCGCCGCCATGCGGATGGCGTTGCGGCTGTAGTCGCTGAAGGTCAAGAAAGTGCCGCCATAGGGAATGTAACCGCCATGCAAGGCCACACCATTCATGATGGCTGCCATGCCGAATTCGCGCACGCCATAGTTGATGTGGCGACCACCGTTGCTGGCACCGTCTGCACCAAAACGCAAGGCCGGGGTGCTGCTGGTATTGGTGAGGTTGGAGCCGGTCAAGTCGGCCGAGCCACCCAGCAACTCAGGGAGTGCTTTCGTGAAGGCTTCCAGCGCAATTTGGCTGGCCTTGCGGCTGGCCACGGTTTCGGCCTTGGTGTGGGCCGCAACGGCGGCGTCCACCGCCACTTGGGCGAAGTTCTTGGGCAACTGGCCTTGCACGCGGCGGATGAATTCCACCGCCAGTTCCGGATGGGCTTTGGAATAAGCCTCAAAACCATCCACCCACTTGGACTCTGCCGCCAAGCCGCTGTGCCGCGCGTCCCAGGCTTCATAGACGTTCTCGGGAATCACAAAGGGCTCGTGCGGCCAGCCCAGCGCTTGCCGGGTGAGTTTGATTTCTTCCGCACCCAGGGCTTCGCCGTGGGCTTTAGCAGTGCCGCCCCGGTTGGGTGAACCTTTGCCTATGGTGGTTTTGCAAACGATGAGCGTGGGCTGAGCAGCGTTCTTGGCTTGGCTGATGGCTGCGTCCACGGCGTCCACATCGTGGCCGTCCACGCCTCGAATCACGTTCCAGCCATAGGCCTCAAAGCGCTTGGACGTATCGTCAATGAACCAAGGGGCCACTTGGCCGTCGATGCTGATGCCGTTGTCGTCGTACAGCGCAATCAGTTTGTTCAGCTTCCAAGCTCCAGCCAAAGCGCATGCTTCGTGGCTGATGCCTTCCATCAAACAACCGTCGCCGAGGAACACATAGGTGTGGTGATCGACCACCGCGTGACCAGGCCGGTTGAACTCTTGCGCCAGCAGCTTCTCCGCCAGTGCCAAACCCACTGCGTTGGTGATGCCTTGGCCCAGCGGGCCGGTGGTGGTTTCCACACCGGGCGTGATGCCGAATTCGGGGTGGCCTGGGGTTTTGCTGTGCAGTTGGCGGAAGTTGCGCAGCTCTTGCATGGGCAGGTCATAACCCGTCAGGTGCAAGAGCGCGTAAATCAGCATGGAGCCGTGACCGTTGGAGAGTACAAAACGGTCGCGGTCAAACCACTGCGGGTTGGCGGGGTTGTGTTTGAGGTGGCGGCCCCACAGCGCCACCGCGATATCGGCCATGCCCATGGGCGCGCCGGGGTGGCCGGAGTTGGCTTGCTGCACGGCATCCATGGCCAGGGCGCGAATCGCAGAGGCCATCAAGGCTGGTGATGCGGGTGAAATCGGGGCAGTGGTCTCGGCCATGGGAATTCCGTGGGGGTAATGGAAACGGGCGGTAAACTCAGCATTTTACTGGGGAGGCGGTTACAAGGGGCTAACGACCATTTCCGGCCTGCTCTGACTTCTTGTGGCCTGGATAATCCAAGCCCATGAATGGTTTGCACCTCACCGCCGACTTGCGTGCATGCGTCCCCACACTGCCTGCGATGACGCAGCCGCAAGCCCTGCGCGCGCTTTGTTTGTCTGCCGTGAGCCGTTCGGGCTTGCGTGCCGTGGGCGAGTTGTTCCATCGTTTTGACGCTTCACCCCTGGCTCATTCAGCGCAAGGCGGCGTGACCGGGGTGGTGCTCTTGGCCGAGTCCCACTTGGCTGTTCACACCTGGCCTGAGTTGTCTGCCGTGACGCTGGATGTTTATGTGTGCAATATGGGCGCTGACAACAGCGACATGGCCCACCAGGTGTTGAATGATTTGATCGCAGCATTTGCACCCGGACAGGTAGAGCGCCGGGCGCTACAAAGGGGCGCGCTCAACGGGCGCTGGGAGGCTTCGGCATGAAGGCGTTAATCCTCGCAGCCGGTCGAGGCCAGCGCATGCGGCCCCTCACCGACCACACACCCAAACCCTTGCTGGAAGTTCACGGCAAACCCTTGATTGTTTGGCACCTGGAGGCCTTGGCACGAGCGGGTGTGGTCGATGTTGTTATCAACACCGCGTGGTTGGAAGAGCAAATTCCTGTGGTCTTGGGCGATGGCTCACGCTTTGGCCTGCGCATTCACTACTCCATGGAAGGCCGAGATCACGGTGGCGCGCTGGAAACTGCGGGCGGCATTGCCAAAGCCTTGCCTTGGCTGGATGAGGTGTTTTGGTTGGTATCGGGCGATATTCATGCGCCCGAGTTTGTATTCGACCCCGCTGTGTTTCGACGGTTTGCGAATGAGACCGGGCCAACCGCACGCCTGGCCCATTTGTGGCTGGTACCCAATCCGCCTTACCACCCGCAGGGCGACTTCGGTCTTTCAGCCCAAGGAATGGGCTTGGCCGATGCGCCTGGCCCCGATGGCTTGCGCCACACCTATGCCAACCTGGCGCTGTGCCGTGCGTCGTTGTGCGAACACATCGCGGTGGGCACGGTGGCCCCGCTGGGGCCTTTGTTGTTCGATGGCATGCGTCAAGGGCGTATCAGCGCCGAGTTGTATGCGGGCCGCTGGGAGAATGTGGGCACGCCCGAGCAACTCCAGGCACTCAATCACGGCGCGAGCGCGTAACAGTGCCGTAAAAGCTATCGGGTTGGCTATGGGTTTGGCCGCAGCGTGGCCATACCGTGGCTATAGTGCTCTTTATGCACTCTGACGTTTTCTCACGCCGCCGCAGTCTGCTGGCGCAACAAATGCAAGCGGCTGGTGGTGGCTTGGCTTTGATTCCCACCGCGCCGGAACAGTTGCGCAATGGTGATGTGGATCATCCCTACCGTTTCGACAGCCACTTCCACTACCTCACCGGTTTCGCGGAACCCGCCGCTTGGTTGGTGTTGCGAGCCGACAGCCATGCCGCTTTGTTCTGCCAACCCAAAGACGTGGAACGTGAGTTGTGGGATGGTTATCGCCTGGGGCCCGAAGCAGCGGTTCAGACTTTGGGCGTGCAGGAAGCTCATCCACTGAGCCACCTGGACGATTGGATGCTCTCGCAACTGTCATCGCAACCCGCGGTGTGGTTCAGCATGGGTTTGCAGCTCGGGGTGCAAAGACGCTTGGATGCGTGGTTGGTGCACCTGCGTGCCAAGTCGCGCTCTGGGGTGGTGTGCCCGGCGGTTCAGCGTGATTTATCTCCCCTTTTGGCTGAGATGCGCTTATTCAAAGACGACACCGAATTGGCCCACATGCGCCACGCTGCGCAGATTTCAGCGTTGGCTCATGCCCGCGCCATGCGCTATTGCGCACAACGCTTTCGCGAGGGAGCAGCAGAGGTACGTGAGTACGAAATTGAAGCCGAGCTGCTGCACGAGTTTCGCCGCCACGGGAGCAGCGGTCCCGCTTACAACCCCATCGTCGCTGCGGGATCCAATGCTTGCGTTTTGCACTATGTGGCGGCCAGCGCGCCCTTGCAGCCTGGCGAATTGTGTTTGATTGACGCGGGCTGTGAAGTGCAGGGTTATGCCAGCGACGTGACACGCACCTTCCCCGCCAGCGGCGTGTTCAGCCCCGAGCAGCGCGATTTGTATGCAGTGGTGCAAGCGGCCCAGGAGGCTGCGGTGGCGGCTACCCGACCCGGTGCCCGCCACAAAGACGCCCACCATGCCGCAGTGCGTGTACTGGCCCAAGGCATGCTCGACTTCAAATTGCTCGATGCCAACCAGGTGGGCCGTATTGACGATGTGATCGCTTCGCAAGCCTACCGCCAGTTCTATATGCATGGCACGGGCCATTGGCTGGGCCGCGATGTGCACGATGTGGGTGACTATGTGCAGCGCAGCGAGGTGACGGCTGACACTTTCAGCGAAGCCGACGCCCAAGGCAAGGAACGCATCCCACCCTCGCGCTTCTTGCAGCCCGGTATGGTGCTGACCATAGAGCCCGGCCTGTATGTCAGGCCCGCACGGGGTGTTCCCGAGTGTTACTGGAACATCGGTATTCGCATTGAAGACGATGCGGTGGTCACGCCCGAGGGCTGCGAGTTGATTTCGCGCGGGGTGCCGGTGGATGCGAGGGAGATTGAAGCTTTGATGCGGTTGTGAATCAGGCCCGACGTGCAGCGCACATCCACATTCGATGCCATGCCCTTTTCACGAGGTGGCTGGGTGTAAACGAAAGGTGGCCACCACATGGGACAACTTCTGGGCTTGCTCTTTGAGGCTGTCTGCGGCTGCTGCTGCTTGTTCGACCAAGGCCGCATTCTGCTGGGTCATTTGATCGAGTTCGCTAACTGAGGCATTGATTCTCCCAATGCCGTCACTTTGTTCTGCCGCGGCAACGGTGATTTCTCCAATGATGTCAGACACCATTTGAACCGAACTGACGATGTTGTTCATGGTTTTTCCCGCCTCGGCGACCTGTTTGGATCCCATCTCAACGCGGCTGACGCTGGTTTCGATCAAGGCTTTGATTTCCTTGGCTGCCTCGGCTGAACTGCTGGCCAAGCCGCGCACCTCGCCGGCCACGACCGCAAAGCCTCGACCCTGTTCACCCGCCCGGGCAGCTTCAACGGCAGCGTTGAGTGCCAGGATATTGGTTTGAAATGCAATGCCGTCGATGACTGCAATGATGGCCGCGATTTTTTGCGAACTGATATTGATGTCATTCATGGTGCTCACCACTTGGGCCACCACAGTGCCACCTTCAGCGGCGGCTTGCGCTGCCGAACTGGCCATCAGGTTGGCTTGTTTGGCTGACGCAGCCGACTGTTGCACCGTGTTGGTCAAGTCTGTCATGGATGACGATGTGCGTTGCAAGTTGCTGGCGGTTTGCTCAGTACGTTGACTCAGATCCAAATTGCCGCTGCTGACCTCGGTGCTGGCCGTTCTGATGGAGTCGGCCGCATCACGTACTTCGCCGACAACTTTACTCAACGAGGCCTGCATGGCGTTCAGTGCCCGAAGCAAATCTGCCATCTCATCATGCCCTTTCACAGCGATGGCCTCACTCAAATCACCTGTTGCAATTCGCTGAGCTACTTTGACTGCGCGATCAAGGGGCCGGCAAACCGATTGCAAGGTCAACCACAACAGTGGTGCCAGCAATGCCATCGTGATGGCAACCAGTCCAAGCCTCAACAAGGACTCGGCAGTCGCGGTTGACGCCATTTTCTCTCCCGCTGCAGCGACAACGGCTTGCTGGGCGGTCAACAATGCTTCAGTGTTTTTTTTCAGTTGTTCGTGGGTGTCATTCTGCTGCTGGGTGTAGGCCAGGGCGACGGCTGGATCAAGTACGGCATTTTGAACTTGGGTCAGCACCGGGAGAATCGCGGTCGCGTAAGTGTCGATTAGCTTTTTCTGAGTGTCTACGAGGGTCTCGACTTCAGAGTTGCCCGCGTTGGCCTGCTTGATCTTGTCGGCGGCGGAGTTGACGTTTTTGATCTCGTTCTGCCAGACACCAATCAAGCGTTGAATCTCTGTTGTATTGCCAAGCCCTACCGCCAGGCTTTCAAGTTCCCAGCGTCGAACCAAACCCATGGCTTCACGCAGATTGGCGACATCAATAGCGGCCGCATTGGCACCATCAAAAATAGCGGCCGCACTCTTATTCGCACTTTGCCCAGAGTACCAGCCCCACGCCCCGAGCACCAACAGTGACAGCGACATCGTGCCCATCACGATGTAAAAGCGTATGCGAATGCTGAAATTCTGCAGATAAATTTGAAGGTTGTTCATCAGTGATCCCTGTTTGTCACCACGAGTCGCTGCGGGTGATGGGCTCCCAACGTCCTTTCACCAGCTTGTAGACGCTGACCACCGGGTAGTGCTGTTCACCATCCGCGCGAAAGCGCATGTTGTTGGTCACTGGGGCCAGTGCGTCTATGCGTTTGAGTTCTTCGGTGAGTTTCTTGGGATCCACCGTCTCTGCACGTTTCATGGCCGCCACCAAGACGTGGGTGGCGTCGTAGGTGTAGTGCGCGCCGTAAATAGGCTCTGATTTGTAGGCCGCCACGAACTTTGGCAACCATTCTTTGGCGGATCTGAATTCCCTGGCCTCGACGATGGGTGACGTGGCGTAAATCGCACGCACACCGCACTTCGCCGCAGGCATCTTGTCGCTCTTGAGCGTGTCAGCCCCAATAATTTGAATTTCGGTGTGCCCCGCTTTCACCAGTTGCTCGCACAAGGCAACGACTTGAAAATCGGGTTGGGTTGACACGTAGGTGTCGACGCCTGCTGCTTTCAGTTCGGCCACCAGTTCGGTGAAGTCCGTGCTCTTGTCATCGAGGGAACGCTGCACCGCGATGACCTTCCCATACTTCTTAAGCTCCATAGCAGCCAAACTGGCCAAGCCCTTGCCGAACGGTGTGCCGTCGTCTACCAAGGCGAACACCTTGCCATCCATTTGCTGGGCTGCAAACGAACCCAGAGCCTTGGACTGCATGCTGTCGTTACCGACGATACGAAAGGTCGTGGGCAGGCCCAACTGGGTGTAGTCAGGTTTGGTTGAGATGGCCAACTGAGGAATGTTCTTGGCGGCATAAATGGGGGCTGCGGGAATGCTCACGCCGGAATTTAGATGGCCCACGACCGCCACCACGCCTGCCCCCACCAGCATTTCGGCAACCCTCTTGCCTTCCTCGGCATTGGACTTGTCATCGCCCTGCACGATTTCGAGTTTGACTGTTTTGCCCTTGATACGCAGCCCTTGCGCATTGATCTCATCGACGGCCATTTGCACCCCGTTCAGCAGGTCGGCCCCCTGCGAGGCCAAGGGACCACTCAGGGGTTGAGCAACGCCGATCTTCACTGTGTCGGGGATGGGGCTGCAGGCGGTGATCCCCAGGGTGACTGCGCCGATAACCAATGACAAGAACCAAATACTTTTCATATTCCATACTCCAGAGAACAAGAAAATCCAGTTCACCTTGCCCATGAAGGCGTCACCGCTTGAATGGGTTTAGCTGTTTCAGTCGCCGAATAATGCCAGCAGGCCGTGAAGGCTAGTAGGCCGTGAAGGCTAGCAAGATCGTGCGGAAATTCAACCTTCGAGTTCACTAGAAATGTTGTTAAAAAAAGAACAATCCTCTGAATTGGTCCAGAGGGTTGCAAATTCGATGCTGGGTTTGCGCAATATTCCAGTGGATGCGCCGGGGCTGTCGAGTGGGGCGATCAGTAGGTTTCAACCGGCCTGTCGTTGGGGTCTGCCCAGGCTTTTTTGGTAGCACTGGACAGGGGCAAGCCGATCGTGACCTGGTTCGGTGGAATCGGCGATGTGAACCATTTGCTGTAGAGCTTGTTGATCTCACCGGACTTGATCAACGCCTTGATGGTGCCATCCACTGCGGTTTTGAAGCCAGGATCGTCTTTGCGCAGCATGATTGCAATGGGCTCGACCGACAACACCTCGTCCAGTAAGCGAAACATCGCGGGGTTTTTGCTGCCAGAGATGAAAGCGGCCACGATTTGACCGTCCATCACGTAGGCATCTGCCTTTCCTTCGGCGACCAAGGCGAAGCTGGCTGCGTCGGATTTGCCGATCACTTCTTTCAGATCAACATTGCTACCTCGCTCATGTTTTCTGAGCAGCGGGACGGATGTCGTGCCAGCGACAGTCGCCACTGTTTTTCCGTTGAGTTGCGAAATGGAGGTGATACCGGAATCGGCGCGCACAACTGTCCGGACTTCTTCAACGAAAGTGGTGACCGCAAATGCGACGTCCTTTTGGCGGGTGGCGTTGTTGGTGGTGGCGCCGCATTCCATGTCCACGGTTCCGTTGATCACGCTGGGAATGCGTGTTTGCGATGTCACGGCGATCATTTCAACCTTCAATTTCTTGGCCAACTGTTTCTCTATGTCGGCCACTGCTGCCAAACACAGGTCAACGTGAAAGCCGCCATACTTGCCCTCTGAAATGGCGTAGGAAAGGCCGCCGTTGTCGGTGCGAACACCAAGCTTGACGACCCCGCTGTCCTTGATTTTTTGCAGTGTGTCT
The DNA here is from genome assembly GCA_046094425.1 of Burkholderiales bacterium. Classification (GTDB taxonomy): domain Bacteria; phylum Pseudomonadota; class Gammaproteobacteria; order Burkholderiales; family Burkholderiaceae_C; genus JANPCX01. The sequence continues at coordinate 3,515 of JBJTHI010000295.1, read as the reverse complement.
GCTTGTGCTGCTGCTCCGCTGGCTACGGCTGCGCAGATCGCCAGTTTGACGAGTGTGTTCATGAAAATTCCTTCGGGGGGGTTGGTGGACAAAGACTTTTTGAGGAACGTGGACTAGAAGCCTCACCAGGTTGTCGGTGTGGGTGAAACAAACTGAAGGGCCGAAAGTCGGCCAACGACTGAAACAAACTAAATTCAGGTAAAGAGTCGAAATGACCATTTTTTCTCTAAAGCATCGCGTGTTGGTTGTTCTGGTCTGGGTGCTGTTTGCCTGCGTGGCCCAAAGCGCCGTGGCGCAGCCCCTGTCCTCCAACACCCTGAAAAAAATTCAAGCATCAGGTGTGATCGTGGTGGGCCACCGGGTGGGATCTGTGCCGTTTTCCTACCTGGACGCCAACTTGCAACCCATCGGCTACTCCATCGATTTGTGCAGAGCTGTTGTGGAGGCGGTCAAGGTTCAACTGAAGTTGCCCGATCTCAAAGTCAAGCTGGTCGCAGTGACCTCGGCCACACGCATTCCCATGGTGGCCAATGGATCTGTTGACCTGGAGTGCGGCATCACCACCAATACGCAAGAACGTCAAAAACAAGTGGCGTTTTCGGTGACTACCTTTGTGGCGCAGAGCCGGCTTTTGGCCAAGAAGGCCAACAACATTCAGCAGCTGGCGGACTTGCGCGGTCGGCCTGTGGTGTCCACGGTCAGCACCACCAGCATCAAGCGGCTGAATGAAATCAACGCACAGCAGCAACTTGGCATGCGCATCCTTGCGGGCAAAGATGATCCCGACTCTTTTCTTTTTGTTCAGTCTGACCGTGCGGTGGCTTATGCCATGGATGATGTGCTGCTCTACTCCTTGATCGCCCGTAACCCGCGCCCGCAGGACTATTCGGTCTCAGACGAAGCCTTGTCGGTGGAGCCCTACGGCATCATGCTGGGCAAGGACGATCCCGAGTTCAAGCGCTTGGTCGATGGTGCCATTGTCGCCCTGTACCGCAGTGGTGAAATCAAACGTTTGTACCGCCACTGGTTTGAGTCACCGATTCCGCCGAGCGGGTTGAATTTGCAACTGCCGATGAGTGGCCCTTTGCAGAGGGCCATCGCGGAGCCCACCGATTCAAGCGATCCCAAAAACTACCAGTGATCTTGCGCCCGTGGTGTTTGGGGGGTCGCACCGGGCTCAACGAAACTCGTTGATCGTGATGCCATGGCGGCGTAGTTTCTCGTAGAGGGTTTTTTTGCCTATGCCCAAGGCGGCAATCACCGCAGTCGGTGAACCGTGGTGGTCTTTCAGCGCTTTTTCAATCAAGGACTTTTCCAGCGCATCCATTTGTTCGGCCAAGCGCCCTCCATGGGTGTTGGCGTCTGCTCCGGACTCCCTGCTGGCCACTGGAAGCTGCAGCACAAAACGGTCGGCCGCGTTGCGGGCCTCACGCACATTGCCAGGCCAGTCGTGGGACATCCACGCGGCCATTTGAGCGGAGTCGACCGTAGGCGCAGGCAGACCATAACGCTGCGCCGCCTGGGCCACAAAACGTTCAAACAGCAGCGGCAGGTCTTCTTTGCGCTCGCGCAGCGGCGGCAGGGTGAGCACCGCCACATTGAGCCGGTAGTACAGGTCGCTGCGGAACTGCTGCGCCTGGCTCATGGCGAGCAGGTCGTTCTTGGTGGCGGCGATCACGCGCACGTCCACGGGGACCTCGTCGTTGGAGCCCAACCGGTTGATTCGCCGCTCTTGCAACACACGCAGCAGCTTGACCTGAAACGTCAAGGGCATGCTTTCGATCTCGTCGAGCAGCAAGGTGCCGCCATGGGCATGTTCAATTTTCCCAATGCGGCGTTTGTTCGCGGTGGTGAAGGCACCCATTTCGTGGCCGAAGAGCTCGCTCTCCAGCAAGCTGTCTGGCAAACCGCCGCAGTTGATGGCCACGAAATGGCGATCACGGCGTGGGCTATGGTCGTGCAAACAACGCGCAACCAGCTCTTTGCCACTGCCAGTCTCGCCAACCACCATGACATCGGCCGAGGTTTGTGCCAGCCGCATGATTTGTGCCCTGACCTGCTGCATGACCACAGAGTTACCGAGCAAGACGGACTCAATGCCGGTTTTTTCGTGCAGTTGTTGGCGCAGAGTGTTCACCGCCAAACGCAGCACTCGTTTTTCCATGGCGCGCAGGGCGGTGTCCACGAAACGCTCGGGTGAGAAAGGTTTTTCGATGAAGTCATAGGCCCCATCGCGCATGGCGGCCACGGCCATGGCCACATCACCATGGGCAGTGATGAGAATCACAGGAATCTCTGCGTCGCGCTCGACCACGGCTTTGAGCAGATCCAGCCCGCCCATGCCTTGCAGGCGCACGTCCGTGATCACGATGCCTTGCAAGCCTGCCTGCACATGCGGCAAGGCTTGCTCGGCCGATGCAAAAGCCACTACCTGCAGGCCCGCCAGCTCCAAAGTCTGGGCGAGGCTGGTGCGCACCGGTGCGTCGTCTTCGACAAAGATGACTTTGAAACCCTCAAACATCTTGCGTCCCCGTCTTTATTCTGTTGGGTAAGTCAAACTCAAATGTCAGGCCTGTGGCGGATTCTGACCGTGACACCGTCAACGTGCCGCCCCACTCCCGCACGATGCTGCTGGAAATCACCAGACCCAGCCCCAATCCTTCGCCTGCTGCTTTGGTTGAAAAAAAGGGCTCAAATAAATGTTGCAGAACCTCGTCTGAAACCGGTGGGCCGGTGTCGCTGACACGCACCCAAACACGTTCTTCTTCAGATCGGGTGCTGAAACAAAGTAGTGGGTCGCTGCTTCGATTCATGGCATCCAAGGCGTTGCTGGCGAGGTTGATGAGCACCTGCTCCAGGCGGTCTTGCTCGCAGCAAACCTGCACTGCGGGTGATACATCAATGACCACCTCCACGCCCTGGGTTTTGATCCGGTGTTCTAACAACACGCACACGTTTCCTATCGCCGCGTGCAAACATACCGACCGCTTTGCGGGTAAGGAGGTTTGTCCATCCTGCCGTGGTGTTCGCCTTGCAAACGACTTGAGCTGGGTGGTGATGCGGCCCATGCGTGCCACCAATTCACCCAGCGCCGTTAGGTTTTGCGTCGCCTCGGCTATGCGTCCTTGCTGCAACAGCACGGTGGTGTTGTTAGACAGTGCCCGCAACGCCGTCAGCGGCTGGCTTATTTCGTGCGCAATGCCGACCGACATTTGCCCTAAAACGGCCAACTTGCCCGCTTGCAACAGCTCTTGCTGCGCCAATTGGCGCTCTTGCATTTCTTGCAGCAACTGGGCGTTGGTGGACTCCAGCGCGCGGGTGCGTTCGGCTACCGTGGTGGCCAGGCCGTCATTAACTTGTTGCAGCGCATTGCGTGCGGCGAACAACTGCGCCAAGGTGCGTCGCCGCTGCAACAAGTTAATGACGGCCTGGCCACCACGGTAGCCGAACGCACCCGCGCGCTGGAGTCCACCAACGCCCAGTTGCTGCAAGAAATGCAAGAGCGCCAATTGGCG
>JBJTHI010000294.1:0-3526 GCA_046094425.1 Burkholderiales bacterium | reverse complement strand
CCACGATGTCGTCGTTGGTGACGATGTAGCGCGCCGGGCGCAGGCCGTTGCGGTCCAGCGTGGCGCCGATCTGCTTGCCGTCGGTGAAGACCATCGCTGCCGGGCCGTCCCAGGGCTCGAGCATGGCCGCGTGGTATTCGTAGAACGCGCGGCGGCGGGCGTCCATCAGCTCGTGGTTCTCCCAGGCCTCCGGGATCATCATCATCGCCGCGTGCGCCAGCGGGTAGCCGGCCATGGTCAGCAGTTCCAGCGCGTTGTCGAAGGTGGCGGTGTCGCTCTGGTGCTCGAAGCTGATGGGGTAGAGCTTCTTCAAGTCGTCGCCCAGGACGGGTGACTTCATCACGCCCTCGCGGGCGCGCATCCAGTTGAAGTTGCCCTTGACGGTGTTGATCTCGCCGTTGTGCGCCACATAGCGGTACGGGTGCGCCAGCGGCCACTCGGGGAAGGGGGGGGGGGAAAAGCGCTGGTGCACCAGGCCCAGGGCCGAGACGCAGCGCGCGTCCTGCAGGTCATGGAAATAGGTGCCCACCTGGTCGGCCAGCAGCAGGCCCTTGTAGACCACGGTGCGGCTGGACATGCTGGGGACGTAGTACTCGCGGCTGTGGGTGAGCTTCTAGGCCTGGATGGCCGCCGACGCGGTCTTGCGGATGACGTAGAGCTTGCGCTCCAGCGCGTCGGGCACGATCACATCGGGGCCGCGTCCTATGAAAATTTGTTTGATGATGGGTTCTTTAGCCCGCACCGTGGGCGACATGGGCATGTCGGTATCCACCGGCACATCACGCCAACCCAGCAGCACCTGGCCTTCGGCTTTCACGGCGCGTTCCAACTCTTGCACGCAGGCCAGACGCGAGGCGTGTTCCTTGGGCATGAAGATCATGCCTACGCCGTATTCCCCAGGCGGCGGCAACTCCACACCTTGCTGGGCCATCTCAGCGCGATAGAACTCGTCGGGAATCTGTATCAAGATGCCCGCGCCGTCGCCCATGAGTTTGTCGGCCCCCACCGCGCCCCGGTGATCCAGGTTTTCCAGAATCTTCAGCCCTTGCTCAATGATGCTGTGCGCCTTCACACCTTTGATGTGAGCCACAAAACCCACACCGCAAGCATCGTGCTCGTTCGAGGCACGGTAAAGACCGGTTTGTTCAGCGATCAAACGTTCTTGGTCGCTGGCGTCAAGAGAGGAAGTTGAGGTGGGCTGCATGGCGCGCTCCGGTGAATGCCGAACAAAATGCCGAAAATCGAGAACGCGAGAATACTGCGCTGCAGCACGAGCGACAAGTGAAATTAAATGGGGTCAGTCTCCATAAAAGCACGGGGGACTTGTTGTGATTATTAATTGGGGACAGTCTTTTAAGGCTTTGTTGGCTTCGACTTACGAGCAGGTCGGCCTTTGGGCTGCGAGGTCAAGCGCCTGTCCGTCACCTCACCCAAGCTGCGAACAAAGTCGGGCGACCCCAGCACCCAACCCTTGAGCGCCGCGTCTTCAATGGGTCGCCACACCGCATCGGGCTGCAACTGCTGCAAGCGGTCGCGGTAAATGGCTTCGCGCTCGAACGGTGTGTTGCCCAAACTCCAATGAAAAGCATGCTCGGTGATGAGGGCATCGTTCAACCTGCCTGCGTGGTGGGCGGCGCTGGACCAGGGGTAGTCGGCGGCGACTTGACACAGGCTTGCGCGCAGTGCGGCGCTTTCCACAAATTGCAAACAGGGCAAACCGTGGCTGGCGGCGTCCACCACCGTGGCACGAAAGCGCCCTTCCCACAGCACGCCGCTGCGCTGGTGGGCGCGGTTGTAGGTCGCTCCAAAACGCCGCCCTTGGGCTTGCATCAAACGACTCAGAGAGTTCTCATGGCCCGGCGTGAGTAGCAACAACACCTGGGTGGGCAGCAAGGCATAGGCGTGAATGGCGACTTGGTGTTCGCGCGCTAACTCGCGCAGTGGCACCAGGTAAAGCTCGGCATCAGAGGCTGTTTGGAAAATCGGCACACCGCCCACGCTGCGCTGAATCAGCAGGTGCAAGTGACCGGGAATCAACAGTCGAGGCAAGCGGGCCATGTCGACACCAACTCAAAAGACCTGCCGCCCGGTGAGCCGCTGGTGTTCTTTGATGGCAAAACGGTCTGTCATGCCCGCCACATAGTCGGCCACGGCACGCGCGGTGTCGCTCTGGGTAGCGAAATAGGGCGGCATCTCTTGGGGCTCCCCCAGGTAGCGCTCAAACAAATCGCCCACCACGGTTTTGGCCGTCTCTGTGGTGGCTACCACCTGCGGGTGGCGATAAAGTTTGTCGCGCAAAAAACGTTTGAGCAGCCCACTGTCTTGCCGCATGGCATTTGAAAACTGCACCAATGGCCCGTTCGATGCACGCACCGCGTTCACATCAGCAGGCGCAGCCTGCTGCAACGCAGCTTGCGTGCTTTGCATCACGTCATAGACCTGGCTGGATAGCATGCGACGCAGCAGCTCGGACAACAAGCGCCGCCCTTGCAGCGCCGGGTAATCACGCAGCGTCTCGCAGCGAAAACGCTCAATCAGCGGCACCTCAGCCAGTTGCTCCAAGGTGATCAGCCCAGAGCGAACGCCATCGTCCACATCGTGGGCGTTGTAGGCGATTTCATCGGCCAGGTTGCACAGTTGCGCCTCCAAACTGGCGTTGCCGCCTTGCAAAAAACGCTGGGCGGGACCCTGAGGCTCGGCTTCACAAAGAAGCCGTGCATTGCGCTTGCTGCAATGCTTCAAAACGCCTTCGCGGGTCTCGAAGCTGAGGTTCAGACCGTTGAACAAGGGGTAACGTTCCTCCAACTCGTCGACCACACGCAGGCTTTGCAGGGTGTGTTCAAAACCGCCGTGGCCCTTCATGCAGGCATTCAGGGCATCTTGGCCGGCGTGGCCAAACGGCGTGTGGCCCAAGTCGTGCGCCAAGGCCAAGGCCTCCACCAGGTCCTCGTGCAGGCCCAGGCCGCGGGCCATGGACCGCGCCAGCTGCGCCACCTCCAGGCTGTGGGTCAAGCGCGTGCGAAACAAGTCGCCTTCATGGTTGAGGAAGACCTGCGTCTTGTAGACCAAGCGGCGAAATGCCGTGCTGTGGACGATGCGGTCGCGGTCGCGCTGGAAGGCGTTGCGGTCGGGCGCACCGGCCTCGGCCACACGGCGGCCACGGGAGCGCTCGGGCCAACTGGCATAGGCGGCCAGGTGGGCGCCGGTGGGCTGAAACCCTGGTGCCCCCTTGGAAGCGCTGGCGCGTGCGAAACCGGGGATCAAGGCCGCCCCTGGCTCAAGCGGTGTGCGCGGCCAACACCTCGCCCACGAGACGATCGGGTGCTGCGCGCAGGCCTGCGCGCCCCAGCGATTCGATGACCACAAAGCGGATCTCCCCGCCTTCGGCTTTCTTGTCCACGCGCATCCAGTGCAGGTAGCGCTCCAGGCCCAGGTCGGGCGCTTGCACGGGCAGCCCGGCGCGCTCGATCAGCGAGCGCAAGCGCGCCACAAAGGAGGCCGGCATCAGGCCCAAGCGGTGCGAAAG
>JBJTHI010000293.1:0-9935 GCA_046094425.1 Burkholderiales bacterium | reverse complement strand
GCGTCGAATCCAGCCATCGCCAAGGTGCTTTGTGTGTTCATCGCTCTATAACGCCTTTGCTTCAATATGCGTGGACTTGTTCAGCGTTTCCCTAAGAGTGAGTCAATCTCAAACCGAACGTTGGTGCTTGGCGATGGACATCAAGATACCCAGCCCCAGGCCCAGCGTCACCATGGCGGTGCCGCCGTAACTGATGAAGGGCAAGGGCACGCCCACCACGGGCAAGATGCCACTGACCATGCCCATGTTGACGAACACGTAGATGAAAAAACTCAGCGTGATCGCGCCGGCCATCAAACGGCCAAACACAGTGGGTGCTTCGGCGGCAATCATGAGCCCACGCACAATCAAAAAAGTAAAACACAACAGCAACACAAGGCAGCCCACCAGGCCAAACTCTTCGGAGAAGGCGGCGAAAATAAAGTCGGTGGTGCGCTCGGGTATGAACTCCAAATGGGTTTGGGTTCCCTTCATGAAGCCTTTGCCCCAAACACCGCCGGAGCCTATGGCGATCATGCCCTGCAAAATGTGAAAGCCTTTGCCCAGCGGGTCTTTGGTGGGATCCAGCAAGGTGCAGACGCGGGTTTTTTGATACTCCCTGAGACCAAACCAGTCCACATCGGGTTGGCACAAGGCGTCCCCCCACCACACCAAAGCCCCAATGGCGATTGCACCCAGCAGCATCACGGGAATGATGAGTCGCCAGGACAAGCCAGCAAAAAAGATGACGAAGAGGCCGGCCGACAACACCAGAATGGCAGTTCCCAAGTCGGGTTGTTTGAAGATCAAACCCACGGGTAAGAGCAGCAAGCCTGCGGCCACCAAAAAGTCCAACAGGCGCAATTGACCTTCGCGGCGCTGGAACCACCAGGCCAACATCAAAGGCGTGGCGATCTTCAAAATTTCGCTGGGTTGAATGACGGTGACCCCTAAATTCAACCAACGGGTGGCGCCCTTTTTGGTGATGCCGAACACGTCGGTGGCAATGAGCAACACCACACCCAGCACATACAAGGGCGGTGCCAACGCCAGCAGACGCTGCGGCGGAACTTGCGCGACCACGAACAACAAGGTGCCAGCGATGAGCATGTTGCGGGCGTGGTCCACAAAACGGGTTCCGTGGTCAAAGCCTACCGAATACATGGTGAGCAGACCCACCACGGCCAACAAAATCACTGCCACCAGCAGCGGTCCATCAAAGCCGGTGAACACGGGCGCGATGCGTTGCCAGAGCGTGGGTTGATCAAAACGCGACTTCATGGCGCTGCCCCCGGCAAGGGTACATCCACAGCGCGGCGCGGTTTGCCCGCGGGGCTGCTGGACTGGCCCTTTTGCGTGAGCAAGATGTCTTCTTCGCTGGGGTAGAGGCCGAGCAAGGCGTAGTCAAACACCCGGCGTGCAATGGGTGCGGCGGCGGCGGCACCAAAACCCGAGTTCTCCACAATCACCGCCAAAGCGATGGTGGGTTGCTCCAGTGGGGCAAACGCCATGTAGAGCGAGTGGTCGCGTTTGAACTCGTCCAGCTTGCTGGCGTTGTAGCGCTCACCTTGCCTCACACCCACTGCTTGCGCGGTGCCGGTTTTGCCCCCTGACGCATACGCCGCGCCCGTGAAAACACGGGTCGACGTGCCTTCTTGCGTCACGCCATGCAGGGCTTTTTTGATCAACGCCACATGCTCGGGTTTGAGGGGCAGCGGGGGCAAAGCGTCGCTGGACAGCACCCGGCGCTCTTTGGTAACGGGATCCACCAACTCGCGCACCAAACGCGGTTTGAAACGCTGGCCACCAGAAACCAACGTAGCCGTGGCACTGGCCAGTTGCAACATAGTGAAGTTGTTGTAGCCCTGCCCAATGCCCAGTGAAATGGTTTCACCTGCGTACCAGCGCTGCATTTCGGGTCGTTTGAATTTCTGCCTTTTCCAAGCCGTGGAGGGCAAATCACCCGTCACCTCGCCCTTGATATCAATGCCGGTTTCGCGGCCAAAACCGAAAGGCTTGAGTTGGTCGTGCATCAAGTCCACACCCATGTCGTTGGCCAAGGCGTAGTAATACACATTGCTGGACTTGATGATGCTGCGTGCCATGTCCACCGGCCCCAAACCCCCATCGCCGTGGCTGCGAAAGGTGTGGTTGCCAAACTGAAAACTGCCCCCGTCCATGGTGATTTGTTGCGGCTCGCGTTTGCCTGTGTTCAAAGCCGCCATCGCCATGAAGGGTTTGTAAGTGGAGCCCGGTGGGTAGGTGCCGCGCAGGGCGCGGTTGAGCAAGGGTTTGTTGATGGATTCGTTCAGTTCCCGCCAAGACTCCACGTCGATACCGTCTACGAACAAATTGGGATCAAACGTGGGCTTGCTGACAAAAGCGAGCACCTCGCCCGAACGCGGATCCAGCGCCACCAGCGCGCCGCGTCGTTCGCCAAAAAGCTGCTCCACCAAGGCCTGCAATTTGATGTCCAGTGACAGCACCACGTTGGAGCCAGGCTTGGGTGGGCTGCTGTGCAAACGGCGCACCGCTCGGCCTGCAGCGCTGGTTTCTACTTCTTCAAAACCGGTGACGCCCAGCAACTCGCGCTCGTAGCTTTGCTCCACACCGAGTTTGCCCATGTGGTCGGTGCCCCGGTAGTTGGCGGCGTCTTCCGACTCTTCAATTTGTTCTTTTTCTTTGGGGTTGATTCGCCCGATGTAACCGACCACATGGCTGCCCACCTCACCCTGTGGGTAGCTGCGAAACAGCCGCGCTTTGATGTCTACACCCGGAAAACGAAAACGCTGGGCGGTGAAACGGGCCACTTCTTCATCGGTCAGCCGGGTGCGTATGGGCAAAGATTCAAAACGTTTGCTCTCATCTAACAAACGTTTGAAACGTTTGCGGTCACGCGGCTCGATGGTGACCAACTCGGCCAAACGGTTGATGGTGTCGTCCAGATTGATCGACTTGGACGGTGTGATCTCCAAGGTGTAGGCCGAGTAATTGGTCGCCAGCACGACGCCGTTGCGATCCAGGATGGTGCCTCGGCTGGGCGGCAAGGGCAGCACCGCAATGCGGTTGTTTTCTGCTTGCGTGGCCAGTTGTTCGTGTTGGTGTACTTGTAAGTGCAAGAGCCGCGCCAACAACAAACCAAAACAAAACAGCACAAACACCACTGCCGCCAGCACCCGCAGGCGAAAGCGGCGCAGCTCTTGTTCGGTGCTGTGAAGTTCGACCATGGCAGCTTAGAACCTCACAACGGTCGGTTCTCGTCGCGGTCAGGTGCGCGGCGCTGGGGGGCCAAAAGCAGCATGTTGGCAACAGGCCAAAGCAAGGCTTCAAAGACCGGAGCCAACACCAAACTCCACCCCGGCCACATGCCCCCCACCAACAAACGAACCAAGAATGACACGGCATGTGCAGCGGCAAACAGCGGCAAAATTTGCAAGGCCTGCGTGCCCACCGAAAACCATAACAAGCGGCGGTGGATGGTGATGGCGAAATAACTCAGCAAGGTATACGCCAGCGCATGTTGACCGAGAACCGCGCCGTCGTGAACGTCCATCAACAAACCAAATACAAAAGCCGCGCCCACGCCGACACGGCGGGCTTGGTGAACGTTCCAAAACACCAGCGTCACCGCCAGCAAATCTGGCATGGCAGGCACACGCCCCAGAGGCAACAAATTGAACATCAAGGCGATGAACAAGGTGCCCCAGACAAAAAGCGGGTTGGCGGGCAATAGCAGCTGATCTCCGCTGCGCGGCATGATCATGTGGGTAGCCCTCTGGATAAAGAATGGCTCATCGCCGTGCGCCTTTTTTGGCTGTTGAGGCAGCTGCGGGTGCTTCGGCCGTCTCAGTGACCGTTGGCGGCATTTGTTTGGACAGCGGCTCCAAAAGCAACACGTGGCGCAGGCCGTCGTTCACTGCGGTGGGTGTGAGCAGCACCCGCGCAAAATTGTCTTGCGACTGCCGCTGCACCAGGGCCACCCGAGCCACGGCCAAACCGGGTGGATAAACGCCGTCCACGCCCGAGGTGGTCATCACATCGCCCACTTGCACATCGCTGCTGCTGGCCATGAAACGCAACTCCAGACCGCCTGCTGACCCCATCCCACCGGCCACACCAAAGGCCGCGCCGCGCTGACCCGTGCGGGCGTTGAGCAAGGGAATGGCCGCGTCTTTGTCGGTCAACAAAGTAACTTCAGACGTCAAGGGATACACCCGTGTCACCTGGCCCACTACACCTTGTTCGGTGATGGCAGGCGAGCCTTCGACCACACCTTGTTGGCGGCCTCGATTCACCACCAGCTTGCGCGAGTAGGGGTCGGCCGCGGCATACAGCACCTCGGCCGCCTGCTGGCGCACTTGCAAGCGGGGTTGCAGCGCCAGCAAGGCACGCAGTCGGGCGTTCTCTGTTTGAAGAGGCTCGACCTGGGCGACCCGCTCGGCTTGTTCAGCCAAGATGCGCTGGGCATCCGCTTGCGCCGCCTGCGCCTCTTGCAAACCGCGTACATAGTCGCCACCACCTTGCCACACTTGCACCGGAACCAAGAGCAAGCGCTGCACCGGATGCAAGGCCGTGGCGATCAGTGCGCGAAGCGGTTGCGTGAGCTGAAAGCGGGTGTCCGCCACCATCAAGAACAAGGCCAAGGCCGAGCACAGCGTGAGTTTGGTCAGCGCCGACGGCCCTTGGCGAAAGAAGGGCGGCGGTGTGCGGTCGAGGGTGCCCAGGGCCATGCTTGCGGCTTGCGGATTTAGCGAATGTGGGGTCGGAAAACAAAACAGCCGACACGCACAAGACGTGTCGGCCGGCTGGATCCGGAAGGCCGAATTTTATTCCGAAGTGAAGATGGAGCCCAAACGCTCCATACGCTCCAGCGCCATGCCGCAACCGCGCACCACGCAGGTCAGCGGGTCTTCGGCCACCAACCCGGGCAAGCCGGTTTCTTCGGCCAGGAGGCGATCCAGGTCGCGCAAGAGGGCGCCACCGCCAGTGAGCATCATGCCGCGCTCGGCAATGTCGGCACCGAGTTCGGGCGGCGTTTGCTCCAGCGCATTTTTCACCGCCGACACCATTTGGTTCAGTGGATCGGTCAGCGCTTCCAAAATTTCGTTGCTGCTGATGGTGAAGCTGCGCGGCACGCCTTCGGACAAATTGCGGCCCTTGACTTCCATCTCTTTCACTTCCGAACCTGGGAAGGCGCTGCCGATGGTTTTTTTGATGGCTTCGGCCGTGGGGTCACCAATCAGCATGCCGTAGTTGCGGCGGATGTAGTTGATGATGGATTCATCAAACTTGTCGCCACCCACGCGGATGGAACCTTTGTAAACCATGCCGCCCAGGGAAATCACACCCACCTCGGTGGTGCCGCCACCAATGTCCACCACCATGGAGCCGCTGGCCTCGGACACCGGCAAACCGGCACCGATGGCAGCAGCCATGGGTTCTTCAATCAAATAAACCTCAGAGGCCCCAGCGTTCAGTGCCGATTCACGAATCGCGCGACGCTCCACCTGCGTGGAACCACAAGGCACACAAATGATGATGCGCGGGCTGGGCCGCAGCACCGAACGCGGGTGCACCATCTTGATGAACTGCTTGAGCATTTGTTCGGTGACGGTGAAGTCGGCGATCACGCCGTCTTTCATCGGGCGGATGGCCTCAATATTGCCCGGCACCTTGCCCAGCATGGCCTTGGCTTCGTGGCCCACGGCTTGGATGGTTTTTTTGCCGTTGGGGCCGCCTTCATGGCGTATGGCAACCACAGAGGGCTCGTCCAAAACGATGCCTTTGCCGCGAACGTAAATCAGGGTGTTGGCTGTGCCCAGGTCAATGGCCAAGTCCGTCGAGAAATGGCGACGAAAAAATTCAAACATGGTGTGTGGGGTGCGCCAAGCCCGTTGGGGCATTGCGGCGGCGATGAAGGTCTTGTTATTTCAGGGCAAACAACGGCACATCAAAACGGCAGGGCAACGCTGTTTGCGGCTTGAGGAGAATGATTCGAGTGTCTCAAAACAATCCAAGCGCCCAGCGGGCACCTGGAAATAACTGGGGATAATACCCGATGAAGCTGAATGACCTTGGTTTTCCCCCTCTCAGAACAAGTATCCATTCAGGCACCGCACACAGCGGCCAAAAACCTTCTCTCACCCTCAATTCAGTACATATTCACCATGGCTTTGAGTCTTCAAGAAGTCAGCCGCATCGCCCAACTCGCGCGGCTGGAGTTTCCCGCTGATGAACAAGCGGTGTTGCAATCGCAACTCAATGGTTTTTTCAGCATCGTGGAGCAAATGAGCGCGGTGGACACCCGGGGCGTGGAGCCCCTTTACACGCCACTGTCGGCGGTACAACAAGTGGCCCTGCGTTTGCGTGAAGACCAAGTTACCGAAACAGATCAACGCGCGCTGAACCAACGCAGCGCGCCCGCCATTGAAGACGGTTTGTTCCTGGTTCCCAAGGTGATCGAATGAACAAGCCGCTGCATGCCCTGGGGGTCGCTGAACTGGGCCAAATGCTCGCAACCAAAAAGGTCTCGAGCAGTGAGATCACGACACATTTGCTAGAGCGAATTACGAAGTTTGAACACCTCGGTGCCTGGTTGCACGTGGCTGACAAGGAAACTGCCTTGCAGCAAGCAAGCAAAGCCGATGCACGCCGTGCAGCCGGAGAAAACAACCCCTTGCTCGGCATTCCCCTGGGCCACAAAGACATTTTTGTCACCCAACATATGCCCACCACGGCGGGCTCCAAGATGCTGGCGGGTTACCAAAGCCCGTTTGACGCCACCGTGGTCAGCCGTTTGGGCCAGGCCGGCATGGTCAACCTCGGCAAACTCAATTGCGACGAGTTCGCCATGGGCTCCAGCAATGAAAACTCAGCCTATGGCGCAGTGAAAAACCCCTGGGATCTCTCGCGTGTGCCCGGCGGTTCGTCGGGCGGCTCCGCTGCCGCCGTGGCCGCCCAGTTGGTGCCCGCAGCCACTGGCACAGACACCGGCGGCTCCATCCGCCAACCTGCCAGCTTCACCGGCATCACCGGCATCAAACCCACCTACGGCGTGTGTTCACGCTACGGCATGATTGCTTTTGCCTCCAGCCTGGATCAAGCCGGGCCCATGGCACGCAGCGCCGAGGACTGCGCTTTGTTGTTGTCAGCCATGAGCGGGTTTGATGAACGCGATGCCACCAGCCTTGATCGACCTGCCCAAGACTACCTGCTGCCCATGCGCCAGCTACGTCCGCATGCCACGGCCGCACGGCCTTTGCACGGGCTGCGCATCGGTTTGCCCCAAGAGTTTTTCCCGGAAGCACTCGCAGCCGACGTGAACACCTCAGTGCGGAGCGCGCTGGTTGAGCTGGAAAAACTCGGTGCCACCCTGGTGCCCGTGAGCCTGCCCCGCACAGAGTTGTCTATTCCGGTGTACTACATCATCGCTCCGGCAGAAGCCAGCTCCAACCTGAGCCGATTTGATGGGGTGCGTTTTGGTCACCGGGCTGCGCAGTACACCGACCTCATGGACATGTACAAAAAAAGCCGTGCCGAGGGTTTTGGTGCCGAGGTGAAGCGCCGCATCATGATCGGCACCTATGTGCTCTCCCACGGTTATTACGACGCCTACTACCTGCAAGCGCAAAAACTGCGCCGCATGATTGCCGACGATTTTGCGCAAGCCTTCCAGCAATGCGACGTGATCGCTGGCCCCGTAGCCCCCAGCGTCGCTTGGAGGGCCGGTGAAGACGTGGGCGACCCCGTCAAAGCCTATTTGGCCGACATCTTCACCTTGCCCGCGAGTCTCGCAGGTTTGCCTGGCATGAGTGTTCCGGTGAGCCCAGGCGAAGGCGGCATGCCCGTGGGTTTGCAGTTGATCGGCAACTACTTCCAAGAAGGCCAGTTGTTGCACACCGCCCATGCGTTGCAGCAAGCGACCGACTGGCACCAACAAGCGCCCACTGGCATTTGAGGATTTGAGATGAGCAGCAGCACCCCCCCACTCATCCGTGGTTATGAGGTGGTCATAGGCCTGGAAACCCATGCCCAACTCTCTACCCAGTCGAAGATTTTCAGCGGTAGCAGCACCCAGTTTGGTGCCGCGCCCAACACCCAAGCCTCTCCGGTGGATTTGGCCTTGCCTGGCACCTTGCCGGTGATGAACAAAGGGGCGGTTGAACGCGCCATTCGTTTTGGTTTGGCTGTGGGTGCCAAGGTGGCCGAACAAAGCATTTTTGCGCGCAAGAACTACTTCTATCCCGATCTGCCCAAGGGCTACCAGATCAGCCAATACGAAACACCGGTGGTGCAAGGCGGGCAGGTGCGTTTTTTTGTGGGCGATCAAGAACACACTGTGCAACTCACCCGCGCCCATTTGGAAGAAGACGCGGGCAAGTCGCTCCACGAAGACTATGCGGGACAAACGGGCATTGACCTGAACCGTGCCGGCACGCCGCTGCTGGAGATCGTGACCGAACCCGATATGCGTGCCAGCGTCGAAGCCGTCGAATACGCGCGGGCGCTGCACGCCCTGGTGGTCTGGCTGGGTATTTGCGACGGCAACATGCAAGAAGGCTCCTTCCGCTGCGACGCCAATGTGTCAGTGCGCAAACCCGGTGCGCCTTATGGCACCCGCCGCGAAATAAAAAACCTCAACAGCTTCAAGTTTTTGCAAGCCGCTATTGACTATGAAATTCAATGGCAAATTGATTTGATTGAAGATGGCGGCCAGGTGCAACAAGCCACCGTGCTGTTCAACCCCGACAGCGGCCAAACCCGGGCGATGCGCAGCAAAGAAGACGCGCATGACTACCGCTATTTTCCTGACCCAGACTTGCCGCCCTTGGTGATTGCACCGCAGTGGATAGACCAAGTGCGCGCCAGCATGCCCGAGTTGCCACGTGTGATGGCGCAGCGTTTCCAAACCGATTACGCCCTGCCCGCTTATGACGCGGCCATGATGACCCAGAGCAAAACCATGGCAGCCTACTTTGAAGCGGCCGCACAGGCCTGCGGCCAAGCCAAGCTGGTGGCCAATTGGCTGATGGGTGAAGTGTCTCGGCGGTTGAATGCGCAACAACTAGAGATCACCCAAAGCCCAGTGTCTGCAACCGTCTTGGCGGCGCTCATTGAGCGCATCAGCGATGGCACCATTTCCAACAACGGTGCGAAACAAGTGTTTGAAGCCCTGTGGAGTCAGGCCGATCAACAGGTCGATGCGTTGATTGAGTCGCTCGGCCTCAAACAAATGAGCGACACCGGCGAGCTGGAGCGCATTCTGGACGAGGTGTTGGCCGCCAATGCCAAGTCGGTGGAGGAGTTCCGTGCGGGCAAAGACAAAGCCTTCAATGCCCTGGTCGGCCAAGCCATGAAAGCCACCAAAGGCAAGGCCAACCCAGCCCTGGTCAACGAGGTGTTGAAGAAGAAGTTGGGGTGATTTTTCCAGCAGGGTTCGCAACAGTGGCAGCGCCCGGATTTTGCGGTGTGGGCAGCGGCCCCAAGCTGCCCGGCGCAGCGCCAGCCCACAAACGCTTGAGCCGTGTCAGCTCAATGTCGTAAAGCGCATTCACCCGCACCAACTCGGCCTCTTGGTTTTGCATCAAGGCGCGCTGTGCTTCTACTGCGGCGTCATTGGCATCCATTTGTTGGCGCAGCTTGGCCGGCAGCGACTTTCCTTTGTAGAACTCGGCTTCGTCCAGCAGGGGTTTGCGCTCCGCAGCCAAATCTGTCAAACGTCGCTCAGAACGATCCAGCGATTTGCGCACATCGTCCAGTGCGCTCTCCCGGGCCTTGTGGTGGCTGGCTTCGTTTGGAAAGCGCTGCATCAGGTTGCGGTCGCGGCGCAGGGCCTCTTGCTGCGCATCGCCCGGGTTTGGCCGCTGTCGGGGTTGAACAGCACGGTGGCTTGTTGCACCTGGCCGCCATCTTCAATCAAATCAATTTGCCATTGAATTTCATAGTCAATAGCGGCT
>JBJTHI010000292.1:0-10857 GCA_046094425.1 Burkholderiales bacterium | reverse complement strand
GCGATGGATGCAAGGCGTAAGCCGCAGCCCAGGGTCTTCCCCTGGGCAAGGGTTGCAACGCCGCAGACGTGCTTTGTCGTCACAACGCAGGGCTATCTTATTCACGAATAGGTTCTTAGCTCTCTCGGTCAACCACTTTGTGGGCCAACTCGCGCAAACCAGCCGCAGGGAGATCAGCGGCGTCCAGCGCGGCCAAGGCTTGATCCCTCAAGCTGTGAGCTAGGTGCATGGCATTTTGCAGGCCCAGCACGGTCACATAAGTGGGTTTGTTCGCATCTTGATCTTTTCCGGCGGTTTTGCCCAGGGTCTCTGAGGCCTGGGTGACATCCAACACATCGTCCACTACCTGAAAAGCCAAACCCAGGGCGTCGCCATAGCGCGAGAGGGCTTGCCAACAACTCGGCGTGGTGTCGCCGCAGGCGGCCCCCATCAACACACTGGCTTGCAAGAGGGCACCGGTTTTCCGGCGGTGCATGTCGCGCAAGGCCTGCTCGTCCATGGCTTTTCCGGTGTGGGCCAGGTCAATCGCCTGACCACCTGCCATGCCCGCATGACCCGCACTTTGCGCGAGCAAGCGGCACAAACGCGCTTGCAGGGCGGCGGGCACCGTATCGTCTGCGGTGAGCACATCAAACGCCAAGGCTTGCATGGCGTCACCCGCGAGCATGGCCTGGGCTTGGCCAAACTGCACATGCACGGTGGGTTTGCCACGGCGCAGCACGTCGTTGTCCATACAGGGCATGTCGTCGTGAACCAGGGAGTAGGCGTGAATCAACTCCACCGCACAGGCTGCGCGCAAACTGGCTTGCCGCAAAGCGGCTGGCGCTTGCACGGCCTGGAAAGCAGCCAGAACCAACAGGGGACGTAACCGCTTGCCGCCATCCAGCACGCCATAACGCATGGCCTGCCCCAAACCGGCCGGCGCGTCACTGGGCACCCAAGCCTCTAGCGCGGCTTCAACGGCCACCAACTCGGCACGCGCCCAGTCGTCAAAGTTTCCTGCCTGCACAAGGGCAACAGCGCGATCGTTCATGCCACCCAGGGCTTGAGTTGCCCGTCTTCCAAAACTTTCACCTGCTGTTCAACCGCCTCCAAACGCGCACGACACAACTGCAAAAGTTCGGCACCACGCTGGTAATTTTTCATCAACTCATCCAGTGGCAATTGCCCGCCCTCCATGGCTGCCACCAAACCTTCCAGTTCAGCCAGGGCGTCCTCATACCGAGTGGGCGTATCAGCGGGTGATGGGGCTGGGGTCTGCTTTTTCATAGGAAATTCTTCAGCGCGCATTGTAGGCGGGGCCTGGTTACCGCATTCTCGGGGTACTGCCGCAAAGGGGGCTGCTTGCGCAGGCGACACAGGCGGCCCCGTAGAATCGTTCTCCATGAGTACCCTGGTTCTGGCACGCAAATACCGCCCCCGCAATTTTGAGTCCCTGGTGGGCCAGCAGCATGTGGTGCAGGCCTTGGCCAATGCGCTGACACAGCAGCGCTTGCACCACGCTTATTTGTTCACCGGCACACGTGGGGTGGGCAAAACCACGGTCTCGCGCATTTTGGCGAAAAGCCTCAATTGCACCGGTGCCGATGGTCAAGGCACCATCACCGCCACCCCCTGCGGCGTGTGCGACGCTTGCCGCGACATCGACAGCGGCCGCTTCGTGGACTATGTGGAGTTGGATGCCGCCTCCAACCGAGGCGTGGATGAAATCAGCCAGTTGCTTGACCAAGCCGTTTACAAACCTGTTGTGGGGCGCTTCAAGGTCTACATGATCGACGAGGTACACATGCTCTCGAACACGGCCTTCAACGCCATGCTCAAGACGCTGGAAGAGCCACCCGAGTATTTGAAGTTTGTTCTGGCCACGACCGACCCGCAAAAAGTGCCGCCCACCGTGTTGTCGCGCTGCCTGCAATTCAATTTGCGGCCGATGGCACCGCAGACGGTGCAAGAACATTTGGCGACTGTTTTGGAAGCGGAGGCCTTGCCCGCTGAAGTGGGCGCGCTGCGTTTGCTGGCGCGTGCGGCCAAGGGGTCGATGCGAGACGCGCTCTCGCTCACCGACCAAGCCATTGCCTTTGGCGGCGGTGCGCTGTCTGAAGCCGGTGTGCGCCAAATGCTCGGCGCGGTAGACCGCAGCCACGCGGTTCGGCTGCTCGATGCGCTGACTCAAAACGACGGCGCGGGCTTGGTGCACATTGCCGACCAACTGCGCGACCTGGGTTTGTCTGCCGCAGGCACCTTGGAAGAAATGGCCGACCTGCTGCAACAAATGGCTGTTGAACAAGCCATGCCGGGCGCCCTGGATGAAGCAGACCCCGATGCCCCGGCCGTCAAGCGCTTGGCCGCCGCTTTGGCGAACGACGAAGTGCAACTGGCCTACAGCATGTGTTTGCATGGTCGCGCCGAATTGGGTTTGGCACCGGATGAATACAGTGGGCTGGTGATGGTGTTGCTGCGTTTGCTGGCCTTTCGGCCCGGTGGTACGCCGCGTACGGTGAAGGCACCGCCTCAAGGGCTGTCAAACACTGCCCCGGTATCGACACCCGCCCCCGCGCCCACATCGGCTGCACTGCTTGCCAGCCGACCGGTCGCTGTATCGCGGCCTGTGGCGGCAACAGCCCCGAAAGCACCAGAGCCCCCCGCCTGGGTCGATGAACCCGCGCCTTGGGAAGATGAAACCGCAGCCCCGCAAAGCAAGGCGATGGCTTCAGTGCCACTGCCAGCAAATCCTTCCGTTCGCCCTGAGCCTGTCGAAGGGCAGCGAGGTGCTCCTCACGCAGGCTTCGACGGGCTCAGCCCGAATGAAGGTAAGGGTCGCGTAGAAATGTCGCCAATCAGTTCGCCAGAGGGCGACCGCTGGATGCAAGTGGTACAGGCTTTACTCGCTGCTGGCACCGTGCAAGCCTTGGTGCGCGAATTGGCCTTGCAAGCCCAGTGTGTGGCGGTGGACGAACAAACCGAGCCCATGCTGTGGCGCTTGCAAGTAGAACGCGAAACTTTGCGGGCTAGCGCTCAGGTAGAAAAACTCCAAGCGGCGCTGGCGCAGCACCTGGGGCGTGCGGTGCGTTTGGAGGTACAAGCGGGTAGTGCCCTAGACAACCCCGCGCTGCGCCTGCAAGCCGAGAAAGACCGGCTCCAACAAGAGGCCGAAGCCTTGGTTCATAACGACCCGCTGGTGCGCGATGTGATGAGCCAGTTCAAATCTGCACGCATCGTGCCGGGTTCCATCCGTCGGCTGGCGTGAGCCTAAACAAACAGCAACCCATTTACCTTTTGGAGAAACCACCATGATGAAAGGCCAACTCGCCGGTTTGATGAAACAAGCCCAAGCGATGCAAGACAACCTCAAACGCGCGCAAGACGAACTCGCCACCATGGAAGTGGAAGGGCAGTCGGGCGCGGGTTTGGTGAAAATCACCATGACCTGCAAGCACGATGTGCGCCGCGTGGTCATTGACCCGAGTTTGCTCGCAGACGACAAAGACATGCTGGAAGATTTGGTGGCCGCCGCCTTCAACGACGGCCTGCGTAAGGCCGAAGCCGTGAGCGCCGAAAAAATGGGCAAACTCACCGCAGGCATGCCCATGCCACCGGGCATGAAGTTTCCGTTTTGAATCACTACCTTGTTCGCTCGTCATTCCCGCGTAGGCGGGAATGACGTTCTGGATGTGAAGGATGCAGTCAACAGCCATGGCTGAACCCGCCCTCCAAGCCTTGATCGACGCCCTGCGCCACCTGCCCGGTGTGGGCGTCAAATCGGCGCAGCGCATGGCGTTTCATTTGCTGCAACACGACAGGCCAGCGGCCAACCGCTTGGCCCAGGCGTTAACCGCCGCTGTGCAAGACGTTCGCCATTGCGAACGTTGCTACACCTTCACCTCCCATCCCATCTGCCACACCTGCCTCGACGCCGAGCGCGACGCCAGCTTGCTCTGCGTGGTGGAAAGCCCCGCCGACCAAGCCGCACTGGAGCGCAGCGGCAGCTACAAAGGCTTGTACTTTGTACTCATGGGCAGACTCAGCCCGCTAGACGGTGTGGGGGTAGACGACATTGGCCTCAAACCGCTCTTGGAGCGAGCCAGCGATGGTGTCGTGCAAGAAGTCATCGTTGCCACCAGCTTCACCGCCACCGGCGAAGCCACGGCCCATGTGCTGGCGCAGACCTTAAAGGCCCGTGGCCTGCGCGTCACCCGCCTGTCACGCGGCGTGCCTGTGGGCAGCGATTTGGAGTATGTGGATTTGGGCACCATTGCCTATGCGTTGTCGGACAGACGCTAAGCCGCAAACGCGAATACCTTCTGGAGAAAAACCGCTCATGCAATCGACCGTGCTGACCCTGTGGTGCGTATTGATCGTTGGCCTCATGCCCATCGTTTGTGCAGGCATCGCCAAATGGGGCAGCTTTGGGAAGCCGCGCCGCCAGGGTGGTTACAACAATCACGACCCACGCGAGTGGTTGGCCCAGCAGCAGGGCTATCGCAAACGCGCCAACGCCGCCCAGTCCAATTGTTTTGAAGCCTTGCCGTTGTTCATCGGCGCGGTGGTGTTGGCCTTGCACCTGCAGGCACCACTGGCCACCGTGAACACACTGGCATTGGCTTTCGTGGGCTTACGTATTTTGTATGTGCTGCTTTACCTGGCCGACCGACCCACACCGCGCAGCCTTGTATGGGTAGCCGCAATGGGTGTGAATGTGGCTTTGTTGTTTTCGGGTGTTTGAGGCTTATTTCTTCGCCACCTTGGTGGCAGGTTTGTTGCTCTTGGCTGTTTTTCGCACTGGCCCAGCGGCTTTGGCTGACACCGCAGTCTTGCGCGTGCTGGTGGATTTTTTCCCCGCGTTTGTACCCGCAGCCTGGGGCAAAAACACCACCAGCGACTCGCCCGCTTTGAGTTTGCTTTTGGCGTCTAACTGATTCCATTCACGCAATTGCGCCACGCTGACGCGGTGGCGGTTGGCTATGGCGGTGAGAGTGTCTTTGGCACCCACCTTCACATTGACACGGCGTTTGGCGGGGGCGTCGGCGGCCAGGGTGATGCTGGCGTTGTCGGCAATTCGCTCTGAAACGTCGTCTGCTTTGTGGGTGCCTCGGGTCACCAGCAAGGTGGAGCCTGCTTTGACCAGCATGCGCGGGGGAATTTTGTTCACGTTGCGCAAATCGTCTTCATCCATGCCCACTTTGCTGGCCACCTCATGCAGGCGCATGGTGCTGGGGGCCACCCAGGCCGTCCAACTGGCCAAGGGGCCTTTGTGGCTTTTCAAGCGGTGTACGAACTCGGTGGCATTGTCGTAGGGCAGCAGCAACTGCGGTGTGCCTGCGGCCAGAATCACCGGCTTGTTCATTTGGGGGTTGAGCGTGCGGAACTCTTCAATGCTCAAGTTAGACAACTTGGCCGCCAGCGCCACGTCGATGTCACGCTCTATCGGTATGGCCAAAAAGTAGGGGTGGTTCTCCAGCGGCGGCAGGCTGATTTTGAAACGCTCGGGCTGGGCAATGATGTTTTTCACCGCCTGCAACTTGGGCACGTAATGTTGTGTCTCCAACGGCATTTTTAAGCTGAGGTAGTCGGTGGGCAGGCCCGCCGCTTGGTTGCGTTTGATGGCGCGTTGCACATTGCCTTGCCCCCAGTTGTAGGCGGCCAGCGCAAGGTGCCAGTCGCCGAACATGCGGTGCAGTTGTTGCAGGTAGTCCAGCGCAGCGCGGGTGGAGGCGAGCACGTCGCGTCTGTCATCTCGGAACAGGTTTTGTTTCAGGTCGAAGTGTTTGCCCGTGGCCGGCATGAACTGCCACATGCCTGAGGCTTTGGCGGTGGACATGGCTTCTGGGTTGAAGGCACTTTCTATGAAGGGCAGCAAGGCCAAGTCGCTGGGCATGCCGCGCCGCTCCACTTCTTCAATGATGTGAAAGAGATAACGCCCGCCGCGTGTGGTCATGCGCTGCACGTAGTCGGGGCGGCTCGCGTACCACTGCTCTTGCTGACGCACCAGGTCGGTGTCCAAATTAGGCATGGACAGGCCCGCGCGCAGGCGTTGCCACAGGTCTTTGCGTGCCAACTCCTGTGCGGCTTTGTCGTCGAGGTTGACGGTCACCTCGGGTCGCAGGTCGTCTATCGGTTGACCAACGGCCAGCCTGGCGATGGGGTCGGGTGCTGCTGGTGCGGGCACATCGGCTTTTTCGTTCGCCGCTGGGCTGGGTGCTGTTGCTTTGGCGTCGCTGACCACGACAGGCCCAGGCACTTGCTGCCCAGGGTTGGACGGTGGTGGTGTTGTACAGGCCGACAAAGCCAGCGCGGCGCTTGCGGCGGCGATGCGGGCCAAAGTCCAGAGCATGCAGTTGCGTGAGTTATCCATCAAAACATGTTCTTCCACTGCCTGAGTGCTGCAAACACCTGCACGCCGTCGGTGCCTTGTGCGCCATGCTGCAACGCTTGTTGAATAACACCTGCGACATGCACACGCAGGAAGGGGTTGATACGCAGTTCACGCTCCACGCTAGAGGGCAAGGTGGGCAATTGTTGCTCGCGCGTTTTTTGGCACCAAACCATGTGCTCTGCTACATCTTGATTGTCGGGCTCAACCGCCTGCGCGAAAGCCAAATTGGCCAGGGTGTATTCGTGCCCGCAGCAAAGGCGAGTGTCGCTTGGCAATGCGGCCAGGCGCTTCAAGGAGGCCCACATTTGTTCGGGCGTGCCTTCAAACAGTCGGCCACAGCCAGCGGAGAACAGGGTGTCGCCACAAAAAACGACGGGCTCACCGCCGAGTTCGCTGAAGTAGGCCACATGGCCGCTGGTGTGGCCGGGAATGTCCAGTACTGTCCACGCATGGCCGAGCAAAGAAAGAGTGTCACCTTCACCAACCGGAACAACGGGCGATGCAATGCTCTCGCGGGCGGGTCCCCACACCGGCCCCTTTGAAACAGAACGCAGGCCAGACAGGCCTGCGGTGTGATCTTGGTGATGGTGGGTCACTAGAATGCCAACCAAGGTGAGTTGCTCAGATGCCAGCGCTTGCAGCACTGGCGCTGCATCCCCCGGGTCAACCACGATGGCGCGCCTGCCATCGTGAAGCATCCAGATGTAGTTGTCGGTGAAGGCGGGTAGCGCGATCAGATTCATGGCAGACCAGCCCGGAATTATAAGTTTGGCCCAGTGGCTGCATACCCCCGCTGGTGCCCACCTGCTGGCGTGGGAGCAGCAACAGCTCGACGCAGCGGTGGTCGACCTCTTTGGTTTTCACGCCTTGCAGTTGGGCATGCCCGCCTTGCAGGGCTTGCGCGACAACCGCATGCCGCACCGTTGGTTGGCGGTGGATGAATTGGATGCTCAACTTGTTCACGCATTACCTGCTGGTCAAACCAGCGCGGCCACATCCTCCCCTTTGCTGCAAAGTCTGAACCATCCCCGCACGGTGGAGCCTTGGTCGCAATCACAGGGGCATCTAGAAACACCGTCCTTGGTCTGCGACTTTGACGCCTTGCCCCTGGACGCGCAAAGCCTGGACTTGGTGCTGCTGCCCCATGCCCTGGAGCTGGCCGAAGACCCACACCGTGCTTTGGGTGAGGTCGATCGTGTGCTGCGGCCCGAAGGCCATGTGGTGATTTTGGGTTTCAACCCGGCCAGTCTGTGGGGCATGCGCCAGCGTTTGGGCCATGTAAGGCGCAGTGTGGGTTTGGGCAAAAACAAACCCTTGTTCATGCCGCGCGCGGGTGAATTCATTGGCTACCGGCGCTTGCGTGACTGGTTGCGCTTGCTCAGTTTTGACGTGGTGTCTGCGCGTTTTGGCTGCTACCGGCCGCCTCTGAGTTCACCGCTTTGGCTGGAGCGTTGCGCTTGGATGGAGCGTGTGGGTGAACGTTGGTGGCCCGTGTTCGGCTCGGTTTACATGGTGGTGGCAGTGAAACGGGTGCGTGGCATGCGTTTGGTGGGCCTGTCACCGCAAGCCAAAACGCGAAAGAAAATGGCCCCCGCCGTGGTGGCCCACAACCGCAAAGAAGTTAACAACACATGAACAGCAGCAATGCATCGTCACCCCTCCCCGTCACCCGCCCCTTGGTCACGGCTTATACCGATGGGGCATGCAAAGGCAACCCAGGCCCAGGCGGCTGGGGTGCTTGGTTGTCCAGCAAGGGCAAAGAGATGGATCTGTTTGGTGGCGAGATGAACACCACCAACAACCGCATGGAACTCACGGCGGTGATTGAAGCGCTGGCTTCACTCAAACGCAGTTGTGAGGTTCACATTTACACCGACAGCCAGTACGTGCGCCAAGGCATCACCGAGTGGATACACAACTGGAAAAAACGCGGCTGGAAAACGGCGGACAACAAACTGGTGAAAAACGCCGACCTGTGGCAACGCCTGGATGCGCTGCGTGAGTTGCACCAAGTGGACTGGCGCTGGGTCAAGGGCCACTCGGGCGATCCGGGCAACGAGCGGGCCGACATGCTGGCCAATCGTGGGGTGGAGTCGGCATCGGCTGCCTGATTCGCTCTGGCCTCCCTGTCATTCCCAACCCTTTACATTACCCGTCTGTTTCGGGTTGTTGCAATCGAGGTTTTCGGATGGCGTTGAAGAAACTGCATTGGGTGCTTGTCACGCTGGCCATGGGGGCTGCACTCTTGGCCGCCTATTGGTTGCAAAACCGAAGCGTGCCCAAGGTGCAGGGTGTTCCATCCTCCGCCGCTGCGAGTGCGCCCACCACACCCCCATCGGGCGAACGCAACGGCCCCGTGGCTGTGGAAGTGGCCAAGGTGGAAGCGGTTGATCTGAAGGACGAAACCCAGGCCATAGGCACACTGCGATCCAAACAAGGCGTGATGCTTCGCCCCGAGGTGAGTGGCCGGGTGAAGCAGCTTGGTTTCTCTGATGGCCAAAGCGTCAAACGCGGTCAGTTGTTGGTGCAGTTGGACGATGCCCTGCAAGCCGCGCAACTTCAACAGGCCCAAGCCCAAGCGGGCATTGCACAAACCCAATTGCAACGCAACCGTGAACTCTTGGCGCAAAACTTTGTGAGCCAAAGTGTGGTGGATCAAGCGCTTGCGAATTTGCAAGTGGCGCAGGCGCAAGTGGCCTTGTCGCAAGCACAACTGGCGCGCATGCGCATCACCGCGCCGTTTGATGGCGCTGCCGGTATTCGGCTGGTGAATGTGGGCGACTTCGTGAAAGATGGGGCTGACCTCGTCAACCTGGAAGACATCTCCACCATATGGGTGGACTTTCGCTTGCCCGAACGTGTGATTCACCGCGTGAAAGCGGGTCAGTTGGTGAGCGTGGGGCTAGACGCCCTGCCGGGCAAAACCTTCAGCGGTCAGGTGCAGGCGCTGGATTCGCAGGTGGATGCCAACGGTCGCTCGGTGCTGGTGCGCGCCAAGCTGCCCAACCCGCAGGGGCAGCTCAAGCCCGGCATGTTCGCACGCACCGGCATTGTGTTTTCTGAGCGAAGAGGGGCCCTGGTAGTACCCGAAGAAGCGCTGGTGCCACAAGGGGGCAAGCAGTTTTTGATCAAGGTGGTGAATGCGGCCGAACCCGGCCAACCGCCCACCTCACAGCGCATCGAGGCCAAGATGGGATTGCGTGTGCCGGGCAAGGTAGAAATTTTGGAAGGGCTGGCTTTGGGCGATCAAGTGGTCACCGCCGGTCAAGCCCGTTTGATGCGTGCGGATGGCTCGTCACTCAAGGTGGTGGAGATGGGGGGTGCAGGAAGGGGCAAGAGCGGCGGTAAACGTGATGGCAATGGTGATAGCAAAAGCAATGACAAAGCCGACGCGACCTCGGAGCCCAAACCATGAAGCTGTCCGATACCTCCATCCGTCGCCCGGTGTTTGCCACCGTGATGTCGCTGGTGCTGGTGTTGCTGGGCATGGTGTCTTTCTTCAAGCTGCAATTGCGTGAGTACCCGCGCATTGATGTGCCGGTGGTGACGGTGTCCACCCGTTTGGTGGGTGCCTCGTCTGAGGTCATGGAGTCCCAGGTCAGCAAGGTGCTGGAAGACTCCATCTCCGGCATCGACGGGGTGGATGTGGTGACCTCCATCTCCCGCTCCGAGCGCAGCCAGATCACCGTGCTGTTCAAGCTGGAGAAAAATCCCGACAACGCCGCCGCCGATGTGCGCGACCGTGTCTCCCGGGTGCGTGGCCGCTTGCCGCAAGCGGTGGAAGAACCCGTCATTGCCAAGGTGGAGGCCGACGCCACACCCACCATTCAAGTGGCGCTGAACAGCCCCGGCATGTCGCCGCTGCAACTCTCAGACCTCGCCAACCGCGTGCTCAAACCCCGGCTGCAAACCGTGCCCGGCGTGGCCGATGTAGTCATCAACGGCGAGCGCAAATTCGCCATGCGCATTTGGCTCGACGCCGACAAACTCTCCTCCTACCGCCTCACCGTGCAAGACGTAGAAGACGCGCTGCGACGGCAAAACCTGGAAGTGCCCGCCGGGCGCATTGAGAGTTTGCAGCGTGAATTCAACGTCACTGCCCGCACTGACCTGAACACGCCTGCCCAGTTTGGCGAGGTGGCGCTCAAAGTGGTCGGTAGTAACAACGCGGGCTACACCGTGCGTTTGCGCGACGTGGCCCGCATTGAAGAAGGCCCGGCAGATGAACGCAGTGTGGTGCGTTTGAACGGCGTGCCCGCCATCTCGGTGGGCGTGATCCGCCAAGCCACGGCCAACCCCCTGGAGGTGGCCGAAGCCGTGCGCCAAATTTTGCCCGTGGTGTCGCAAGACCTGATAAACATCTACCCGTGAGTCGGCCTCCATTGAGGGGTCTATCGTTTGGATTGCGATTCAGACGATGGAAACCTAACCCAAGGAGGCCGACATGGAACTTTACGCGGGGATTGATTTGCACAGCAACAACA
>JBJTHI010000291.1:0-2128 GCA_046094425.1 Burkholderiales bacterium | reverse complement strand
AGATGGGGTGATGCGCACCCATGACGCGAATGGCAATCTGTTGTCTGATGGTCGCCGGACATACGTTTGGGATGGACTGGACAGATTGGTTTCAAGCAGCAACGCAGCCGATCCGGTGGTTAGCACTTGGCGCTATGACGGGCTGAGCCGCCGAGCCGAAGTGAGTGATTTGGGATTGGTGCAGCGTTACCGGTGGTGTGGTGATGAGATCTGCGCTGTGCTTGACAGCGGCAACAAGGTGCAGGCGTGGGTGTATGGCAGTCGTGGCGAGGTCAATGGCGGTCGACGCCTTGTGTACGGCGAAGACCACTTGGGCAGCGTGCGTCATGTGAATGATGCGGCCACTGGTCAGTGGGTACTAACCGTGTCCTATGGTCTTTACGGCGAGGTCCTGGATGTGCGTTGTGCACAAAGCGCAGACTGCCGTCTGCCGAACAGTCGGCGCATGACCAAGGGCTACGCAGGCCTGTATTGACCCAGTGAATTCCTGCTCAGGTGTTAACGTTGAAGGAAACGACGATGAGCACCCTGATGGAAGACGACATCAAGCGCTGGACAGCCAAGCGTAAGACGGCCCTTGTCCTGGACATCATCCAAGGCAAGACCACGATCTCGGAGGCCAGCCGGGCCTTCGATCTCAACCCTTCTGAGGTTGAGCAGTGGGTCGATGAGGGCAAGCGCGGCATGGAGAACGCCCTGCGCACCAAGCCCCTGGAAGTCAAAGAGCAGTACGAGAAGCAACTGCGCGAACTGCAGGAGGCCTATGGCGAAGCCATGCTGGAGCTGCGTGCCAGAAAAAAGCTGGCGTCCCTGCTGGGCAACGAGGACGAGAAATGATCCTCGGCCTTCAGCAGGGACTGGCTGAAGACGGATTCAAGGTCAGCCTGGTCAAGCTGTGCCAGTGGTTCGAGATGCCTAGACGCACGGTGTACTACCGCAGTACCAAGGCAGCACAGAAAGTTCAGGATCACTTCGTCAAGCCCATCAAGGCGATGATCGAAGAGAACCCGTCGTTCGGTTACCGCACCGTGGCGCACCTGCTTGGCTTCAACAAGAACACCGTGCAGCGCATCTTCCAGCTCAAGGGCTGGCAGGTTCGCAAGCGCCCGGTGGGCTTCAGGCCTCGCATCCAGGCATTGCCTTCGGTGGCCAAGGCGCCAGATGAGCGCTGGGCCACCGATCTGTGCCGCGTGTGGACCGGGCGTGATGGCTGGGCTTCGCTGGCCTTGGTGATCGATTGCTACAGCCGCGAGCTGCTGGGCTGGCACCTCAGCCGCAGCGGCCGATCCAAGACCGCTGAAGCGGCGCTGGAGCAGGCGCTGATTGCCAGGTACGGCTGCCTGGGCAAAGTCAGGCACCCGTTCTTGCTGAGGTCAGACAACGGACTGGTGTTCACCAGCCGCAGCTACACGGCCCTGGTCAAAAGCTACGGCCTGCAGCAGGAGTTCATCACCCCGTACAGCCCGGAACAAAACGGCATGGTCGAGCGCGTGATCAGAACGCTCAAAGACCAATGCGTGCACCGCCACCGATTCGAAACACTGCAGCACGCCAGCCGCGTGATCGCGGACTGGATCGGCTTTTACAACAACCGGCGCCCTCACCAGGCGCTGGGCATGAAGACCCCCGCTGAGGCTTATGCTTTAGTAGCCTGACCTGTGCAGAAACCGCTGGGTCAATACAGGCCTGTACTGGCATAGCCCATCGGGGCTCTACATGGGAACCTATCGGGCCTACGATCCGCTTGCCAGGCGCTGGTTGAACCGCGACCCGATTGAAGAGTCTGGCGGGCCAAATTTGTACGGCTATGTCGGTGGCAATCCGCTGAACTACGTCGATCTGCTCGGACTAAGTCCTGACCTCAGTATCTGTATGTACTACCCGAGGCAGTGCGCGAAAACTCCAAATAGATATTACTGTGTTGCGGCGCCTCTTATTTGCGGCACCGCTGATATTAACCCGTTGTTCAAGCGCGATTCCACTGCGACGACGGGTAATCTGAACTGTGTTAGAGCGTGTCTGGTGAAAGAGGATTCAAGTGCGCATGACGATAGGGTATGTTCTAAAAATGGGGATGGATCCCTTTCGAATGGCGTTATCGATACTTATCATAAAAAGTGTTTTGTGC
>JBJTHI010000290.1:0-2785 GCA_046094425.1 Burkholderiales bacterium | reverse complement strand
AGGATAGTGCAATTTTTCTCGAAACGGATTCAGGTTTGCACCGCTCCGTGGATCTTTTTTTTCACGTTAACACTGGTGCAATTCGATTTCATCGAATCTTGGACAGGGGATCGAGAACAACGGGTTTCAACGCTGTCGTCTGTGCTTTGACAGCAAGCTCTTTTGTTGGGCATGGTGGAGTTGCCGTCACCGACCGATTAGGGAACGCCTAGACACCCGCGCCTACTGGCAAGGCCAACTCACACGCGACGGGCAGCGATTTGACGGAACTAGGTGAACCGCGTTGGCCGGAGCACGTCGGGCCAGCGCAGATCAGTTCTACTTTGGCCAGCGGTCATTCTCTCGATGACGTGCGACTCATCTCATTGGCCACAGCGCGAGACACCACATCCTTCATCACTATGGTCAGCTCGGCGCGAGCATCTCTTGCCAAGGCATCGGTCAAGCGTGCGACGACGGGTGCCAAGGCTTCCTTCAATCGCACCTCCAGGATGGCGTCGATTTGTCGCTGCATATCCGCCATGACCCGCTGTGTGAGCAGATCGGAATCAACCGGGGCAGGCGCCAAAACAGCGGCAGCGGCATCGGGTTCAACGGGTACAGTGGATTGCGCAGAATCGCCAACAACCTCAACCACTTCAGTCAATGTCGGCACCCGACTGGGCGGTACATTGGCTTTGAACAAGCTCATGCCGACACCTCAAATTTTTCAATAGGCAAGCCTAAACCTGCGTAGTGACGCCAACGAAGCCGTGCCGCATCGCGGTCACCCTGGTCGCGCGAGACGATTTCCACCAAACGCTGGTAACGATCCGGTTCGGTGACGGGCTCCACTCCGAGGTTAACCAATACCTTGTGGTCACATGGTGCTTGAGCAAGATCGGTCAACAACCAAATCGGCGTTGTGGTTAATGCTGGGGTCGGCTTCTCGCTTGCGCGCAACAAAAGATGAGGCAAAAACTCGGACGGTTCAAAAGACCAAAGTTGTCGATTCAAATGCTCCATCTCGCTGGCTTCACCCAGCACCGAAATTCCTCTCACCGTGCGCATGGCCTTACGCAACAAGCGGCAGGCGTAGGCCAAGCGGTCGGGTACGTTGAAGTGGAACTGAATCTCGGTCATGCGCGTTTGGGGTACAGCCCCATCAGTCTTGCTGGGACAAGACAAAGTGCGTCAACAGCGGCACCGGCCGCCCCGTGCTGCCTTTGGCTGCACCTGATTTCCACGCGGTACCCGCAATGTCCAAATGCACCCAGGGGTATTTGGCGGTGTATCGCTTCAAGAACATGGCAGCGGTGATGGCCCCGCCGGCTCGGGATCCCACATTGCCCATGTCGGCAAAGTTGCTTTTCAGGCCTTCGTCGTACTCTTCATCCAGCGGCATGCGCCAGCATGGATCCAGTGCTTCTTGGCTGCATTGCAGCATGGTGGCAGCCAGGGCATCATCGGTGGTGAATAGGCCCGAGTGGTGGTGACCCAGCGCAATCACACAAGCCCCGGTGAGCGTGGCGACATCCACCACCACACGGGGTTTGAAGCGTTCGGCGTAGGTGAGTGCGTCACACAAAATCAAACGGCCTTCAGCGTCGGTATTGAGAATTTCAACGGTTTGGCCGGACATGGTGGTCACCACATCACCCGGTTTCACAGCGCGACCACTGGGCAGGTTCTCGCAGCTTGGAATGATGACCACCAGGTTCAACTTCGGCTTCAATTCGGCAATGGCCGCCATGGCGCCCAGCACACTGGCCGCGCCCCCCATGTCGAATTTCATCTCGTCCATCTCGGCAGCGGGCTTGATAGAGATGCCCCCGCTGTCAAAGGTGATGCCCTTGCCCACCAGCACCACCGGGGGCGAAGCGGCTTTTTTCGCTGTGGCAGGTGCGCCTTCGTAACGCAATACGATAAAACGCAGCGGCTCGTCAGAGCCTTGCGCTACCGCCAAAAACGCGCCCATGCCAAGTTTTTCCACGGCTTTGCGGTCTAGCACCTCTATCTTCAAGCGGTGCTTTTTGGCCAAGGTTTTGGCCTGCGACGCCAAGTCGCTGGGGGTGCATAAATTGCCCGGCCGGTTTGCGCATTCGCGCGCCAAACCCATGCCCGACGCAATGGCTTGACCGACCAAGATCCCCGAGGCAACTTCCTTGGCCTCTTCTTTGGGGCACACCAAGCTATACCGTGACCAAACAGGCGCAGCTTGGGCGCTGGGCTTGCTGTGCCGGTACACATACTGTGCATCGCAAGCCGCCACTACCAGCGCTTGCGCGTGCTGCGACGTCGTTTTCATCAATGCAGCCACCAGCACCTGCTGGGCACCCGCTGTCTTCAGCGGCGTCAGTGCAGAGGCGATCGCCGCTTTGAAGGCTTTGGCACTGTCGTTGGCCGCCACGGCCACGACCAACCGGGCAGCGGCTATGGCGTGTGGGCGATGCACATAGAGGGTGCGGCCCACTTTCAGCGCCAAGTCGCCCTGCTTCACTGCATCAGCGATCAATTTTTTGAGCACAGGATCCAAGGCGGTCGCTGCGTCGTTTGACGGGCCCGAGTCGAGCACTTGGGGCGTTACCACCAGCAGCAATGCGTCGGTGCGCAAAGTAGCCAATTGAAGGGTGGAGCCTGTTTGGTGCTTGAAGTCCATAATCCAGCGCTGGTAAAAACAAGACGACGATGTTATTCGATTCCACCTTGCGCCGAGAGCTGGCGCGCAGCTTCAGCGCCACCTTGGTGGTGGTCTTGACCATTGTGCTGACCATGTTTTTGATTCGCACCTTGGGTCAAGCCGCAG
>JBJTHI010000289.1:0-5926 GCA_046094425.1 Burkholderiales bacterium | reverse complement strand
TCTCCCTCTGGGAGAGGGTGGGGGTGAGGGGGTAGGTGGTCAATCGAACTGATCTCCGTCATCCACCGCAAAAACCAGGCATCACCATGTCACGCAGCAAACTTTTATTGATCCTCGCCGTGGTCGGCCTGATCGCGGCCTTCTTTGTGTTCGATGGCGCGCAGTACCTCAGCCTCGCCTATTTGAAGTCACGCCAAGCCGAGTTGGCGGGTCTGTACGAAGCCCACCCTTGGGCGGTGGCGGGTGGGTTCTTGGCTGTGTATGTGCTGGTCACAGCACTGTCATTACCAGGCGCGGTCATCATGACTTTGGCTGGTGGTGCAATTTTTGGGTTGCTCGTGGGCACAGTGCTGGTGTCGTTCGCGTCAAGCATTGGGGCCACACTGGCTTTTCTGGCTTCGCGTTATGTCTTACGCGACAGCGTGCAGGCGCGCTTCGGGTCGCGTCTGGCTGACATCAACCAAGGTGTGGAGAAAGAGGGCGCGTTTTACCTATTCACCCTGCGTTTGGTGCCCCTGGTACCTTTTTTTGTGATTAACCTGCTGATGGGCCTCACACGCATGAAGGCCAGCGTCTTTTACCTGGTGAGCCAGCTTGGTATGTTGGCGGGCACCGTGGTTTATGTGAATGCTGGAACGCGGTTGGCGCGCATTGAATCCTTGCGTGGCATCTTGTCGCCCGCTTTGTTGGGCTCGTTTATCTTGCTTGGGGTCTTCCCCTTGATCGCCAAGAAGATCATCGATGCGATGAAGCGACGCAAGGTTTACGCACCTTGGGTCAGTCAGAAACCAAAGTCTTTTGACCGCAATTTAGTCGTCATCGGCGCAGGTGCGGCGGGTTTGGTGAGTTCCTACATTGCGGCGGCTGTGAAGGCCAAAGTGACCTTGGTGGAAGGCCACAAGATGGGGGGCGACTGCCTGAACTACGGCTGTGTGCCCAGCAAAGCCTTGATCAAAACCGCCAAGGTACTGCACCAGATGAAGCAGTCCAAAAAATACGGCATCGAAAACGCCACCGCCACAGTGAACTTTGCCGACGTGATGGAACGTGTGGCCCATGTGGTGCGTGAGGTGGAGCCGCATGACTCGGTGGAGCGTTATACCAAGTTGGGTGTGGACGTGGTGCAAGGCCAAGCCACCATCGTCAACCCTTGGCGTGTGGACATCACCTTGCCGAGCGGGCAGGTGCAGTCACTCACCACACGAAACATCATCATCGCCACCGGAGCCGCTCCTTTTGTGCCGCCACTACCGGGATTGAACGAGGTGGGTTTTCTCACCAGCGACACCCTCTGGGGGCTGCGCGAGTTGCCTAGGCGCCTGGTGGTGCTGGGCGGTGGCCCGATCGGTTGCGAGTTGGCCCAATCTTTTGCGCGCTTGGGTTCTCAGGTGGTGCAAATTGAAATGGCCGCACGCATCATGGTGCGTGAAGATGAAGACGTGTCTGCACTGGCCCAAGCGGCCTTACAGGCCGATGGCGTGCAGGTGTTGACCGGGCACAAAGCGCTGCGCTGCGAGCTAGAGAACGAGCCCAAACGCAAGTTCATCATCGTAGAAGCAGGCGGCGTTGAAAAACGTATCGAGTTCGACCAGTTGTTATGTGCCGTGGGCCGCAGCGCCCGTCTGCAAGGCTTTGGTTTGGAGAAACTCGGCGTGCCGGTTGGAAGAACAGTGCAAGTCAACGACTATCTGCAAACCAACTACCCCAACATCTACGCCGCTGGCGACGTGGCCGGGCCGTTTCAGTTCACCCACACGGCAGCCCACCAGGCTTGGTATGCCAGCGTCAACGCCTTGTTCGGCAGCTTAAAAAAATTCAAGGCCGACTATTCGGTGATTCCTTGGGCCACTTTCATCGCCCCAGAAGTGGCGCGTGTGGGTTTGAATGAACAAGACGCCAAGGCCCAGGGTGTGGCTTATGAAGTGACCCGATATGGGCTAGACGATTTAGATCGTGCCATTGCCGAGAGCAGTGCCCACGGGTTTGTGAAGGTGCTCACTGTGCCGGGCAAGGACAAAATTCTCGGCGTCACCATCGTGGGTGAACATGCAGGCGACCTCCTGGCGGAGTTTGTTCTGGCGATGAAACATGGCCTGGGTCTGAACAAAATTCTTGGCACCATCCACACCTACCCGACCTGGGCCGAAGCCAATAAGTACGCGGCAGGCGAGTGGAAGCGGGCGCATCAACCGAAAAAGCTCTTGGAATGGGTGGCACGATTTCATGCCTGGCAACGTGGGTGAAGTGTTCTGCGTGACAGTCAGGTGACAATGGGGCACAAAAAGCGGAGGGAAGTTGATGGCCCTGCGCATCGGAACCTCGCGTCCCCTTTGTCAAAGGCATGAAACAACTCGTTCTCCTAGGCGGTGGCCATGCCCATGTGCATGTGCTGAAACAACTGGCCCGCAAGCCGCTAGCGGGCGTGAATATCACCCTGGTTTCTCCATTTGAGAAACAAATTTATTCCGGCATGGTGCCCGGTTGGCTGGCGGGGCATTACCTGCTCGACGAGTGCAGCATTCCCTTGTCACCACTGGCCGGGTTGGCTAACGCGACGTTTTTAGAAGCTGCGGCCACCGGCATCGATCCCCATACCAAACAGGTGACCACCAGCAGCGGCGAGACGCTGGCCTACGACTGGCTCAGTGTGGACACGGGCCCAGTGATGAACCGCGACGCCATTCCCGGCGCACGCGAGCATGCGCTGTTTGTGCGACCCATGGAACATTTTGTGCGGCTCTCCGAAGGTTTGTTGGAGTTGGCACAAAGCCGTGTTTTGGCTGTGGTGGTGGTCGGCGGTGGTGCAGCCGGGGTGGAATTGGCCCTGGCCTTGCAACACCGTTTGCAAGCCCAAGTTCGCGTGAGTTTGGTCACTGGTGGTTCGCC
The DNA here is from genome assembly GCA_046094425.1 of Burkholderiales bacterium. GTDB lineage: Bacteria > Pseudomonadota > Gammaproteobacteria > Burkholderiales > Burkholderiaceae_C > JANPCX01. The sequence goes on along the minus strand of JBJTHI010000289.1, from coordinate 3,040 downwards.
GCCCTTGGCCAGCCACTCGACCCAAGTACAGCACCGGGCCATGGCTGTGCTCAGACGCGCTCGCATCGCAGTGCTGCAAGAAAAATGCGTGGAGATAGCCGCCAAACAGGTGATTCTTGCCAACGGTGCCCGTCTGGCCTGCGACGCGCCCTTGGCGGTGTGGGGTGCGAGTGCGCCGCCGTGGCTTGCGGGCTCGGGCTTGGCGCTGGACGAATCGGGTTTCATCCAAACCCAAGCCACCCTGCAAAGCATCTCCCACCCTGAGGTGTTTGCCGCAGGCGATGTCGCCAGCCGTGTAGACGCACCGCATCCCAAGAGCGGGGTCTATGCCGTGCGCAGTGGGCCGCCCCTGTTTGCCAATTTGCAGCGCGCTGCGGCCGGTCAACCACTCAAAACCTACCAACCGCAAAAGAACAGTTTGAATTTGCTTGCCTGCGGCGAACGGTATGCTCTGGCTTCTTGGGGGCAGTGGTCGGCCCAAGGGGCTTGGGTTTGGTATTGGAAAAACTGGATAGACCGGCGCTTTGTGCGGCAGTACCAAAGCGTTTTTTGAGCGAGTTTGATACGTTCTTTTTGATTTCACTCGCGCGCCGTGATGGTGGCGATGATGGGCGAGGGTGCTACGCCGTTGCGGTTGCGCGGCATGGTGCCAGCGCGCTCTACCCCTCGCAGAATAGCTTCGTCGAAAGCTGGGTTGCCACTCGATTTGAGAATTCGTTGGCCCAGGATGCGGCCATCGGCTGTCACCCGTATTTCCACCTCTGCTGCGCGGTTGCCTTCCACATTGGCGGGAAAGTCGGTGTTGTCTCGAATGCGTTTTTGAATTTGACCGGCGTAGTCGGCACCAAACTCGGTCGCACTAGGGCCTGGGGTTTGTTTGTTCGCATCTTTCATGATGCGTTCCAGGTGCTGCTTGCGTTGCGCTTCTTCACGTGCGAGCTGGGCTTCTTTCTCTTTCTGTTTGTTTTCTCTCTCAGTTTTCTCGCGGCGCTCTAACTCGGCTTTTTTCTCAGCGAGTTTCTTCTCTTCTTCTTTGCGTTTTTTCTCAGCCTCTTCGCGTTCTTTCTCGCGTTTGGCCTTTTCGGTAGCAATTTGCGCGTCTTGCTCCGCGCGTGATGGTTGGGGCTCCACACGCGGCTCAGGCGGTTTGACCACAGGCTTTGGCGGCTCCGCTGGTGGTGGGGGGGGCTGAACTTCCTCTGGGGGCGCAGCGCGAGGCACGGCAGCCCACAACTCGGCCTCTACAGGCGAGGGCGTGCTGACGCGCCAGTTCACTGCCAAGGTCAAAGCCAGCAGCAACAGGCCGTGGGCTAGCAAGGTGAGCGCCACTCCAAACCCGCGCCCCGCGAGCGGCTGGGGGCTAAAGGGATCGCGGTGCAGGGCGGGCGCGTTCATCGTGCTGCTATGGGTCTACGCAACGACTTCAGCCGCCAGATCTCACCGACAAACCCACACGTTGCACACCGGCGCGCTGCAAGGCGTCCATCACCTTGACCACGGCCTCGTACTTCACGGTTTTGTCGGCAGAAATCACCACCGGGGTGGAGGCCACACCGGCTTGAGCTTCTTTCACCCGGGCCACCAAGGCACGCAGCGGGAAGGTGGCTTGTTCTTTGCCATCCACACGCAAACGCAAGGTTTCGTCAGGGGCGACCACAATTTCAACCACCTTGTCGGGCCGCTGTTTGCTGGCACCCACGCTGGGCAAATCAACCAGGCCTGTGGTGATGAGCGGGGCGCTGACCATGAAGATGATGAGCAACACCAACATCACATCGATGAAGGGCACCATGTTGATTTCGTTGATGGTGCGTCGGCGCGAACCGCGACTGGATACCGCAGGCATGGTCAGTGCGCCCCTGGGCCACCAGAGGCCTGACCCACGCTGCGCTGCAGAATGTTGGAGAACTCTTCCATGAAGCTATCCGCCTTCATGGCAATGCGATCAATGTCACGCGCAAACCGGTTGTAGGCAATGACCGCAGGAATGGCGGCGAACAGGCCAATGGCGGTAGCGACCAAAGCCTCGGCAATGCCGGGTGCCACCGTGGCCAAGGTGACCTGCTGCAAATTCGACAGCCCCACAAAAGCGTGCATGATGCCCCACACCGTGCCAAACAGACCCACGTAAGGGCTGACCGAGCCGACCGATGCCAAGAAAGATAAGTTGGCTTCTATCGTGTCCAACTCGCGCTGCTGGCTGGCGCGCATGGCACGCCGGGCACCGTCGAGCAAACTGCCCGCATCAGTGACGCGGCGCTCGCGCAACTTCAAGAACTCGCGCATGCCCGAGGCAAAAATGCGTTCCATGGGCGAGTTTTTCTGGCTTCTTTGGGCGTCGGTGTACAGGTCGTTGAGGCTTTTGCCAGCCCAGAACTCACGCTCAAACTCATCGTTGCCCGATTTGATTTTGGCCAGCCCCACGAGCTTGCCAAAAATAACCGCCCAACTGGCCAGTGAGGTCAACAACAAACCTCCCATGACGAGTTTGACCACCAAAGTGGCTTGCAGTACGAGGGAGATGATGGAGAGGTCTTGATTCATGAAAAGTGAGATAAGAGGTCAGTGGGCAGCCGGTTGGGTCGCAACGTAGCCAGGTCAACAAAGCCCAGCCTCACGTCGCTTTGGCACAGCAGCTCAGAGCCACGATGAGCGACTTGGTTCACGGTTAATGAGGCTTGCCCGCAGTTTTTTATTCGGGTCGTGATGCGTAAATAATCGTCAAGCCTCGCCGGTTTCAAATATCGAACCTCAACCTGACTAACGATGAAACTCTGGCCCCGGGTTCGCCAGGTTTCCTGAGAGAAACCCAATTCTCGCAGCCACTCGGTGCGTGCGCGTTCAAAGAACTTCAGATAGTTGACGAAAAACACGACACCGCCTGCGTCGGTGTCTTCCCAGTAGATGCGAAGGTCAAAGTGATGTTCGGTGCGGCTCATGTGCAGCCGAGAGGGTAACAGCAGTGCGGCGGGTGCAGGGCCGTTCGGCGCTTAAGTGAATCGAGCCTAGCCCCAATACTGTTCAGATAGTTAAAGTTATC
>JBJTHI010000288.1:0-12643 GCA_046094425.1 Burkholderiales bacterium | reverse complement strand
GGCATTCCTTCGCGCGCAGGCGCAAAAGGCCATGAGTCTGACGCTCGACGTTCAAATCGTCATCAGACCAAAACACCAAATTCAGCAAGCAAATCATTAACTTACGACACCCTGATGTGAAAACGTTGGGACACTACTGTTACTCGATAATTGTTCAATAGGTTACATCTTCATTACGAGGCGAGCCCCGGCTCGATTCACACATGACAGCAGTCCTGCAAGAAGTCACTGCCCGCATCCAAGAGCGCAGCCGCGACACGCGCAGCCACTACCTGAAACAAGTCGATCAAGCCGCGAGTCGCCCGCGTGGCAGTGACCGCATGGGTTGCGCCAATGTGGCCCATGCGTTTGCGGCTTTGCCGGGGCAAGACAAGTTCAAGGTGGTGGTGGAGCGCTCACCCCACATTGGCATCGTCACCGCCTACAACGACATGTTGTCGGCCCACCAACCCTATGAAGGCTACCCGGCCTTGATTCGGGACGAAGCGCAACAACACGGTGCCACCGTGCAGGTGGCCGGGGGGGTGCCCGCCATGTGCGACGGCGTGACCCAAGGCCTGCCCGGCATGGAACTCAGTCTTTTTTCACGCGACACCATAGCAATGGGTACCGCTGTGGCTTTGACGCACGATGTGTTTGATGCCGCCCTGTTGCTGGGGGTGTGCGACAAGATCGTGCCCGGCCTATTGATTGGTGCTTTGCATTTCGGCCACTTGCCGTGCGTGTTTGTGCCTGCCGGGCCCATGAGCACGGGTTTGTCGAACAGCGAAAAATCCAAGGTGCGGGAGCAAGCCGCACAGGGTTTGGTAGGGCGCGACAAACTGTTGGAAGCAGAGTCTGCGGCCTACCATGGCCCCGGCACCTGCACCTTTTACGGCACAGCCAACAGCAACCAAATGCTGCTGGAGGCCATGGGCTTGCATGTCCCCGGCGCGGCTTTTGTGCATCCGCACGATGGTTTGCGTGAGGCGCTCACGCGAGAGGCGGTGCGTACTGTGCTGTCGATCACTAAAAACGCGACCAACCCCAAGCGCTTCATGCCCATCGGCCGTTTGGTCGATGAACGCACCATCGTCAACGCCATGGTGGCGCTGCTGGCCACGGGCGGCTCCACCAATCACTTGATCCACTGGGTTGCCGTGGCACGGGCTGCTGGCATCTTGATTGATTGGACGGATTTTTCCGATCTTTCCAAAGCCACGCCGCTACTGGCCCGCGTCTACCCCAATGGCAGTGCCGATGTGAACCAATTCCAAGCGGCCGGTGGCCCCGCTTTTGTATTGCGTGAACTCTTGCAAGGCGGTTTCATGCACGCTGATGTAGGCACCGTGAGCGCATTGGGCATGGCTGCTTACACCCGCATTCCCCAAATAGACGCGCAAGCCAAACTTTCCTGGCCTGATTTACCTGCTTTGCCGGGTGACGACAGCATTGTGCGCACGGCCACCAAACCCTTCAGCGACACCGGTGGTTTGAGTTTGCTCACAGGCAACCTCGGTCGCGCGGTGATCAAAATTTCGGCGGTACCGCAAGACCGCCACATCGTTGAAGCGCCCGCCATCGTGTTTAACACCCAAGAAGAACTGCTGGCCGCGTTCAAAGAAGGCCGCTTGGAGCGGGACTTCATTGCGGTGGTGCGTTTTCAAGGCCCACGTGCCAATGGCATGCCCGAGCTGCACAAACTCACGCCACCACTGGCTGTGTTGCAAGGCAAAGGTTTCAAAGTCGCCTTGGTGACCGATGGCCGCATGAGCGGTGCCTCGGGCAAGGTGCCGGCGGCCATCCACGTCAGCCCTGAAGCCTTGGCTGATGGCCCCTTGGCTAAGGTGCGTGACGGCGATGTGATTCGTCTGGATGCCGTGGCGGGCACCTTGGAAGCCTTGGTCGATGCCAGCACTTGGGCACAGCGTAAGGCGGCGGTTTTGAGTGATGAGCATGCTCAAATCAACGCCTATGGTCTGGGCCGTGAACTCTTCGGCGGCATGCGCCGGCTGGTGCGCAGTGCCGAAGAAGGCGCTGTGACTTGGATTTGAGGACGCACACCATGAACAACTCAGAACAAATGACCCAAGCCACTTTGGCCTTGGCCGCCCACGGCCCGGTGATTCCCGTCATCGTGATTGAACGCTTGGAAGACGCCGTTCCCATGGCTCAAGCCTTGGTTGAAGGCGGTGTGAAAGTGCTAGAAATCACATTGCGCACGCACGTGGCCTTGGCTGCGATGGAGGCCATTGCCAAGGCTGTTCCCCAGGCAGTAGTTGGCGCAGGCACGGTGCGAAATGTGGCGGACGCACAAGCCGTGAAAAACGCGGGTTGTCAGTTCGCAGTGAGCCCCGGGTATTTGTCCGACATCGGCGCGGTTTGCCGCGACATCGGTTTGCCCTTGTTGCCCGGCGTGGCCACCAGCAGCGAGGTCATGCAAGCCAGCAACGACGGTTATCGCTTCTTGAAGTTTTTCCCTGCCACCGCAGCGGGCGGGCTGCCCATGCTCAAAGCCTGGGCCAGTGTGTTCGCCGACGTGGTGTTCTGTCCCACCGGCGGCATCACGGTAGAGAGCGCGCCACAGTTTTTGGCGCTGCCCAATGTGGTCGTTTGCGGCGGTTCGTGGTTGACGCCTGCTGATCTGATGCGCAACAAAGATTGGGCGGGAATCACACGCTTGGCGCGTGAGGCGTGTGCTTTGGGGGTTAAGACTGGTTAAGAACCAAACGCAGTCCGTTGAATTTCTCCCAAGCCGCCACTTCTTCATTGAGTAAGTAGAGCGTTTTGGGATGGGTGGCCGCCCAAGCGCTTGAGAAACTCAACACAGCGCGCTGTCCGTCTTGGGTGAGTTCCAAGGCTTTGGTGCTCACCGGGCCGCGTGCGTGGCATTTGATGATGGCTAAACGCAGGCACAGCACCTGCCAGGCGAAGTCGGGGTTGGCCAGCAGCGCTTCCACCTTGCGCAAGCCACCACGCTGCGCCAGCACCAAATCTGCTAAACGGCGTAGCTGAGATTGCGAAAAACCGGCAGCGTCCACATGGGCCAGGATGTAGGCGCTGTGGCGGTGGTGGTCGTGGTGAGAGACCATCATGCCAAGCTCATGCAAGGCTGCGGCCCATTGCAATTCGCGTTTTTCTTCTCCGGTGGAATGGGCCGGATGGGTGAGGGCCACCGATTGGTAAAGCGCATCGGCTACCGCCATGACACGTTCGGCTTGGGTTTTGTCCACAGCAAAACGGCTTTGCATCTCCAGCACCGAGGTGTCGCGCATGTCGCTGCCTTCCCGCATCGCCTGCCTTGCAGGCAGCGCACGGTCTCTGGATTGCAGCCGCTCTTGCAAATCAAAAATCACGCCTTGGCGCAGCGCGCCTTTGGCGGGTAGCAGTTCATCAATGCCAAAGTTCATGGCCAAGGTGTAGAGAATGGCCACGCCACCGCCAATCACCTGACGCCTGTCGTCTTTGAGTCCGGGCAGAACCAGCTTGTCCATGCGACCTGCTTGCAGGCATTGGTCTATCAACCAACGCAAGCTGTCGGGCGTGATACGTCCATCGGTGACGCCACTGGCGGCCAGCACTTGCGACACCGCGCCTGCGGTTCCCGACGAGCCCAGCGCTTCTTTCCAGCGTGCAGGGGCAAAGGTGTGCAAACCCTCTTCCAACTCCGCCCCAGCAGCAATTTGCGCACGCCGAAACGCCGCTTCGGTGAAACGGCCATCTTCAAAGTATTTCATCGACAAACTCACGCTGCCGACCTGGAACGATTCTGCAGCAGCGGGCTGGCGGTGTTGGCCCAGAATCATTTCGGTGGAGCGCCCGCCAATGTCGATCACCAAACGGGGTAGCGCCGAGGGCTGCAAGCGTGCCACCCCGGCATAGATCAAACGGGCTTCTTCACGGCCCGAAATCACTTCAATGGCATGGCCCAAAACCTCTTGGGCGCGGGCTAAAAACGCATTGCGGTTTTGCGCTTCACGCAGAGTTTGAGTGGCCACGGCGCGTACATGGTTGCTGGGGTAGCCCTGCAGGCGCTGCGCGAACCGGGAGAGACATTGCAGGCCGCGTTGCATGGCCTCTTCGGTGAGCATGCTGTTCTCGTCCAGCCCAGCGCCCAGACGCACCGTTTCTTTCAGGTAGTCGATGCGGCGATAACGGCCATGCAGAAGTTGGCCAATTTCCAAGCGAAAGCTGTTGGAGCCCATGTCGATGGCCGCCAGTTGGCTGCCATCGGTAGGAATGTAAGTGGAAGAAGACTCAGTCATGCAGAGATTGTCGGTGCAAAAACCGACTAGGGCCTTTTCAGTGTGAACAGGCCCTGATCTCTGCGGATCAGCGAACCACCAACACCGGCACCTTGGAATGGGTCAGCACTTTTTGGGTTTCACTGCCCAAAAGCAAGGCCGAGACGCCTCTGCGTCCATGCGAGGCCATGACGATCAAGTCACATTCTTGTTTTTTGGCATGGTCATGAATGGCTTCCCAGGGGTGGTCGGCCTCAATCGTGTGGGCCTGACACGGGACTTTCGCGGTTTGGCAGGCGTCCATCACGGCTTGCACGCGCTTTTGGGCCAAGCGCTCTTGGGCGTCCAAGAATACTTGAGGTGAAGGCGCTTGGATCTCGGAGATGGCGCTGTAGGGGAAGGGCTCTTTCACGCTCAGTGCGTAGATGTGGGAGCCGAGTTTTTGCGCCAATGACAGCGCCGTGCTCACGGCCTTGCTGCTCAACTCTGAGCCGTCAGTGGGAACGAGTATGCGTTGAAACATGATGACCTCCTGATGATGAAACTGAACACACACAAGCAGGTTTCAGAACTGCTGGCTCAGTGTGATCTTCAGGCGAGGCGAGGTGTTGACTCAGATCAATCGGAGGCGAGTTTCCGGCTTATCCCTTGGCAACCGGTCGGCTGGCATCGGATGACCACTCGCTCCACGAGCCCGGGTACAACAAGCCACCCCCCAGTCCGGCAACTTCCAATGCCAGCAGGTTATGACAAGCAGTGGCCCCTGAGCCGCATTGGTGTATGACTTCGCTGGGTTTGGCGCCTGCCAAGACGGATTGCCATTCATCACGCAAGGTGGCCGTAGGTTTGAATAAACCACTGGCTTGCAGGTTGTCCTTGAAGGGGCGATTGCGGGCTCCCGGAATGTGGCCTGCTGCTGCGTCCAGTGGCTCCACCTCGCCGCGAAAACGTTCGGGGGCACGTGCGTCCACGATGCAGTGTTGACCCAAGCGGGCCAGTACCGTTTCCACTTCAACCAAGCCAACCCGCGAGGGGCGTTGGGGGTAGGGTGTGGTGGCCTCTGTTTTCGGTGTAACTGTGCTGCTCAAGGGCAAACCGGCGTCGCGCCATGCGGCCAGGCCACCGTCCAACACTGCCACCGCCTCGTGGCCGAGCCAGCGCAGCATCCACCAGGCACGGGCAGCAAACATGGCGGCCTGGTCGTCCAGCACCACCACTTGGGTTTGCGGGGTGATGCCCCAAGCGGCCACCGTGGCCGCAAACTGCGCACGAGTGGGCAGGGGGTGGCGGCCTAAGAAGCGGCCCTGCGCATCGTATTTCGGCCCGCTGAGGTCGCGCTCCAAGTGCGTGTAGTGGCTGCTCGGCACGTGGGCCTGTTGGTGTTTGGCTTGGCCTGCATTCGGATCGGTCAAGTCGAACTGCGCATCCAACAGCACCACCGGGGTGGCGCTTTTTTGAAGGGCGAGCAAGTCGGGCAGTTGAATTAGGGTGGTGTGCATGGGTGAACTCACGGTTTGGGACGGATCTCGGGGGCTGGAGTGGCCTCGGTGCTCGGGGGTGCAACAGGTTTGAACCGCGCGGCCATCACACCCGCGCCCACCACCAGCAGCATACCGAGTAACGCCAGCAGGGTGACGCGGTCGTTAAACAGGATCACACCAAAAACGAATGAGTAAGCAATGCCCAGGTACTGCAAACTGGCATTGACCAAACGATGGCCACTGGCATAAGACCGTGTCATGGCCCACTGGGCAGCGGTTGCCAGCAAACCCACCCCCAAGAGCAGCAGCACACCCTTCGCGCTGTGCGCACTGATTCCCAGGGCCAAGGTGCCCACGCCGCCCATCACCACACTGCCGAGTGAGAAATAAAACACCACCCGCACTTCAGGTTCGCCCAAACGGCCCAAGCTGGCCACTTGCAAATACGCCAGCGCCGACAACATGCCCGACAGCAAGCCCACCAAGCCGGCCCAGAGTTGGTTCTGGTTGAGCGTGGGTTGCAAAATCAAGGCGACCCCCACGAAACCTGCGGCGATGGTCGCCACGAGCCGAACATCAACCCGTGCTGAGCCGATGACGATAGCGCTGCCCATCAAAAACAAGGCCATCCACACCGAGGCGGTGTAGTTCAGTGTCACGGCAGTGGCTAGCGGTAATTGGCTGATGGCATAGAACCACAGGCTCAGTGCCGTCACACCGCACGCACTGCGCCAGGCATGGGCACCAGGATGGGCCGTGCGCAAACTGCAATGCTGCACGCGGCTCATCAAGAACATCACCAAGAGGCCAATCAAGCCCCGATAAAAAACAATCTCAGCCACGCTGTAGTGCACTGAAGCCCACTTCACGCAAACGCCCATGGCGGCAAACAAAAAAGTTGCGAGCACCATCAACCAAACCGAGGACATGTTGTTCACAACGCTCACCGGTTGAAAAGAAAACGCCGGGCTGTTCCCGGCGCTTTGTTGATTAGGACGTTGCTCAAAGCGCGTCTCCCATGACGCGCCGGTACCACTCGTGAAAGTGCTGCATGCCATCTTCCATGGGGCTTTGGTAGGGGCCGCTTTCGTCGTCACCGCGTTCCATCAGGGCGCGGCGACCTGCGTCCATGCGCTGCGCGATTTCGTCGTCTTCGGCGCAGGTTTCCCAGTAAGCGGCTTGTTCGGCTTCAACGAATTCGCGCTCGAAGGCGGCAATCTCTTCAGGGTAATAAAACTCCACCAAATTCAGCGTTTTCTGGGGGCCTTGGGGGTAGAGCGTGGACACCACCAGCACATGCGGGTACCACTCCACCATCACCGTGGGGTAGTAGGTAAGCCAAATGGCACCGTGTTCAGGCGGAACGCCATTGCGGTACTTGAGCACGGCTTCATGCCATTTGCGGTAGGTAGGCGAGCCCGCCTGGGCCAGACCATTCTGCGGCCCCACGGTTTGCACTGAATACTCTTGGCCGAAGTCCCAGCGTAGGTCTTCGCAATTCACGAATTTGCCCAGGCCTGGGTGGAAGGGCGCAACGTGGTAGTCCTCCAAATACACCTCGATGAAGGTTTTCCAGTTGTAGTCGCATTCGTGCACTTTCACTTGGTCCAGCACATAACCACTGAAATCCAGCGCGGCGGTTTGTGCCATGCCGGCCAGGTCGGTTTGAACCTGATGGCCTTGGCCCTCAAATACCAAGCCATTCCAGGTTTGAGTCGGGTAGTTCTTTAAGTTCAAGCAAGGGTCTTGCTCGAAGTGGGGCGCGCCGATGAGTTGACCGTGCAAGTCGTAGGTCCAGCGGTGCAAGGGACAAACAATGTTGTTTTGGGTGTGGCCGCGGCCTTGGAGCATGACGGCCTGGCGATGGCGACACACATTGGAGATCAGTTCCACACCGTCTTTGGTGCGCACCAAAGCGCGGCCTTGGCCCTCCTGCGGCAGGGCATGAAAGTGACCGATTTCAGTAACTGCTAACTCGTGCCCCACATAGCGGGGCCGAGACTGAAAGATGCGTGTTTGTTCGCGCTGGAACAAACCGGCGTCGAAGTAACTGGAAACTGAGAGTTGCGTGCGGCTGCGCGCGAGAGCTTCAAGCGTGATGCTCAGGTCGGACATGATCCCCGGGATCTCCTAAACCAATGACACCAATGGATTCCCCGCTGTCAAATGAGTCTGAAGCTGTGTTCAGGTGAAGCGGGCCGGGGATTGTACCCGGGGGCCAAATCCTTTTTTGGAAGCGCACTATCGGGCGCTTCATGCGCTACCATGGGCCCGTTGGTCGCCAAGAAAGGCGGGCAACACGTCGCTCGGACGGTTCCGGGCGCTAACGTGAAAGTTCAAAATATGTCTTCTACAGGCCAGCGCCGTTTCGCGCGCATTGATCGGCTTCCTCCCTACGTCTTCAACATCACCGCCGAATTGCGGGCAGCCGCGCGGCGTCGTGGTGAAGACATCATTGACATGAGCATGGGCAACCCCGATGGGGCCACGCCAGCGCACATCGTCGCCAAGCTCACGGAGGCCGCGCAGCGCCCCGACACCCACGGTTATTCAGCGAGCAAGGGCATACCGCGCCTGCGGCGGGCGATTTCGCATTGGTACCGTGACCGTTACCAGGTGGAAATCGACCCGGACAAAGAAGCCATCGTCACCATTGGCTCCAAAGAAGGCTTGGCGCATTTGATGTTGGCGACTTTGGATCGCGGCGACACGGTGTTGGTGCCCGACCCGAGTTATCCCATCCATATCTACGGTGCGGTCATTGCCGGGGCTGACATTCGCAGTGTTCCGAATGTGCCGGGCGTTGATTTTTTCGCCGAGCTGGAGCGCACCATACGCGGCAGCTACCCCAAGCCCAAGATGAGGGTGTTTGGTTTTCCGAGCAACCCCACGGCGCAATGTGTGGAGCTGGATTTTTTTGAGCGTGTGATCGCACTGGCGCGCAAGCACGATATTTTTGTGGTGCATGACCTGGCGTATGCCGACATCGTCTTCGACGGCTGGAGGGCGCCGAGCATCATGCAAGTGCCCGGGGCGAAAGACATCGCGGTGGAATTTTTCACCCTGTCCAAGAGCTACAACATGGCGGGCTGGCGTGTGGGCTTCATGGTGGGCAACCCCGACTTGGTGGCCGCTTTGGCGCGCATCAAGAGTTATCACGACTATGGCACCTTCACGCCGCTGCAAATTGCGGCCATTGCGGCGCTGGAAGGCGACCAGCAATGCGTGAAAGAGATTGCCGCCATCTACCAAAAGCGGCGCGACGTGCTTTACAAAGGTTTGATCGAAGCAGGCTGGCCGGTGGAGTTGCCCAAAGCCTCGATGTACATCTGGGCACGCATTCCGCCGCATTACCGCGCCCTGGGTTCACTCGAATTTGCCAAGCAACTGTTGGCGCGGGCCAAGGTGTCGGTGTCGCCCGGTATTGGTTTTGGCGACCACGGCGACGACCATGTGCGCTTTGCCTTGATTGAAAACGAAAACCGCATACGCCAGGCGGTGCGAGGCATCAAAGCCATGTTCCGCGAGGATGGGTTGGCACCGGGGTGACTGTTGGCGGACAAGGGCACAATCGCAGCTTTTCCCTGCGATTGTGTGATCTCTGTCCTCTGACCCCTCTCCTGTGCTTGCTCCCGACGCTGTTGCCCCTGCGCAAACGGCACCCGCCATGTCACCCGCCCAGTGCGGCGAGCGGCTCAAAGCGCTGTTCCCGGCTTTGTTCGCGGGTGGCGTGAAGCCGCTGAAGTTGCGTATTCAAGTGGATATTCAGGAGCGTGCGCCGGGTCTGTTCAGTAAGCAAGTGTTGTCTGCTTTTTTTCGCCGTCACACGGGCAGCACGTCGTATTTGATTGCGGTGAGCAAAGCCCCTCACCGTGTGGATTTGGATGGTCAGCCTGCCGGTGAGATCAGTGCCGAGCACAAACAGGCGGCGCTGGAAGAGTTGGCGCGGCGGCGAGCCAACAATGAAGCTCGGCGCGAGCAAGAAGAACAAGGGCGGCTCAAGCGGGCCTCGCTCTTGCGCAATTTCAAGAACACCACCTTGACCCGCGCTAACTTTTGCGCGCTCAATGGACTGGCCGAAGAAGCCTTGGACGCCGTGTTGGCACAGGCCGAACAAGAGGCCAAAGAAGCGGCCCAGCAGTCTGCACCGCAAAACCGTGGGACGCGCCCCCCTGAGCGTTCGACGAGACCGCGCCCTTTGCCATCTGGGCGGGGCGCTTTTCCTTCGCGCAAGGCTTGATCGTCGCGCTGGTGTTTTTTGACGACTCAGGCTGACAGCGAGATCTCTTGTCCCAAAGACCATACCAAGGTGTTGGCCAGGTCCTGGCGCGCGATGCGGGCGGGCGCATCACCTTGTGGTGCCGAGGTTGAGAAAACGAAGGCTTGATCGACCAATTCGATCAACGCCAGATGCGGCAAACGCTCTCGCAAATCTTCGAAGAACTCGTGGGCCTCGGGATCGTCGACGGAAACCCCGGTGATCACCGCCACAGGGTCGCCGTCGTTCAGGGCCAGGCGCGCTTGGTGGATGTTGCTCACACAATCCGCGCGTGCGCCAACAGCTTCTATCAATTGCGCCGCGTACAAGCGTGTGAACTCATCGTGGTCAATGATCAAGATGCGTGCGTGCGGGGGGATTCTGGCGCGTGGTAGGCCTTCTGTGCTCGCAAAGGCTTTGGTCGCGCCAAATTGGCAGCTCATGCGCTGCGTGGGTGGTCCGACGCTGCTCATGGAGGGTTCGTGTTGAAGCATCCAACCATGGGCGCGCGCGACCAAACGCAGCAATTGCCAATGCAATTCATGCGGCAGCGCCTCTTTGGCCGTGCTTGTCATGCGCAGCAGGGCTGGGCCTTCGGTTTGCAGGCTGTCAGTTTCCAGGGTGAAGTGGCCAGCGCCTGAACTGGCATGTTCGATCAACAGGTCAATGGCTTGTTGCAGCAAGGCTGGGTTGATTCGAACAGTGATGGGCTTGCCTGTGACATGCATGATGCTGCCCCGCCGTGCCAACTCGGGCAGCCAAAGTCCGTGAGCGCGCTGCAAGGCGCAAAGCAAGTTCACTGGCTCGGCATTGCGCCAAGTGGGCACATCCAGCCCGTGTACCAGCTCTTGAAGCTCCAGTCCCAAGGCTTCCAGTTCCACCAGGATGTCCTTGGCATTCGTAGACAAACCCGCTTCTTTTTGCAAGAGCACGGCGGATTGTGCAATCCGCGCGCCCACGCTGGACAAGATAGTGCTGGGGACTCTCACCGAGATGCCGACGACGGACTCGGCTTGCGCTGGGCTGGGGGTGTTCATGAGGCGATCCCTTGGCTCTAGTCATTGCCCTGAGTGGGGTGGGCAATTGATCCTAGAGTGGGATTGATGCCTCGCTTTGATCCAGCGCAAGGTCCGCACACGGAGGCGGTCGGTAGGGAGGCTCTGCGCCCACAACTACTGAAAATTCGCCAGCAAACGCTCCAGCGCCATGATGAAAGGCGCTTCCATCACGGGCAGCGTGAGCAGCAGGCCGACCAAACCGATGGACACGGTCACTGGGAAACCAATGGCGTAGATATTCATCTGCGGTGCCACCCGCGAGATGATGCCTAGCACCAAATTGGTAAACAACAGCATGGCAATCATGGGCAGGGCAATCCACAGCCCCAGGGAGAAAATTTCACTGCCCCAGGTTTGTGGCTGCACCGTGCGCAAAAACGCAAAGGGCTCGGCGGACACGGGGAAGGCGTGAAAACTCTGCACCACGGCGGCAATCAACATCAAGTGACCGCCAATCACCATGAAGAGCCAACTCACCGTCACGCCAAAAAAGCGGCTCACCGCCGTGGTTTGACCGCCAGTGGCGGGGTCAAAAAATCCAGCGAAGTTCAAGCCCATTTGTAAGCCCACAATCTCCCCCGCGAATTCGACGGCGGCAAAGACAATGCGCACCACAAAGCCCAAGGAAAAGCCGATCAGCAGTTGCTGCACCACCAGCAAAAATGCCGTGCTGCTGTCCAGGGCCACCACGGGCATGGTGGGCAGACTCACTTGGGCACACAACACGATGAGGACTGAGAGGGCAATACGCAGCCGCACCGGCACCGCGCGCTGAGACAACACCGGCATGGCACCGAACAGGGCCAGCACACGCAGGAAAGGCCAGAGCAGGGGGCTGACCCAAGCGAGCACATCGGCTTCGGTGAAGGTCAGCATAGAAATGAAGCTACCCGACCACCGATGGAATCGCTTGCAAGATGCGCTGCAAATACTCCACCAGGGTACTGAGCATCCAAGGCCCAGCCAAAGCCAGCACGGCCACAGCGGCAATGATTTTCGGCACGAAAGAGAGCGTGGCCTCGTTGATCTGCGTGGCCGCTTGGAAAATGCTCACCACCAAACCCACCACCAGCACGGTGAGGAGCACTGGTGCGGAAATCATCAGCAGCATGTACAGGGCCTGCTGGCCTATGGTGAGGACGCCTTGTGCATTCATAGACTCTTCCACCTCATACGGCAAAACTCGCAGCCAGTGACCCGATCAACAAATTCCAGCCATCAGCCAGCACAAACAGCATCAGCTTGAAGGGCAGGGCGACCAAGACGGGACTGAGCATCATCATGCCCAAGCTCATCAAGACGCTTGCGACGATCATGTCGATGATGAGAAAGGGAATGAAAATCAGAAACCCAATTTGGAAAGCGCTTTTGAGCTCACTGGTGACAAAAGCAGGCACCAGCACTTTGAAGGGCACATCAGAAGCGGGTACTTTGTCGTCTACCTTGGCGAGTTTGGAGAACAAAGCCAGGTCGGCCTGGCGGGTTTGTTTCAGCATGAACTCGCGCATGGGCACTTCGCCGCGTTTGAGCTCTTCGTCAAAAGCAAGTTTGTTGCTGCTGTAGGTTTCATAGGCCAGCGTGTAAACATTGTCCAGAGTCGGGACCATGATAAAAAACGTGAGA
>JBJTHI010000287.1:0-13599 GCA_046094425.1 Burkholderiales bacterium | reverse complement strand
GGCATTCCTTCGCGCGCAGGCGCAAAAGGCCATGAGTCTGACGCTCGACGTTCAAATCGTCATCAGACCAAAACACCAAATTCAGCAAGCAAATCATTAACTTACGACACCCTGATGTGAAAACGTTGGGACACTACTGTTTACGGATAGGTTCTTAGTCCTGAGCCCCGTCGAAGGGTCGGGGCGAACGGTCGTACTTCATTGGGTCAGATCAATATCAATCAAATGGACAAACCCGCCAAACGCCAGGTGTCCCGCAGCGGCTGCGGCCAAACGCCTTGCTGCATCAACGCCAACACCGCGCCGCATTCGTCGTGGCAGGCCAGGCCCTGGGCTTGCAGCCAGGCATCGTTGAAATAGCGGTCGCGGTAGCGCTCACCGGCGTCGCACAACAAGGTAACGATGGAACCGGTTTCACCACGTTGTTTCATCTGCTGCGCACAAGCCAAGGCCGCAATCAAATTGGTGCCGGTGGAGCCGCCCACGAGGCGACCCAACTGCTGGCTTAAAGCGCGCATCGCGCCCAGCGACCACACATCGGGCACCTTGACCATGGCATCAATCACGCCCGGCAAAAACGAGGCCTCCACACGCGGGCGGCCTATGCCCTCAATGCGTGAGCCGTGGGGCAAAGTAAGTGCGGCATCACCGGTTTGGTAGTAGTCAAAAAACACGGAACGTTCGGCGTCTACACCGCACACCAGGGTCGGGTGGCTGCAATAGCGCACGTAACGGCCTATGGTGGCCAGGGTGCCACCGGTGCCTGCGCTGGCCACAATCCAGGTGGGCAGGGGGTGGGGCTCCAACTTCATTTGCGTGAAGATGGCCTCGGCGATGTTGTTGTTGGCCCGCCAGTCGGTGGCACGCTCGGCATAGGTGAATTGATCCATGTAGTGGCCACCGAGGTCTTGCGCCAACCTTTCGGACTCCGCATAAATTGCATGCGGGTCGTCCACCAAATGACAGCGCCCGCCTTGAAACTCAATGGCCGCGACTTTTTCTGCCGAGGTGGTGCGCGGCATGACCGCCACAAAAGGCAGGCCGAGCAAGCGGGCAAAGTAGGCTTCTGAAATGGCGGTGGAACCGCTGGACGACTCCACCACCGTGGTGCCCTCTTTGAGCCACCCGTTGCACAAAGCGTAAAGAAACAGGCTGCGCGCCAGGCGGTGTTTCAAGCTGCCCGTGGGGTGGCTGGACTCGTCTTTCAAGTAAAGCGAAATGCCGGGAAAACCGGGCAGTGCCACGGGAATCAGGTGGGTGTCGCTGGAGCGCTGAAAGTCCGCTTCGATGCGGCGCACGGCTTGGCGCACCCAGGTGCGTTGGGTATCGTTCAAAGAGGTCATGGCTGAGTGGTTTTTTGGATTTGAGTCAACACCTCACGCAAGCCCTCGGGCAAGAGCAGCGCCTTGCCCTGCGCAAAATTCACCCACACGATGGTGGCTCCGCCCGCAGCCACCACAGTGCCAGGAGCATCCGAGCGCTCGAAGGTCACCACATGGTCAAAACTGCGGCGGCCTAGTTCAGTAAGGTAGAGCTTGGCCAGCAGGTTCCCCGGGTAGAGCAACTGCTGGTAGAAATTGCAGAACACATTGACGACCACCACACCTTCGCCATCACGCGGCTCGACATAGCGCAGGCTGTGCAGCCAGTCCACCCGGGTGTTCTCCAAATAACGAAAGAACTGCACGTTGTTGACATGACCAAAGGCGTCCATCTCGCCCCAGCGTATGGGGAACTGGGTTTCATAGGCCAGGTGTTTTTCTTGAGGAATGTCGATGCGCATAAGAAGATGCGGTGCCTATCAAGCTGCAAAGCCGTCGTCTGCTTGGATGACAGCGCCGTTCACAAAATGGCTTTCGTTGGCTACCAACATCATCAGCACCGCGTCCAAGTCTTTAGGCACGCCAATGCGTTTGCGCGGCAGCGATTCCACCAGCCGCTTGCCTTGTTCTGTGGCCCAGCGGTGGTGGTTGATTTCGGTGTCGATGTAACCCGGGCAAATGGCATTCACATTGATGCCGTACTTGCCCCACTCCAGCGCCATGCAGCGTGTCATGTGGATCAGCGCGGCTTTGCTCATGGCATACACACCAATCTGACTCAGGGCGCGCAAAGCCACGGTGGACGCAATGTTGACGATGCGCCCGCCGGTGAACGTCCCCGGCGCTGCCCCTTGAGATCGGGCCAGCATGCGTTTGCCCACTTCCTGGGCCACGAAAAACGCGCCTTTGGTGTTGGTGTTGAAAACAAAGTCGTACTCGTCTTCGCTCACATCCACCAACTTTTGCGTCAGGCCCACACCCGAGTTGTTGACCAGAATGTCGATGGTGCCCACTTCCGTTTCCGCATGGGCCACGGCGGATTTGATGCTGGCCAGGTCAGTCACGTCCAGCTTGACCACATGGGCATCACCGCCCCCCGCTTCAATCTCGGCACGCAAGGTTTTGAGGCGCTCCACCCGACGCCCGGCCAGCACCACCGCCGCGCCTGCTCGCGCGAGCGTTTTGGCGAACTGCTCGCCCAAACCACTGGACGCCCCGGTGACCAAGGCCACACGGCCCGCGAGATCAATGTTGTAGCTCATGCTGACTCCTCAAAACGACCAACCCAGTAGGCCGTGATTACAACGTGAACGATCGTTCTATTCTGACACCGCCTCGATACAATTCCCGACCATTCGCAGGAGACCACATTGAACACACCCGCTGCCTTGATTGAACAACATGGCCCACGCGATGCGATGGAAGTCGACGTTTTGATTGTCGGCGCAGGCCCTGCCGGCCTGGCCGCCGCCATTCGCCTCAAACAACTGGCCAGCAGCCAAGGCAAAGAGATCGCCGTGACGGTGCTGGAAAAAGGTTCCGAGCCGGGTGCCCATATTCTGAGCGGCGCGGTCATGGATCCGCGTGCGTTGAACGAGCTACTGCCCAACTGGAAAGAGTTGGGTGCTCCCTTGAACCAGCCCGTTACCGCCGACCAAGTGTTGTTCCTCACCAAGAACGGTTCGGTAAACACCCCCCAGTGGTTGATACCGAATTGTTTTCACAACCACGGTAACTACGCCATCAGCCTGTCCAACCTCACCCGCTGGTTGGGTGCGCAGGCCGAAAGTTTGGGCGTGGAAATTTACCCCGGCTTCACCGCCGCAGAAATTCTCTACAACGACAATGGTTCGGTCAAAGGCGTGGCCACCGGCCACCAAGGCTTGGGCAAAGATGGAGCGCCCACCGCCAACTTCCAGCTCGGTATGGAGCTGCACGCCAAATACACCTTGTTTTCTGAGGGCTCACGCGGCCACTTGGGCAAACAACTGATCTCGCGCTTCAAACTCGACGCGGGCAAAGACCCCCAAACCTATGCCCTGGGTGTGAAAGAGTTGTGGGAAATCAAGCCCGAGAAGCACCAAGCCGGTTTGGTCATCCACACCGCCGGTTGGCCCATGGACACGCGCACCTATGGCGGCGGCTTCATGTACCACTTGGAAGACAACAAAGTCACCCTGGGTTTGGTCACTGGCCTGGACTACAGCAACCCCTGGCTCAGTCCCTTTGAAGAAATGCAGCGCTGGAAAACCCACCCCAGCATTCGCCAGTTCTTAGAAGGCGGAAAACGGCTGGGTTATGGCGCACGGGCCATCACGGCGGGCGGTTTATTGAGCCTGCCAAAAACCGTCTTCCCCGGCGGGGCCTTGATGGGCTGCGACGCGGGTTACCTCAATGCCGCACGCATCAAAGGCAGCCACGCCGCCATCAAAACCGGCATGCTGGCTGCAGAAGCGGCGTTTGAAGCCGTTCAAGCCGGGCGCGCCCACGACGAGCTCTCCAGCTACCCGGCAGCATTTGAAAAGAGTTGGCTCTATGAGGAGTTGAACCAAGCGCGCAACTTCAAGGCCTGGTTCAAGCTGGGGTTCTATGTGGGATCTTTGATGACGTGCATAGAGCAATGGCTGCTGCCCAAGCTCGGTTTCAAATCACCGCCGTGGACCAAACATGGGAAACAGGCCGACCACACGCGCCTGTTGCCCGCAGACCAGTGCGAAAAAATTCAATACCCCAAGCCCGACGGCCAAATCACCTTTGACCGCTTGAGCAGTGTGTTCATCAGCAACACCAACCATGAAGAAAACCAGCCTGCCCATTTGACACTGAAGGATTCAAGCGTTCCCGTGAATGTGAACCTAGCCACCTACGCGGGCCCCGAGAGCCGCTACTGCCCGGCCGGTGTCTATGAGTTTGTGAAGACCGAAAGCGGCAGCGACCGCTTGCAGATCAACGCCCAAAACTGCGTGCACTGCAAAACCTGTGACATCAAGGACCCGACGCAAAACATTGTGTGGGTCACCCCCGAAGGCGGCGGCGGGCCGAACTACGCGGGCATGTAACGGTTGGGGGTGGAGGTGGAGTGCAAGCCCTCGGCCTCAGTGCTGAACAAATCTGTCCCAGGCACCTGCAACAGCTTGGGCAGCACGGCCTGTTGACCACCGCTGCGCCAGACAGGATCGGTCACATCCACCACGCGTAAGGCGATGGGCAGCCCCATGGATTGCAGCAAACCGTCGAGGCGGCTTTGCAACTCGCCCGCTCGCTCACCGTTGGACTGCCCGGCCACCAGTGACACCACCAACACGGCGTATCGCCACTCTGGAAAACTCGCCACCCGTTTACTCACCCAGTGGGCTTGTTGCACCACCCCGTCTTCCGTCAACAGTTCGCGCACCAAACGCAAACAACGCGGGCTCAGGTCGGGTGCGGTCAAGGTGTGCTCTTGCTCAAAATCAAGCAGTGCCTCTTGGGCTTGAATGGCGCGGTGCTCAATGCGACGAATCTCGTCGGGCCAAAAACTGGCGTCTTCATGGTTGGCGCTCAGGGCCAGCCATTCCCCATATCGAAGCGCTGCCTTCAAGGCATGCGGATGGTCTTGCGACAAAGCCAAAGCGCGCAAGAGAGTGGCACCTTCCGTTTGGGCGGCGTCCACGCTATTGATCAGCAGGCTGCCCAACTCGAAACGCGCATTGATGTCGTCTGCATGGTCGATCAGCATCAAACGCAACAGGGCTTCGCTGGCGGCATCGCCTTGGGTTTTCAAGGCAGCACGCGCCCACAAGAGGTGGTCATCGGGGTGCAAGGCACCGCGTTCACCTTGGGTTTGCAGTTCACGTTCCAAGTGGTGTTGGGCCAGGTACTCGCGGTGCAATTCAGCCCAAGTGACGCTGACCTCACGCTGCCAAGCCACGTCCATCTCCACCACGACGGAGTCCAGCGCATCACGCATCAGCAGTTGTGCAGCAGCGTGTGAGGGTGCTTTGGGCAAACGTGGGCTGAGTTTGGCGCGAGCCAGACGCTCACGCAGCGGGGGATGGGTGTCCAGTGCTGTCATCTGACCCAGCAGCGCCTGCTTCAACCACGTGTTGGCTTTGGGATGTGCCTTGGACGTGCACAAACGCTGAATCATGGCGCGGTAAGGCAAGACATTGGGAACAGGGGCATGACTGGCGCGACCGAGCACCTCTGGCCAAAACGCGTGTGTCAGGTACTGGCTTTGCACACTCAAACGCACCAAGGCATCCATCGTGGCTTGCGTGCCGGCGACCCGTCGTGCCACTTTGTCTGCAGCAAATGCTTGGTATCTGGACAACACCAAAGCTCGTGCGTTCAAGTGAGGGAATACATAACGCAGCAGCCAACCCGCCGGGCCGTATTGAATGAGTTGCCGCTTGCCTGGCACCACCGCGTCCATCCCCCACTGCGTCGCCAAACGAGTCCAGGTAATACGCATGGCATGGGCCCAACAACCCAACCGCCCGTGGGTACGCCCCATGTGACTCAGTTCATGGGCCACCACAGAAGCGAGTTGCTTCACGTCCAGTGTCAACATCACAGGCAAACCCAATACCAAGCTGTGGCCATGCCAGCCTAAAAAACCTAGGCGAGCATGGCGCAGCACATGAACCTGCATGTCACTGCCCAGCAGCACCTCTTGCGGCAAACGAACTCCTGCCTTGAGTGCCACTTTATCGAGCAAATGAAAGAGCTTGGGCGCACGTTCACGGCTCAAGGCTTGAGCCTTCACACGCTCAGGCGATGGGCGCAAGGCCAGGCAGCCGGTCACCAGAACATAGACACCCAGGATCGCAGCCACGACACCCAGCCATTCAAACTGAGTCTGCGGTGACATGAGCGCCTGCAAGCCCCACACCAAGGCCAACAAGGCCACCCCCATCAACAAGCCAAACACCAACACCAAACTCAAGGTGCATACCCCGACAAAACGCGCAAAACCTTGTGGCGAACGTTGGCAAGCAGCCTGCAAAAGCAGCAGCCTCTCGGGGGTCAAAGACGGTGGGATCAAAGCCATTTGAAATAGTGAAACTGCGGTGAATCCAAGGCTTCCAGGCTGTCATTGTCCCTCCCTGGTTACATCTGACTTTGAATGCAACCCAATGAGAGAAATAATTTTGCCAACTGCGTCACGACTCATCGCGCACCACCCCGCGACCCAGGGGGAGAGGGAAAGTGGTCAATTTATCCACTGAGACAGCGTCAGAGCACTGCTACACTGACCAGGTCAGGAGAGAGTCTGCACGCACGCGCATGCAGACCGCCGAAGGCGCAGGGGTGGTAGTTTGGCCCCGAACGCTCAGGCAAAAGGACTGGCAACCGCACGAAAACCTGCTGGTTTTCATGCGTTCCTCACTGGAGAGAGGTCTGCCTCGAGCAGATCCACCGAAGGGGCAAGCGGGTCATCCACAGCGGGTCTGTGGTGAGCCGCCAATCTCTCAGGTAAAGCGGACAGAGAGGGCTTCCCTTGCGGGATCATGCATTCAGTCGAAGGTGTGGTTTCGTTGGTTCAGTGAATGCCCTCGGAGAATTCCGCATGTCCACCTCGTCCCCTCTCGCAGCCACGCCCGTCGAACTCCTCAAAACTCCGCTGCACGCTTTGCATCTGGAACTGGGCGCACGCATGGTGCCCTTTGCGGGTTACGACATGCCTGTGCAGTACGGCAGCGGCATCATGGCCGAGCATAAACAATGCCGCGAATCGGCTGCACTGTTTGATGTGTCCCACATGGGCCAGCTTCGCTTGGTGGGGACTGATGCCGCCGCTGCGCTGGAGACCCTGGTACCGGTAGATGTGATGGACTTGGCCGTAGGCAAACAACGCTACGGTTTTTTCACCAACCAGGACGGCGGTTTGCTCGACGACCTGATGATCACGCGGCGCGAGGACGATCTTTTTGTGGTGGTCAACGCCGGTTGCAAGGTGGCCGACACCGCGCACTTACAAAAGCACATCGGCCAGCGCTGCCAGGTTCAAAGCCTGCCGGACCACGCCCTGCTCGCACTGCAAGGCCCGCTGGCCGCTCAAGCCTTGACTCGCCTCAACCCCCAATCTGCCACCCTCACCTTCATGACGGGTACACACCTGACTTTGGCCGGGTGCGCTTGTTTTGTGACCCGCTCGGGTTACACCGGTGAAGACGGCTTTGAGATTTCTGTGGCAGCCGACCAAGCCGAGGTTTTGGCGCGGGCGCTGCTGGAACAAACCGAAGTGAAACCCGCAGGCCTGGGCGCACGTGACACCTTGCGTTTGGAAGCGGGGTTGTGCCTCTACGGCCACGACATCCACACAACAACCACGCCCGTGGAAGCGGCCTTGACTTGGGCGATTCAAAAAGTGCGTCGCAGTGGCGGCGCGCGGGCGGGTGGTTACCCGGGTGCGGCTGTCATCAACGAGCAACTGTTGAACGGTGCGCCCAGAAAACGGGTGGGCCTGGTCGGTCAAGAACGCGCCCCAGTACGTGAAGGAGCGCCTGTGGTGGATGCCGCCGGGCAGTCCCTTGGCACCGTGACCAGCGGCACTTTGGCACCTACCGTCAACCAAGTGATCGCCATGGCCTATTTGCCCACCGCACACGCTGTGGTGGGACAAACTGTGTGGGCTGAGGTACGTGGCAAAAAATTGCCGATGACAGTCACCACCATGCCTTTCACTCCCAACCGCTACTACCGTGGCTGAATCTCTTCCTCTTCTTCATTCCACTCTTTCAACCTTCAGGACATCACCATGAGCACCCTCTACACCGCCGACCATGAATGGATCAACACCGCTGACGCCAACGCCGCCATCGTCGGCATCACCGTACACGCCCAAGATGCGCTGGGTGATGTGGTGTTTGTCGATTTGCCTGCTGTGGGTGCCACGTTCAAAAAAGGCGACGTGGCAGGCGTGGTGGAGTCAGTCAAAGCCGCAGCCGACATTTACATGCCCGTCACTGGTGAGGTGGTGGCCGTGAACGAAGCCTTACGTGACGACCCGTCGCTGGCCAACAGCGATCCTCTGAACACTGGCTGGTTCTTCAAGATCAAGCTGGCGGATGCACAAGAGCTGGTGGGCTTGATGGACGCCACCGCCTACGCCGCCCACGCCAGCAACAGCTAATCGTTCCCCCAAGCCACGACAAGAGCCCCACCATGTTGATGTCCGCCCACAAGTCTTTGGCCGAACTCGAAAACACCAGCGAATTCGTTGCCCGCCATATTGGCATTTCCGAGCAAGACGAGCACTTGATGTTGTCCGCGATTGGTGCGGCGTCGCGTCGCGCCTTGATTGAAGCCATCGTGCCGCGCTCCATTGCTCGGCAAACGCCGATGCAACTGCCCGCCGCATTGACCGAAGCCCAGGCCCTGGCGGAGTTGAAGTCCATTGCCCAGAAAAACAAGGTGCTCAAGAGTTTCATCGGCCAGGGTTACCACGGCACCCACACGCCGGGCGTCATCCTGCGCAACATTTTGGAAAACCCGGCTTGGTACACGGCTTACACACCCTACCAAGCGGAGATTTCTCAGGGCCGACTGGAAGCCTTGGTGAACTTTCAGACCATGGTGTGTGAACTCACAGCGATGCCGATTGCCGGTGCTTCCATGCTGGATGAAGCGACCTCCGCTGCCGAGGCCATGACGCTGGCGCTGCGGGTAGGCAAAACCAAGTCGCAGGTGATTTATGTCGCCGACGACGTGTTGCCGCAAACCCTGGAAGTGATTCAAACCCGCGCCAAGCCGCTTGGAGTAGAGGTGCGCATTTGCTCGGGCGAAGAAGCGCTGCAAAACGACAGCTTCGCCGTGCTGCTCCAGTACCCCGGCGTGAACGGAAAGGTGCGCGACTACAAAGACTGGATCGCCCAATACAAAACCCGTGGCGGTTTGGTCATCATGGCGGCTGACCTACTCGCCTTAACCTTGATCACTCCCCCGGGCGAATTGGGCGCGGACATTGTGGTGGGTAATACCCAGCGTTTTGGCATGCCCATGGGCAATGGTGGCCCGCATGCGGCTTACATGGCCACGCGCGATGAATTCAAACGTTCCATGCCGGGACGTTTGGTGGGTGTGAGTGTGGACGCTCACGGCAAACCCGCTTTCCGCCTGGCCCTGCAAACCCGTGAACAGCACATACGCCGCGAGAAAGCCACCTCCAACATTTGCACGGCCCAGGTGCTACCGGCCGTGGTCGCCAGCATGTACGCCGTCTATCACGGCGCTGCCGGACTCAAACGCATTGCACAACGTGTGGCCAGCTACACCACCATCTTGGCTCAGGGACTGCAAAAACTGGGTTGCACGCTGGCCCACGCAGAAGCCTTCGACACTCTGGAGGTCAACACCTCGCGCGGCACCGAGGCCTTGTTGCAAGCCGCGCGTGAGCAGGGCTACAACCTGCGCCGCGCATCCGGCACATCGGTGGGCATCACCTTGGATGAAACCACCACCCGTGACGACGTGCGCGCACTGTGGAAGCTGTTTGGCTTGGGACAGGTGCTGCCGAGTTTCGATGACTTTGAGAAAGGCGTGGCCACCCTGCTGCCCGCCAACTTAGCACGCACCAGCCCCTTCCTCACCCACCCGGTGTTCAACACCCATCACAGCGAAACCGAAATGCTGCGTTACATCCGCAGCCTCTCGGACAAAGACCTGGCGCTCGATCGCTGCATGATTCCGCTGGGCTCGTGCACCATGAAACTCAATGCCACGAGCGAGATGATTCCCACCACCTGGCCCGAGTTCGCCCACATTCACCCCTTTGCCCCCGCAGACCAATTGAAGGGCTACGACTTGCTGCGCCAGCAATTGGAAGCCTGGCTGTGCCAAGCCACAGGCTACAGCGGTGTGAGCTTGCAGCCCAATGCAGGCTCACAGGGCGAGTACGCGGGTTTGCTGGTGATCAAGGCCTACCACGAGGCACGCGGCCAGGCGCAGCGCAACGTTTGCCTGATTCCCGAATCGGCTCACGGCACCAACCCCGCTTCCGCCCAAATGGTGGGCATGACCGTGGTGGTGGTGAAGTGCGATTCACAAGGCAATGTGGACATGGATGATCTTCGCGCCAAATGCGAGTTGCACAGCGCCAAACTCGCTGCAGTGATGATCACCTACCCCTCCACCCACGGCGTGTTTGAAGTCCGCGTCAAAGAGCTGTGCGCTTTGGTACACCAGCACGGTGGCCGGGTGTATGTGGATGGCGCCAATATGAATGCCTTGGTGGGGGTCGCCGCGCCGGGTGAGTTCGGTGGTGATGTCAGCCACTTGAACCTGCACAAAACCTTCTGTATTCCACACGGCGGCGGCGGCCCCGGTGTGGGGCCGGTGGCCGTGGTGGCTGATTTGGTGCCGTATTTGCCCACGCACCGCAGTTATCTGAGCGGCCAACAAACCGAGATGTCACCCGCCACGGTGCACCAGGTCGGCGCCATTTCAGCCGCACCGCTGGGCAATGCAGCGGTATTACCCATCAGTTGGATGTACTGCCGCATGATGGGTGCGGACGGCCTTCAATCGGCCACCGAGATTGCCATCTTGAGCGCCAACTACATTGCCGCCAAACTGGCACCGCACTACCCCGTGCTTTACTCAGGCGGATCAAACCAACTGCAAGGCGGTGGCGTGGCTCACGAGTGCATTTTGGATTTGCGCCCCTTGAAAGAAAGCACAGGCGGCGCCCAAGGCATCAGCGCTGAAGACGTGGCCAAACGACTGATCGACTACGGCTTCCACGCGCCCACCTTGAGTTTCCCCGTGGCGGGCACCCTGATGGTCGAGCCCACAGAGAGCGAACCGCTGGTGGAGTTGGATCGTTTCATAGCCGCCATGATCGCCATCCGCGAAGAAATACGCCAAGTGGAGAAGGGGCACTGGCCGCAGACCGACAACCCGCTCAAAGCAGCACCCCATACCGCCGAAGCCTTGTTGGCAGATCAGTGGCCCCATGCCTACACCCGTGAGCAAGCCGCTTACCCTGTGGCCAGCTTGCGTCGCAGCAAATACTGGGTGCCGGTGGGCCGGGTGGACAACGTCTACGGCGACCGCAATTTGTTCTGCGCTTGTGTTCCGATGTCGGCTTACGAGTAATTCATGGCTGTTTCTGTTTTTGACCTCTTCAAAATCGGCATTGGGCCGAGCAGCTCGCACACCGTCGGGCCGATGCGGGCAGCGCGGCTGTTCGCTTCACGCTTGGCCCATGAGGGCCTGCTTGAAGCAACGGGGCGTGTGCAAGCCGAGTTGTACGGATCACTCGGTGCCACAGGCAAGGGGCATGGCAGCGACACCGCCGTGTTGCTGGGTTTGGCCGGGCATGAACCCGATACGGTAGAAGTTGATCAAATCCCTGACATGCTGGATCGCATTCGGCAGTCGCATCAACTGGCCCTGTTGGGGCAGCGGGGAATTGTTTTCAACGAAAGTCGTGACCTTGTCTTTCACCGCCGAGAAAGTCTGCCCTTTCATGCCAATGGCATGCGTTTGACGGCGTGGGATGCGAACGGCACGGTGCTCGCCACACGTTGTTATTACTCGGTAGGCGGTGGTTTTGTGGTGAGCGAAGAAGTGGCCGCTGACGGCTCACGCCAAAAACAAATTGCCCCCGACAGCACCGTGCTGCCCTTGCCTTTTCACTCGGCCGCAGAATTGCTCGCTCTGACAGAACAACACAGATGCAGCATTGCCGCCGTGATGCGAACCAACGAACGCCATTGGCGCAGTGATGCCGAGATTGATTCGGGTTTGCTGCGCATTTGGGCGGTGATGCAAGCCTGCGTTGAACGTGGTTGCAGCACAGCCGGTGTACTGCCCGGTGGCTTTAAGGTCAGACGGCGTGCGATGGCATTACGTGCCAGCTTGCAAGCCAGCTCCAACGCGGCCACCAGTGACCCACTGCAAGTGA
Source organism: Burkholderiales bacterium (assembly GCA_046094425.1). Taxonomy (GTDB): domain Bacteria; phylum Pseudomonadota; class Gammaproteobacteria; order Burkholderiales; family Burkholderiaceae_C; genus JANPCX01. The sequence continues at coordinate 1,386 of JBJTHI010000287.1, read as the reverse complement.
TGGACTGGGTCAACCTCTTTGCCCTGGCGGTGAACGAAGAAAACGCAGCCGGTGGACGTGTGGTGACCGCCCCCACCAACGGCGCGGCCGGCATCATCCCTGCCGTCTTGCATTACTACGTGCGTTTCACACCAACAGCAAGCAACAGCGGCGTGGTGGATTTTTTGCTCACCGCCGCCGCGATTGGCCTGCTCTACAAAGAAAACGCCTCCATCTCAGGTGCGGAAGTCGGCTGCCAAGGCGAGGTGGGTGTGGCTTGCTCGATGGCCGCCGGAGCCCTGTGTGCCGTGCTGGGCGGCACCCCTGCCCAGGTAGAAAACGCCGCTGAAATCGGCATGGAACACCATTTGGGCCTGACCTGTGACCCAGTGGGCGGGCTGGTGCAAATTCCCTGCATAGAACGTAATGCCATCGCTTCGGTCAAGGCCATCAACGCAGCACGCATGGCCCTGTACGGCGACGGTAGCCACCACGTCAGCCTGGACAAAGTCATCAAAACCATGCGCGAAACCGGGGCCGACATGATGAGTAAGTACAAGGAAACCGCCCGTGGCGGCCTGGCGGTGAACATCGTGGAGTGTTAGGGGCTGCGGATGCGATTTGTAGGTCAGCGGACGCTGACCATTGATTTTGGCCACGGAAAACAGCTATAATCATTGTCTTTGCCAAAAGCGAGAGCTCCTTCCTAAGAAGCATCGCCTCGGCTGTCGGCCTCCAACCCAAGCAAGATTGACCTGAGCTGTTGGCCGCTTTTTGAAACACCAGATGTCGAACGGAGAAGCGTCATGGCACGCGTCTGTCAAGTAACGGGTAAGCGCCCGATGGTGGGAAACAATGTTTCTCACGCCAACAACAAAACCAAACGCCGGTTCCTGCCCAATTTGCAGTACCGCCGCTTCTGGCTTGAAACCGAAAACCGCTGGGTGCGCCTGCGCATCTCCAACGCTGCGCTGCGTTTGATCGACAAAGTCGGCATTGAGCAAGTGGTCGCCGACCTGCGTGCTCGCGGCGAAATCTGAACTCGAGGAGCTGAAAAATGGCCAAAGGTGGACGCGAGAAAATCAAGCTGGAGTCTTCAGCCGGTACCGGTCACTTCTACACGACCGACAAAAACAAAAAGACCACGCCCGAAAAGATCGAAATCATGAAGTTCGATCCCAAAGCGCGTAAACACGTGATGTACAAAGAAACCACGCTGAAGTAATTCGGTTTTTGTTTCCCAACGCAACCGCCCAGGTCATGGCCTCGGCGGTTTTTTCTTGCCTCGTTTGGCTCGCGGTGGCGATCAGATCGGCATAGGGGGCCTCCATTATCGGAGGCACCCCTGCCACACCACCTGGCATGCGGGTCCGCACCAGGCGGTTCGAGAGTTTGAGGTCATGACAG
>JBJTHI010000286.1:0-6923 GCA_046094425.1 Burkholderiales bacterium | reverse complement strand
CCCCCACACTGGCCGCCATGGCTGGTTCGGTGACAAAGGTGCTGCCGCCAATCACCCCCGCCAACGCCGCCAGGGCACACCCCGCCCCAAACACCCCCATGAAGACACGCGGCACGTTGTGCCCCAGGGCTTCCACCATTTGCGGATGGGTGAGTGCCGCACGCACCACCAGTCCTAAACGTGAGGTGGTTAGCAAGAGCCAGATCAACAGCAGCATGAACACTGAAGTACCCATCACGAAGGCCCGGGTGGCCGGGAAGGTAGAGCACACCGTGTGAACTTGAGCCGCACACCAGCCCTGCGGCGCTGCACCCCAGAAAAAATGCCACTCGCCTGGCGACGTTTGCGCCCAAGTCAACGCCGGCCCTTGCAACCACGGTGGCGGTGCAAACGGCACGGCGGTACGCCCCCAAATGAGCTGCACCACTTCCAAGATCAGATAAGCCAAGCCAAAGGTCACCAGCAGCTCGGGCACATGGCCCAAAGGGTGTACACGGCGCAGCACCACCCGCTCAAACACCGCGCCGAGCAAACCCACCAGCAGCGGCGACAGCAACAACGCCAGCACAAACCCGGCCTGCTGGGCGACGGCATAGCCCACATAAGCCCCCAGCATATAAAACGACGCGTGGGCGAAGTTCAGCACCCCCATCATGCTAAATATCAGCGTCAAGCCGCTGGCCAGCATGAAGAGCAAGAGGCCGTAGGACGGGCCATTGAGCAAGGAAAGAAGGAACAGCTCCATCAATTGCGGGTCGCAGTCATGAGGCTGCGTTTGTAGCAGACCCAGGAACAGTCCCGAACCCCTACCCCGGTCGCTTCATCTGGCAACTGGTGGGTGTGCTGGCTACATAGGCGTCGTAGCGGCGCGTTGGCACAAAAGTCATGCCTGTGTTTTCAGGGCTGTAGGGGTGAGCGGCGGTGGTTGGATTCCACAGCAGCATGTAGAGCGGCTGCTGCAACTGGTGGTCGCTGCGGCGCATTTCCACTTCACCATTAAAACTATTGAACTTCAGGCCCGACAATGCAGCCGCCACTTTGAGCGGCTCGGTCGAACGCGCTTGCTGCATGGCCGCTGTCAAACCGCTGAACAAATGCAAGATGGAGTGGGTGTACATGTCGTCGTTGAAACGAGCCTTGAACTCGTTCATCCACTCTTGCGGCTGACCGCCCATGTTGTAGTGGGAGTAAACCACGGAATACACCTGGCCCGCCCCGCTGCGGCCCAAAGCCGTGGGTGTGCCGGTGACGTTGGCGTAGTAGGTGTAGAACTTACCGGTGTAGTTGGCTTCTTGCGCGGCCTTGATGAGCAAAGATAAATCCGATCCCCAGTTGCCCGTGATTACGGCGTCGGCCCCAGAGGCTTTGATTTTGGCCACATAAGGTGCGAAGTCGCGCACCTGGGCCAGGGGGTGCAGGTCTTCCCCCACCACCTTCACATCCGGGCGCTTGTGAGCCAACATGTCCTTGGCGTAACGCGCCACTTGCTGGCCATGCGAGTAGTTTTGGTTGATGAGGTAGATAGAACGCAGTCCAGGCTGTTCCTTCATATAACTCGTCATCACCTCCATCTTCATCGAGGTGTCGGCATCAAAACGGAAATGCCAATAACTGCATTTGCTGTTGGTCAAGTCAGGGTCTACCGCCGAGTGGTTCAGCAGCAGCACCTCTTGGCCTGGGTTTCTTTCGTTGTGTTTGTTCACCGCGTCAATCAAGGCCCCGGCCACCGCCGAACCATTGCCTTGCACGACGTAACGTATGCCTTGGTCGGTGGCCGCTTTCAAGGCATTCAAACTCTCTGCCGGACTGAGTTTGTTGTCAAAGGTCACCAGTTCAAACCGCACCCCTGCGGGGTTGCCGAGGTTGGTTTTTTCAGCCGCAAATTGAAAAGTTTTGAGCTGATTCGCCCCTACCGGCCCCATCAAACCCGACAGCGGGTCTATCCACGCCAGCTTCACCACCTGGCCGCGAAGAGGGGCTTGGGCTGTAGCGACTGCATGGAACGCAGCTACCAGCAGAAGCAACAACCATGTCAAACCGTGCTTGCGAGTGTTCTGAAACATCGAATCCTCCACGGGTAAAAATACGCCGTACCTGAACGGTAGCCAAAGACGAGGGCTTTGGGCAGAGGGCTTGCGAGGATGATGCCGGTTCCTGTTGACTGTCCGCACAGCACCAAGGCTTATTCCAGCCTGGCTACACTGCGTCAATGAGCGATACCCAAACGCCACCCTCTCCGCCCGACCTGCATTTCAGCAACCGTTTTGCCAACTTGGGCAGCACTTTCTATACCGAGTTGCTGGCCCAGGGCTTGCCCAATCCACATTGGGTAGCGACCAGCCCGGAGTGTGCCAACTTATTGGGTTGGCCTGTTGATTGGACAAGCAGCAGCGGCGCGCTGGAAGTGTTCAGTGGTGCAGCAGTCTGGCCAGGCATGCGGCCCTTGGCCAGTGTGTACAGCGGCCACCAGTTTGGGCACTGGGCCGGTCAGTTGGGTGATGGGCGAGCTTTGTACTTGGGCGAAGTGCATACGCCTCATGGCCCCTTGGAGTTGCAACTCAAAGGCTCTGGCCTCACCCCCTACTCTCGCATGGGCGACGGCCGTGCAGTTCTGCGCTCTTCCATCCGCGAGTTTTTGTGCTCAGAAGCGATGGCGGGTCTGGGTATTCCCACCACACGTGCGCTTTGCATCACGGGCTCTGCCTTGCCGGTACGCCGTGAAACCATGGAAACCGCCGCCGTGGTGACGCGGGTGGCCAGTAGTTTTATTCGTTTCGGCCATTTCGAACATTTTTCTTACAGCGAGCCCCAGGAGCACCCGCATGTCGAGCTGAAACAGTTGGCCGATTTTGTGATCGAGCATTTCTACCCCGATTGCACAGCCGCGCCCAACCCCTACGCCGCCATGTTGCAAGAAGTAGTGCACCGCACAGCAAGTTTGATGGCCCAGTGGCAGGCCGTTGGTTTTTGCCATGGTGTGATGAACACCGACAACATGTCTATCCTGGGCCTAACCTTGGACTACGGGCCTTTCGGCTTCTTGGATGCTTATGTGCCCGGCCACATTTGCAACCATTCCGACACGCAAGGCCGCTACGCCTACAACCAACAACCGCAAATCGCGCTGTGGAATTTGTATGCGCTGGGCCAGGCCCTGCTGCCCTTGATTGGCGACAGCGATCAGGCCATCGCGGCGCTGGAAACTTACAAAACCGACTTTCCCGCCGCCATGCAAAAACAGTGGCGCGCCAAACTTGGGTTGCAAACACAGCGCCCCGAAGACCAAGCCCTGGCCGAGGATTGGCTGGCTTTACTGGCGCAGAACCGAGTTGATTTCACCTTGGCTTGGCGCTTGCTGGCGCAGTTCAACAGCGAAACCGCAGCGACTGGCACACTGCAAGACCACTTTTTAGACCGCACCCGCTTGGCCGCTTGGGCGCAGCAGTACGCCACACGTTTGCAGCAAGAAAACAGCGTGGACACCGAGCGTGCCCTTCGCATGAACGCCCACAACTCCCGTTATGTGCTACGCAACCACTTGGCCGAAGTCGCCATACGTCAAGCGGTGGCTGGTGACTTTAGCGAAATCAATCGTTTGCGTCAGGTTTTGGCCCAACCTTACGACGAACAACCGTACGCAGCAGCCTATGCCGCCCTGCCCCCAGACTGGGCCCAGCAAATTGAAGTATCTTGTTCTTCATGAACGACATCACGCATGACAAAAACTGAAAAAACCTATCCAGTTTCCAAGACTGAACAAGCCTGGCGCGAGCAATTGAACGCCATTCAGTACGCCGTGACCCGCGAGGCGGCCACGGAACGCGCATTCACCGGCCAGTATTGGGATCACTGGCAAGCCGGCCACTACAACTGCGTGGGCTGCGGCACACCTTTGTTTGAGTCAGGCACGAAATTCGACGCCGGTTGTGGCTGGCCGAGTTATTGGCAGCCCATCAACAGCGAAGTGATTGAACGTGTCGTCGACCGAAGCCACGGCATGGTGCGCGTGGAAGTGCGCTGCAACCAGTGCGGCTCCCACCTGGGCCATGTGTTTGACGACGGGCCCGCACCTACGGGCGAGCGTTTTTGCATCAACTCGGCCGCTATTGATTTCAAAGAGGACTTCAAACCAAGTCCGTGAAGGTGACAATCACCGCTTTGTTAGTCAAATTCAACTCAATCCATGAAGTTATTTTTCGACCTGCTACCGCTGCTGATGTTTTTCGGCAGCTACAAGTACGCCAAAGCCCACGAAGAATGGGCTTCCAGTTTTGCCACCCAATACCTCGGCGGCATTGTCTCAGGCGGCGTGGTGGGGCCCAAGGAAGCGCCCATGGTGCTGGCCACCGTGGTCATTATTTTGGTGACTGGCCTTCAAGTGTCTTATTTGCTGGCACGCGGGCGCAAAGTGGAGACCATGCTCTGGGTGGTGTTGGCGCTGGCCATTGTTTTCGGCGGGGCCACTATTTGGTTTCATGACCCCACGTTCATCAAATGGAAGTTCAGCATCGTCAACTGGGCCATGGGCTTGGCGTTTTGGGCAAGCCCCTTGCTGTTCGGTGCCAATTTGTTGAAAAAAATGATGGGTGAGCAAATTCGCCTGCCCGACCTGGTTTGGCAACGGTTGAACCTGGCCTGGGTGGTGTTTTTCATGGCAATAGGCGCGCTGAACATTTACTTCGCTTACAACTTCTCTGAAAACACCTGGCTCGACATCAAGTTCTACGGGGGCTTAGGCGCCACCCTCGTATTCACCGTGGCCCAAGGTTTTTACATGAGCAAACACGTGTTACCCGAACCCTCTGAGGCCGTGGCCAAACAAACATGACTGTGACTTCAGCCCACGTACAAGACTGTTTGCAAACTGCCTTGAACCCAGAGCAGCTCATGGTGCAAGACGACAGTCACCTGCACGCCGGACATGCCGGGGCCAAGGAAGGACGCCACTTCAGCGTGCAAATCGTGAGCCATCGTTTCCATGGCATGGCGCGGCTGGCCCGGCATCGCCTCGTTTATGATTCGCTCTCCGAGCTGATGGGCCAAGGCATACACGCGCTGGCCATTGATGCACGCGCTCCGGGTGAAAAGCCCGCCAGTCTGTGATTGGTTCTCGCCCGAGGCACCCCATAGCCGTTGAACCAATTGACATTCCACGCGTCGAAGTCGGCGCTGTCCTCTTTTTGTTACTTCACACAACCGCAACAGGTTGAAAGGCCCTCATGTTTGAATCGATGAACACCGTGCTCACCAAAAAACTCCTGCCCACGACCGCCTTGTTTTTCGCCCTGGCCCTCCCCCTGGTGGCCCAGGCCCAAAACATCGCCATTGTTAATGGCAAGCCCGTTCCCAAAGAACGTTTTGACGCCTTCATGGCGGCCATCAAATCAGACGCCGCCGCACAGGGCCAAACCCTCAGACCTGACACAGAAAAGTTGGTGCGCGACCGTTTGGTCATGGAAGAAATCATGGTGCAAGAAGCGCAAAAAAGGGGCTTGGAGCGCAGTCCAGAGTACATCGCTCGCGTGAATCAAGTTAAGAACGAATTGCTCATGCAGGCCTTGTTCATGGACGAACAGACGAAGAACCCGGTGACCGATGCCGATGTCAAAGCCGAGTTCGACAAGATGGTGGCTGCCCAAGGGGGCGAGCCGGAGTACCGTGCGCGCCATATCTTGGTAAAAGAAGAGAAAGTGGCTTTGTCCCTGCTCAAGCAAATCAAAGCCGGTCGTAAGTTTGAAGACTTGGCCAAGAAAAACTCCATTGACCCCGGCTCCGCCCAAAACGGCGGTGACCTCGGTTTCATGGCCGGTAGCGGCCTGGTGCCCGAGTTCGCGCAAGCCCTGGCCAAACTCAAATTGGGCGAGCTGACCAGCGCACCGGTGAAAACCCAATACGGTTACCACCTCATCAAACTGGAAGAAAAAAGAGACCCCACACCACCGAAGTTCGACGACGTGAAAGACCGCATCAAACAAGGGCTGATGCAGCAAAAACGCGGCGCATTCGTAGAAAAAGTGCGAGAAAGCGCGAAGACCGACTACGTGTTCAAGAACTGAGCCAGCCGTTTTTCGCCATGAAGAAGCGGTGCATCGAGCACCGCTTTTTTTATGGCACCAATCGACCCGCTTCAATGCGTAACTGCCGGTCGCAGCGGCGAGCGATTTCTCTGTCGTGGGTCACCAAAACCAGAGTGGTGCCCACCTCGCGGTTCAGATCGAACATCAAAGTCATCACGGTCTCGCCGGTGGCGAAGTCCAAACTACCAGTGGGCTCGTCAGCCAACAACACGGCCGGGCGCACCACAAAGGCACGTGCCAGGGCCACACGCTGCTGCTCACCACCGGACAGCACACGCGGGTGATGACCCAAACGTTCACCCAAACCCACGCGGCGCAGCATCTCGGTGGCGGCAGCCTGTGCATCTGCACGGCCCTGCAGCTCCAGCGGCAACATCACGTTCTCCAGCGCCGTGAGGTTGGACAACAACTGAAAACTCTGGAAGACAAACCCCATGTGCTGGGCCCGCAAGGCGGCACGGGCATCTTCACCCAAGGCAAACATATCCTGACCCAGCAATTGAACCGTTCCACGGCTGGGCGTATCCAATCCCGCCATGATGGAGAGCAAGGTACTTTTGCCCGACCCCGATGCGCCGACGATGGCGACGGACTGGCGCGCGGCCAGTTCAAAATCAATGTCGTGCAGTATCGTCAAGGTGCCGGTGGCGTCGAAAACATCTTTGCTGACGCTGCGAACAGAGATCAAGTTGTCGGTCATGGGGAGACCTGATTAGTGACAAATTTCAGCCACACGAGTGACAGGCTCACCTGGTGAGCTTGTGGCCGTGCAAGATAGGCCCATCGCAACAGGAGGTGAGCCATGACGATGAACCGAGTGCAATTCCAAGCTGGGCTTTCGATGGC
>JBJTHI010000285.1:0-7290 GCA_046094425.1 Burkholderiales bacterium | reverse complement strand
GCCTTGGATCGGTTGTTCAAACCCTTCACCCAAGCCGATGGCTCCACCACCCGGCGTTTCGGTGGCACGGGTTTGGGTTTGAGCATCTGTCGCCAGTTGGCGCATTTGATGGGTGGCGAGGTGGGCGCACGCAGCCAACTGGATGAAGGCAGCACCTTTTGGTTGGACATTCCCTTGCCGACGGTGTCGGTGCAAAACGATCCACAGCTCGAGAACGAGTCGGCGGACCAAGACCCGGCCCGTTGGTTACGCGCTAGCCGGGTATTGGTGGTGGAAGACAATCCGGTGAACACCTTGGTGGTGGAGGCCATGCTGGGCCAATGGGGAGTGGAAGTCACTGTGGCGGAACATGGGGCCCAGGGCGTCGCCGCCGTTGAAAGTGCCCAAGAGCCCTTCGACGCGGTGTTGATGGATTTGCAAATGCCGGTCATGGGTGGGCTAGACGCCACCCGTGTTTTGAGGGTTCGCTGGGGAGCAGAACAACTGCCCGTGATTGCGCTGACCGCGGGTGTCTTGATGTCCGAACGCGAAGAAGCCTTGACGGTGGGGATGAACGACTTTTTGTCCAAACCCATCGAGCCGGATCAATTGGTTCAGGTTTTGGCCCACTGGGTGGGGCGGGCCAGAGCCTGGCGCGAGACCTCCAAATGACGACGGCTGTCACAAACATCCCCCCCAAGAATGGGGATTTGAGGCTAATACACACTCAAAACCCTGTGCAAATGCGCGACCAGCGGGCACACTGTCGTATCGCCAACAAGGAAACTGGCTGTGACAAAACCGGAGGCTGAGGCCACCGAATTGACGCATTCCACAGCGACAATAACCGTCTGGCTGCCCTCCGTACTTCGATGTCAAGTTTGTCCTCTGCCGCTCCCGCGCCTGCTTCGCCTGCCGTAGACGAGCACGACGCCCTGCCCGCCGGAACACGTTTTGGTGAGCTGGAGATTTTGCGTGTCGTGGGTGTGGGCGGTTTTGGCATTGTTTATTTGGCCCGCGACCATTCACTGGATCGTGATGTGGCGTTGAAAGAGTACATGCCCGGGCAGTTGGCCGCGCGTGGGCCCAGTGCCCAGGTGTCGCTGCGCTCGGGGTCGCACATGGAGACCTTCGCTCTGGGTCTGCGCTCGTTTGTGAACGAAGCGCGTTTGCTGGCCCGGTTCGACCACCGATCTTTGGTCAAGGTGTATCGCTTTTGGGAGGCCAACAACACCGCCTACATGGTGATGCCGTTTTTGCAGGGTCGCACCCTGAGAGAATCCCGGCGTGCCATGGCGGGGCCGCCCGATGAGACTTGGATGCGGCAAACCATCAACCCCTTGCTCGAAGCGCTGGAGTTGTTGCACCGCGAAGCGGTCTATCACCGCGACATTGCGCCGGACAATATCTTGTTGCCTCACGATGGCAGTCAAGCCGTGTTGCTGGACTTTGGCGCTGCCCGCCGTGCCATTGGCGACCGCACCCAAACCTTCACTGCCATCCTGAAGCCCAGTTACGCGCCCATTGAGCAATACGCCGAGTCGGTGACCTTGCGGCAAGGGGCTTGGACGGACATTTACGCTCTAGGTGCGGCCATTCATTACCTTATCAAAGGGGTTCCGCCACCGCCCGCTACTGCACGCACCATTGAAGACCACAGCGAGGTGCTCGCCCATTTGACCGTGCCCGGTGTGTCGTCCACCTTCCTGGCGGCGGTGGATTGGGCGCTGGCCGTGCGGCCACAGGACCGCCCGCAATCGGTGGCGGAGTTTCGTGACGCCTTGGACGGCAAAACCACGCCACCCACCGTGGCGCGTCAAGCGTCGACCATCACGCTGGCCATTGATCCCTACGTTAAAACCGCGGCCGACCCTGTTCTTCATGCCTCCGCTGATGTGCCCATGGCAACGGCTTTACCCGTGGATGAACCGACCATGTTGCAGCGTTCGGGCCAGGGCTCGGGTGTCGCACCTGCGGGTTTGCCTCGTGCTGCGCAAGGCCCTGAAATCGTGGCGGCCGCACCCGTACCTGCGAACGTTGCGCCGTCCGCGCCATGGTCACCTCCAGCCCAAGTTTTGGGTGACCCCACTGCACCTTTCAAAACAAATGGGGGTGCTGAACGCGCCGCAGTGGGCACTGCACCCACCAAGCACGAAGTACGCCCATTAGCGGTGATGGGGTCAGTGGCAGAGCCCGCCAAGAAGCCACGCGCCTTGTCACCCATTGCCACCACAGAACCCGCTGCTGGGCGTTCCGGCATGGGGGCTTGGCCGGTGGCCATTCCTGCGTTGTTGTTGGTTTTTGCCGTAGTCGCTTGGTGGTGGAATGGCTCTGGTCAGGACAGTGATTTAACTGCGGCCAATCCGACAGCCGCAGGCCAATCGCAGGTGCCGAGTGTCAGTGCGCCGACGGCAGTGGTGCCTGTGGTGGCGCCTGTGCCTGCTGTTGCCGCCACCCCAACGCCCACTGAAACGCCAGTAGCGGTAAACAAAGAGACGCCGAGCACGGAGAAACCCAACCCGGTTGCTGCTGCGCCGGTCACTGTACCAACGCCCACTCCAACTCCGGTGGCTGCGGCAACGAAAGCCTCGCCTGTCACCGAAAAACGAGAAGCTCCGGCGACAGCGCGTGTTGAGCCGCGTACTGTGGAGAACACAACGACCACGAGCAATACGAACAACTCGGCCACACCGCGAATCGTCTTAACCCGTCCGACCTCGACTGGCAATGAGGCCCCAAGGCCTGTCGAAGCGCCCGCCGCGGCGAACCAGCGTCCCGCAGGCTCGCCCCTGTGGCCTCCCGTGCCTGCGGCTGAACCCGTTAAACCTCGCACCCAGACCCCAACACCGGCTGCGGCGCGTGAGGAGGGCCCACACTCCCCATCAGAGGCCTGCGGTAGCCGCGTTTTCCTGGCACTTGTTCAATGTATCGAGCGTCAGTGCAACAGTGGGAAATTTGCTTCTCACCCCCAATGCGCAGAGGTTCGCGCAAGGCGCGAGCAACCGGCGCAAGATGTTTACGGGGGCGGTCGCTGACGTTTGTGGTGAAGTCGCTGGCACGCTGCGCTTTGGCGTCAGCCACGTTTAAGCCGCATCAGCGTCAATTGCAGCAGTTTTGCATCGGCACTGGCGCGGTGTCGATCTAGGCCCGCTTCCTGGGCTACTTCCTGCTTGACCGCATGCCAGCGCTGCGCCTCTTCGTCGGTCAACAAGCTACGCAGGTTGTCGAGTTTGAAGTGCGGTGAAAGATCCGCCGTGTCAAACAACTTGCCCAGCCAACTGTAGTCGTTGGCCCAGCCGTCGCTGTACAGCGTCAAACCGGCCAAAGCGGTATTGAGTTTTTGCGCCACGGTGCGGGCGTCTTGTCCGTGTTGCTGCGCAATGATGCGGCTGATGTGATGGGTTTGCTCGGCTTGTTCGTCCCAGTGCGTCCAGTCCGGCTCAGGCTTTATCAAGGTGCAAAAGCTGCTGCCGTCGGCCAGCACATAACCCACTTCAATCGGGTAGCTGTTCTTGCCAAAGCCCGAGGCTTCCATGTCCAGCACAGCCACCATTCCGCGGTGAGTCAAATCGTTGCTCACGCCAACAAGTCCTGGGTATCGGGATGGCGTTGCATATAGGTTTTGACATAGGAGCATGCTGGGTTGACGCGCGACTCCTGCTGGCGCGCGTGGGCGAGGGCGGCTTGAACCAAGGCGGCGGCGATGCCTTGACCTTGCAGCGAGGGATCAACCCAGGTGTGGGTGAGGTGCATGACACCCGCGTCCAGGTGGTAGTCGGCCACGCAGACATGGCCCTCGCGTTCCAGTTCAAACCGAGATTGGGTGGTGTTGTGAATGACGTCTGTACTCATGGTGGACTGCTTTTGCATCGAAGTTTCAAGACACGCTGCGACGTAATGCGACAGTTTGAATTTCTACCGAGGTTTGACCATCACCCAACCACACTTGCCCATCTTGCACCGTCACTTGCAACTGCATGCCACGCTGCGCCAAGCCGGCCAGGGCCTGCGATTGATCGGCTGGAATTTGCCACACATTCAGGTTCTCAGCGCGGGTGATTTTGGTCTCCAAGCCCTTCCACCACACTGGTGTGCTGTGGCTGAAGCTGTAGACACTGACCTTGTCGGCGCGCGGGCAGGCTTTGAGCAGCCGCTTGTCGTCGGGCTGACCCACGTCGATCCAGTGTTTGATTTGGCCGGTTAAATCTTTCTCCCACAGGTCGGGTTCATCGGGTTCCCACATGCCTTTGGCCATTTCCAGTTGGCCTTGGTTGGCGTCGGCGCGCAGGTTCAGCGCCAAGGCCAGCAGCCGAATCATCATGCGCTCGTCGGTTTCTGAAGGGTGGCGCGCCAGGGTGACAGGATGATCCATGTAGACGTGGCGATCCATGTCGGCGATTTGAAGCTGGGCTTTGAAAATGGTGGCTTTGAGTGCCATGGGGGAGGTTTCTGTACTCGAAAGCCCGCATCTTAGGCGGGCTGAGACAATGGACGCAGTTTCGCCGTGCAAAATCGCGCGCTTTGCTCAAACTCATTTCACTTTCATGCCCACCCAGTCTTCTTCTCCAGTTCCAGCGTCAGGCTCCCATGAAATAGTGCAGTTTCACGGCCAAAACGCGGTTGAACTAAACCGCTGACGCGGTGGCCTCCCGGCAAGGGGAGCCACCGCGTTTTCCTTTGGGTGGGTACTTGTCTGGGAAGGCAAGCAGGTCAACCCTTCGATCTGGGGAATGTTCCCCGGTTTGAAGGAGATATTCATGACCCCCTTGCGACAAAAGATGCTCGACGCCATGATCGTGCGCGGCTTGGCGCTGCGCACCCAAGAGGCTTATGTGGATACGCTGGCCCGCATGGCGCGCTACTTTGGCCGCAGCCCGGCTTTGCTCGATGCGGCACAGATCGAGGGCTACATGCTGCACTTGATCAAGGATTTGAAGCGCTCTTATTCCACCGTCAACCATGTAGCCGCAGCCAGCCGCTTCTTGTTCACCCATGTGCTGGAGCGCCCCGATGAAGGCGCGCGCATGCTGCCGCCCGTGGCCCGCACGCCCCAGAAGCAGCCCGAACTGCTGGCCCGCTCGCAAATCGCGGCCCTCTTTGCCGCTTGCCACCACCCCATGGTGCGCATGCTGCTGCAAGTGCTGTATGCCAGTGGCTTGCGCATCCGTGAAGGCTGCCATCTGCGCGTGCGCGACATCGACAGCCACCCCGACCGCATGTGCCTGCGCGTGGTCCAAGGCAAAGGCAGCGCCGACCGCTACACCTTGCTCAGCCCCCTGCTTCTGATCTTGCTGCGCGAACATTGCAAGCGATTCCAATGCCACCGCCATGAGCCGGACTGGTTGTTCTTCAACACCCGCACCCATGCTCCCTTAAGCGAGTGCGGCGTGCAACGCCACTACCAAGCCGCCAAAGCCGCCGCCCAGATCCACAAGCTTGGCTCCACCCACACCCTGCGCCACTGCTGTGCCACCCATTTGCTGGAGTGCGGGGTGGACTTGCACACCATCGGCAGTTTGCTCGGCCACGGCCACTTGGAGACCACCCGGCGCTATCTGCACCTGATCAGCCCACAGTTCCGTGCGCCCCAGGGCATTGACCCGCTGGACTTGCTGGCGGCATTGCCTGACCCGCGCTCTGGTTCGCCACAGTCACGCGCACAGTCACGCCCTCAGCCACGCGCCAAGACACACGCTCAGCCCCACCACTGAGCCCGCTGTGGTGGCTACTTTGGCCGAGGTGCTGCGCCGTGGCGGCGCAGCCTACCTGCGCACGCATGCGCTGAGCACGCCTCAAGAGCGTGCCTGGCGGGGTATCTGCGCCTGCCGCACACCGCTGCTTGGTGGCCAGCAACTGGGCTGCGCTGCCTGCGGTCACCAGCACTGGCACTACCACTCCTGCCGCAACCGGCACTGCCCCCAGTGCGGTGCCCGCGCCAAAGACGCCTGGCTGCAAGGCCGCTTGGCTGAGGTGCTGCAGGTGCCTTATGCCCACCTCGTCTTCACCCTGCCGCATGAACTCAACAGCCTGTACCGCGCCAATCCCCAATGGGTGATTCAAACCCTGTTTGCCAGCGTGGCCCAAACGCTCCAGGACTTTGCAGCCAATGCACGCTGGATGGGAGAGCCCGACGGCCAAGCCGCCTTCAGCCTGGTGCTGCACACCTGGAGCCAAGACCTGCGCCAACACCTGCACCTGCATGCCGTGATGGCCTGCGGTGTGCTCGGATCCGAAGGCCAGTGGCATGCCCCCGTGCGCCAACCCGACTTCCTCTTCCCCGTGCACGCGCTGTCCAAAGTCTTCGCAGGCAAATTCATGGCCGCGCTGAGGGCACTGGCAGGCACCGAACAAGCACCGGTAGACAACAACCTCACACCCGCAGGGCGCAAGGCCCTGCACCAACACCCCTGGGTGGTGTATGCCAAGACGCCGCTGGGCGGGCCGGCCCAGGTGTTGGCCTACCTGAGCCGCTACACCCACCGCACCGCCATTGGCAACGAACGCATCCGTGCCATCACGGCAGACGATCAGGTCGTCTTTACCGTGCGCGCGGATGATGCAGGCGGTAAACGCCAGATGCGCTTGCCCATTGACGAATTCATACGCCGCTTCATGCTGCACATCCTGCCTGGTGGCATCCAGCGCATTCGTCACTATGGCGTGCTGGCCAACGGTTGCAAGAAGACCCAGCTTGCAAAGGCAAGAAGCGCCCTGCAACAGCCCGCACCCAATCCACAAGCCCAAGAGTCTGCCCAGGCCTTCATGGCCCGCGTAGCGAACATCCAAACCCACACCTGCCCCAAGTGCCATGGGCCGCTGCACGTGGTGCAAACGAAGCCTGGGGTCAAGCGCTTGCCGCAGCCGGGGTGCAACATTCCAAACCTCCCGCAAGCCACCGGGCCGCCGTGGGCTGAGGTGGGGTGAGAAACAAGCACACCCAGATGCACCACACCATCATCGTCACCGTCCTCATCAACGACAACTTACCGCCGCAGCACCAGCACGGGCACGGTGGGGAGATGGCCTGCGCCCAAGTGGCGCGTTGCCATGCAAAGTCAGCGCCCGAGTGGCTGGGGGTCGTGTCATCACCGAAAACAGCGACAACGAGGCCCGCACATCAGGGCTGTTCCGAGGTTCAAAGGCACAACGTGCGGCCATAATCAACGCCTACCTGGGATGCGATTCGATCCAATCCCCTTTAGCCACCCGCCGACCCGCCACCACCTGCGCCATGGTTCAGTTCAACACGGTTTACCTGCCGCGATGTGCACCTGCGCAGATTCAGGGCTGGGTGGCGCGGCAGATAAACGC
>JBJTHI010000284.1:0-6397 GCA_046094425.1 Burkholderiales bacterium | reverse complement strand
GTCAGTGGCAGGCGCACGCTCACACGCATGCCGTAGCCTTCGGCGGAATCAATGTCCACCGTGCCGCCCAGCGAGGCGATGTTTTTCTTCACCACGTCCATGCCGACACCGCGCCCAGAGACGTCGGTCACCACATCGGCGGTGGAGAAGCCGGGGGCAAAAATCAAATCCCAGGCTTCCTTGTCGCTCATGCTGTCGGGCGCATCAATGCCTTTTTCACGGGCCTTCTTGATGAGTTTTTCGCGCGACAGGCCGCGTCCATCGTCTTTCACTTCAATCACGATGGAGCCGCCTTGGTGCGAGGCCGACAAGGTGATGGTGCCGTTCTCTGGCTTGCCTTTGGCCAAGCGGTCGGCCGGCATTTCAATGCCGTGGTCGCAACTGTTGCGCACCAGGTGGGTGAGGGGGTCGGTGATTTTTTCCACCAAACCTTTGTCCAATTCGGTGGCTTCACCCTGGGTCACAAAGTCAACCTTCTTGCCGAGCTTGGCGGCCAGGTCGCGCAACATGCGCGGGAAGCGGCTGAACACCATGGACATGGGGATCATGCGAATCGACATCACCGACTCTTGCAAGTCGCGGGTGTTGCGATCCAGGTCGGCCAGGCCAGCTACCAGTTGTTGGTACAGGCCGGTGTCAATGTTCTTGCTGTTTTGCGCCAGCATGGCTTGGGTGATCACAAGCTCGCCCACCAAGTTGATGAGTTGGTCCACTTTTTCCACCGACACCCGCAAGGTGGCGGCTTCGGGCGTGGCGGCGGTCTTCTCAGCACGCGGCTTGGCAACAACGGCGGCCGGTGTGGCAGCGGGGGCTGGGCTGCTGTTGTTTGTTTCAGTGGCACTCACCGGGGGTGAGCCGGGCGCGCCGGGAGCATCGTCAAAGAAGCCGTAACCGACTTCCGCTTTTTCTTCCGCAGACTCCACGGGTGCGCCGGGGGCTCCCTCATGGAACCCAAACCCGGTGCTCATGGGCATCAATGCGACGTGCTCACGTGCCACATGGAAGGTGAACAAGTCCATCAAATCAGCATCGCTGCTGTTGGTGATGATTTTGAAACGGCGCATGCCGTCCGAGGATTTACCGCCGTCCAGGGGCTCGATCGTTCCGAGGTCGACAATTTCTTTGAACAACTCGACCAGGTTGTCGGCCAGCGACAAATCAGTCAGTGGCCCCACGCGCAGCTCTAAAGCCCGTGCATGGTTGGCGGGATCCACAGCCGCAGGGCTTGCTGCTGTGGGAGTGGGTGCTTTCTTGGGCGCGGGCGCGGGCGCGGGAGCAGCAGCCACCACGGGTGGAGGCGCTTCGCCGGCCACCATGGCGCCAATGGCAAACAGCAATTCAGTGGTGTCAATTTCCGGGCCCGCACCGCCTTCTTGATGGCGTGCCAGTTGGGCCTTGAGCGCGTCGCCTGACTGCAGCAACACATCCACCATGACGGAGGTGGGTTGCAACTCGTGGCGGCGCAGTTTGTCCAGCAAGGTTTCCATCTGGTGCGTCAGCTCGGCCACATCGTTGAAACCAAACGTGGCGGCGCCGCCTTTGACGGAGTGGGCGCAGCGGAAGATGGAGTTCAACTCTTCATCGTCGGCCGCTTCAATATCAATTTCCAGCAGTTGCTGTTCCATCCGATCCAGGTTCTCACCGGCTTCTTCAAAGAAGACTTGGTAGAACTGGCTCAGATCAATGCCTGCGCTGAGGTTGGAACCTTCAGACGTCATCTCGCCCATGGCGCTCTCCTGTTTGCTTGCGTGCTTGACTTGCTGACTGGCTTGAGTTCGCTGAACGCCGCAACAGCGTTCTAGCGAACCACTTTCTTAATCACTTCGAGCAGCTTGGCTGGATCGAAGGGCTTGACAAGCCAACCGGTGGCACCGGCGGCGCGCCCAGCCAGCTTCATTTGATCGCTGGACTCGGTGGTCAGAATCAAAATCGGCGTGGCCTTGAATTTCGGGTTGTCCCGTAACTTCTTGGTCAGGCTGATGCCGTCCATGCGGGGCATGTTTTGGTCGGTCAGCACCAGGTCGAAGTCGCGGCTGGAAGATTTCTCCCAGGCGTCCTGACCGTCTACCGCTTCCACCACGTTGTAGCCCGCACTCTTGAGAGTGAAGGTCACCATTTGACGCATGGAGGCTGAGTCGTCCACAGCGAGTATTGAATGCATAACGTTCTCCGGGGGTCTCTAGTGAATGAAAGTGAAGGTCAGGGGTTAAAACAACTCAATGGATCCAACGTCCATCTCGGCTTGGGTGACAGGGTTGGGGCGCAGCGGCGGCATCTCCACCACCGCTTTACCCTCCTCGTCCTCGCCAAAGGTTTCCCGCGCCAAGGTGTCTGCACAACTGCGCAGGCGCTTGTTGGTATGGGTAATCAGTTGCGAGGCCATGTCTTGAAATTGCAAAGCGGTGACGGCGGTTCCCAGGTAGGCAATCGCGCGGCTGACATCACCCTTGGGGTCTGGATTCGAGGCGCTCATCTTCTGGATTTGTTCGCTGGCCCCTTGGAAGCCAGCAAACAGCACCACGCAAGCATCGGACAGCAGGGTCTGCAGGCGTTCCAAATCATTGGTCGCCGTCATCAGGTGATCCTGCAAATCCGCAGCCGCCTGCAGCGGCAGGAAGCCAGCTTCAATTTGGGCGGGGGCTTCGTTCATTAACGTCGTGCTCCACGATGGTCGTATCGTTCTTTGCAAGAGGGGGGTGTGGCATGCGGCCCTCACAGATCACACCGGTTTTCTTGCCCATGTGAGGCATTTTCGGCAGACTGTTCTCCAACATTAGGGTGATGACTGCCAAAAAGACGGTCTATTTCTCTGGATAGCCAGCTCGCTGGGGCTTTGTTCCCCAAGCGCGGCATACTCGCAGCTATGACACCCACTTCGCGCGAGACGCTGCGCTTGCTCCACCTGGAAGACTCTGAGCTCGACCATGAGTTGATGCTCGCTCACATGCGCCGCGCCGGTGTGCCTTTGGCCGTGATTCGGGTGGAAACCGAGGCTGACTTTTTGCAAGCCCTCGAGCAGGAGTGGGATGTGATCCTGTCCGACTACAACCTGCCCGGCTTTTCCGGCCTGGTGGCCCTGGACTTGCTCAAAGTCAGCGGCAAAGACCTGCCCTTCATATTGGTATCGGGCGAGATAGGCGAAGACACGGCCGTGGAAGCCATGCGCAACGGGGCCAGCGACTATTTGCTGAAAAACAACCTCTCGCGCCTGGCCCCTGCGGTACTGCATGCGGTGGAAGCCAGCCGCACCCGCCGCGCCCGGCAATTGGCCGATTTGGAGCTGGGCGCATCCAAACAGCGGCTGCATGAACTGGCACAGCACTTACAAACCAGTGTGGAACAAGAGCGCGCTGCCATTGCCAGGGAGATTCACGACGACGTAGGGGGCTCACTCACCGCGCTCAAGTTTGATTTGGCCTGGATGGCCCGCCGCAGCAACGACCCCGAGGTGCTAGAGCGGGTGAACTCTGCCCTGGAAACGGTGACTTCGGCCATAGAAGCCAGCCAACGCATCATGCACAACCTGCGTCCGGCCATACTCGAACAAGGCTTGGTCGCGGCTTTGCAGTGGATGGCCGCGCGGTTTGAACCCCGCACCGGTATTGCCTGCGTGCTGCGTGTGCCCAGCCACATGCCCGATCTGCCCACGGGCGTGCCCCTGGTGGCCTACCGCACCGCCCAAGAGGCGCTCACCAATGTGTCCAAACATGCACAGGCGACCAAGGTGGAAATTGATTTGTCCTTGGCCGGCGGCGTGTTGTCCTTGGAAATCAGCGACAACGGCAAGGGTTTGTCCAACCTTGATCTGGAAAAAGTGCGCTCCTTTGGCATCCGTGGCCTGCACGAACGCGCCCGCACCGTGGGTGGCTGGGTAGATTTGAGCAGCCACCAAGACAGCAGCGCGGCGGGCCAACAGGGCACCACCTTGATTTTGTCTGTGCCTCTGCCCACCGGCTTAACCGCTGTTCGCAGTGAATTCATTGATGGAGGGCGGGGTGGACTTGATCCAGAATTGCCTTCTTCTCATACAGATAACGACCCCACGGGTTGGGGTAGCTTATGACGATCCGAGTCATTCTCTGCGACGACCACGCCCTGATCCGGCGCGGCATACGCGACACGCTCTCAGACGCGCCCGACATTGAGGTTGTGGGCGAAGCGGGCGACTACAGCGAACTGCGTTCACTCTTGCGCACGGCAAGCTGTGATGTGTTGGTGCTGGACATCAACATGCCTGGCCGCAGCGGCCTGGATGTGCTGCATGTGCTCAAGGATGAAGGCAGCACCATGAAGGTGCTGGTGGTGTCCATGTACCCCGAGGAGCAGTACGCCATTCGTGCGCTGCGGGCTGGGGCCTTTGGTTATGTGAACAAAGGCGGCGATCCAGCGCTCTTGGTCACGGC
The DNA here is from genome assembly GCA_046094425.1 of Burkholderiales bacterium. Lineage (GTDB taxonomy): Bacteria > Pseudomonadota > Gammaproteobacteria > Burkholderiales > Burkholderiaceae_C > JANPCX01. Next base: position 1,994 of record JBJTHI010000284.1, on the reverse strand, counting down.
GGTGCGCACGGTGTCGCAAGGCCGCAAATACGTCACGCCGGAAATTGCGCAAATGCTGGTTGAAAGCCTCACCACCCCGGTGCAGGAAAACGCCCACGAAAAACTCTCAGACCGCGAGCTGCAAACCTTGGTCATGATCGCCTCGGGCAAACGCCTCTCCGACATTGCCGACGAGCTCACCCTCTCCCCCAAAACCGTCAGTGTGTACCGTGCTCGGGTGCTGGAAAAGCTGGGGCTGTCGAACAATTCCGAGATGACGGTATATGCCATTCGACATGGGTTGGTGGGGGAGTAGCGTGTCGGCGACTTGGCTGCGGCGACAATAACGCTTCTTTGATCCGCCTCTTTGGTGGCACCAGTTTCACTACGAGATCTCATACTCCCCATGGCCCAGTACGTCTTCACCATGAACCGCGTCGGCAAAATCGTGCCGCCCAAGCGTCAAATCCTCAAGAACATTTCCCTCAGCTTTTTCCCTGGCGCCAAGATCGGCATGCTGGGGCTCAATGGCTCGGGCAAGAGCACCTTGCTCAAGATCATGGCGGGGGTGGACAAAGAGATTGAGGGCGAGGCCACGCCCATGCCGGGCATCAAGATTGGTTATTTGCCGCAAGAGCCGGTGATGCAGCCCGATCAAACCGTGCGTGAAGCGGTGGAAGAAGGCATAGGCGGCGTTCTGGCTGCCAAGAAGCGGTTGGAAGAGGTGTATGCCGAATACGCCGACGAAAACGCCGACTTCGACAAACTCGCTGCCGAACAGGCCGAACTGGAAGCCATCATCTCCGCCGCAGGTTCAGAGAACACCGATTTGCAGTTAGAACTGGCCGCTGATGCCCTGCGTCTGCCCCCCTGGGATGCTGTGATCGGAAAACTCTCGGGCGGTGAAAAGCGCCGTGTGGCCTTGTGCCGCTTGTTGCTGTCTAAACCTGACATGTTGCTCTTGGACGAGCCTACCAACCACTTGGATGCCGAGTCGGTCGATTGGCTAGAGCAATTCTTGAGCCGTTTCTCAGGCACCGTGGTGGCCATTACCCACGACCGCTACTTCCTTGATAACGCCGCCGAGTGGATTTTGGAACTCGACCGTGGCTCGGGCATTCCGTGGAAGGGCAATTACTCCACCTGGCTGGAGCAAAAAGAAAACCGCCTGGAGCAAGAACAAAAGTCCGAGGACGCGCGCGCCAAGGCCATGAAAAAGGAATTGGAATGGGTGCGCCAAAACCCCAAAGGTCGCCAAGCCAAGAGCAAGGCGCGTTTGGCGCGCTTTGAAGAGTTGTCTGATGTGGACTACCAAAAACGCAACGAGACGAATGAAATTTTCATTCCCGTGGCCGACCGGCTGGGCCACGAGGTGATCGAGTTTGAGGGCGTGACCAAAAGTTTCGGCGACCGGGTGCTCATTGACGATTTGAGCTTCAAAGTGCCCGCCGGTGCCATCGTGGGCATCATTGGCCCGAACGGGGCCGGTAAGTCCACGCTGTTCCGCATGATTGCGGGCCAAGAAAAACCCGACAGTGGTACGGTAAAGATTGGGCCCACGGTGAAGATGGCCTTTGTGGATCAAAGCCGCGAATCGCTGGAGGCTGAGAAAACTGTTTGGCAAGATGTGTCGGGTGGGCTGGACAACATTGTGGTGGGCAAGTTTGTGATGCCCTCACGCGCCTATATTGGCCGCTTCAACTTCAAAGGCAACGACCAGCAAAAACTCGTGGGCAGCCTCTCGGGCGGTGAGCGGGGCCGTTTGCACTTGGCCAAAACCTTGGCCCAGGGCGGCAATGTGTTGATGCTGGACGAACCGTCCAACGACTTGGACGTAGAAACTTTGCGGGCCCTGGAAGATGCACTCTTGGAGTTTGCCGGCTCCATCATGGTCATCAGCCACGACCGCTGGTTCTTGGATCGCATTGCCACCCACATCCTGGCCTGCGAAGGCGACTCCAAATGGGTATTCTTCGACGGCAACTACCAAGAGTACGAAGCCGACAAGAAAAAAC
>JBJTHI010000283.1:0-1479 GCA_046094425.1 Burkholderiales bacterium | reverse complement strand
TCGACGCCCCAAACCCGACAGGCTGCTGCGGCTGCGAGCACCACAGGTTTCCCGCAGCAAAGCGAAGGGACGCAGACAGCAGGGTCGCCTTCTCTTTGCTCACTTTCTCTTGGCGACCCAAGAGAATCGGGATAGGGGCCGATCCTTCTGATCGGTCCCCTCCCACACCACCCGGCATGCGGGTCCGCACCGGGCGGTTCGAGAAGTTGAGGTCATGAGAATTTCGGAACGCCTAGGCCATCGAAGTACGCCACCGTCAGTACTCCATGTACGGTGTCCTTGCTTTGATGCCACCACCTGCCACTACCCCCCGCCACGCGTGCTGACAGCTCTGGGCTGGCACCCAGTTGGCACAGCTCACGATAGATCGTTGAGCCCCGCCTCCATTGCTTGAGCATCAACATGCGCAGGCGGCGACGAACCCATTCATCCTGCGATCGCAGCACCCGTGGTGTCTGCGCAAGAATGAAGTAGTTTCGCCAGCCCGGCACGTAGCGACGCAAATCGTCCACCACTTGCATCAGGCTTCGCCCGCGGGTGCGACTCGTCAGCTCGCGTATGCGCGCGCGCATCTTGTTTAAAGCCTGCGTAGCCACTGCCCGTCTGACTTCCCCTTTTGAGGTAAACCAGAAACAGTAGCCCAGGAACTTGCGCCCTCGCACTGGCCCCACCGCAGTTTTGGCTTCGTTGACCTTGAGCGCCAACTTTGCATAGCATTTGCGCAGGGCTTGCAATACCCGCTCTCCCGCCCGCTGGCTCCTGACGTATACGTTGCAGTCGTCAGCGTAACGCACGAACCGATGTCCCCTGCGCTCCAGTTCCCGATCCACTTCGTCGAGCAGCACGTTGGCCAGCAGTGGACTCAATGGCCCGCCTTGCGGCGTTCCCTCGTGTCGCACTCCCCCATCGTCTTGCCCCAGGATGCCCGCTTGCAGGTACAGCCGTATCAGCTTGAGCACCCGTTTGTCCGCTATCCGTTTGGCCAGTCGATCCATCAGAATGTCGTGATTGACGTGGTCAAAGAACTTCTCCAAGTCCACGTCCACCACAATCCCAAGGCCAGCCTGCACGTACCGCTGCGCCTGTAGCACCGCGCCGTGCGCACTTCGCCCTGGCCGAAAGCCATGGCTATGCTCGCTCAGCGTCGGATCAATCAGCGGTTGCAGTACTTGCAGCAGCGCTTGCTGAATCAGTCTGTCTAGCACCGTCGGTATTCCCAACTCGCGCGTTCCTCCTCCCGGCTTTGGGATACAGACGCGCCGCACCGGATTGGGCCGATAGCTGCCGTCGAGTACCCGCTTGCGGATCTCGGGCCACGCGGTCTTGAGGTATTGTCCGGTGGCTTGCACCGTGCGCCCATCGACTCCTGCGCTCCCTTTATTGGCCTTCACGCGCTTCCACGCTCGCACCATGTTCTCTTTGGCCATCGCCTGCCACAGCAGTGCGTCAGCCCCCCAGCCCGTTTGTGCGTTTGGCGCC
>JBJTHI010000282.1:0-2053 GCA_046094425.1 Burkholderiales bacterium | reverse complement strand
GCTCTTGGGCCAACTGGCGTAATTCAAAACCCGAGAGGCGGCGCACATCGGCAGGGCTTTGAATGGTGGGGAGCAAGGGGGTGGTCATGGTTAGAACCTATTCGTGAATAAGATAGCCCTGCGTTGTGACGACAAAGCGATGGATGCAAGGCGTAAGCCGCAGCCCAGGGTCTTCCCCTGGGCAAGGGTTGCAACGCCGCAGACGTGCTTTGTCGTCACAACCCTTCGGGCCGGGGCCCCACAGGCCACAGGCGGGTGTCGCATCCCGCTTGTGGTGATGTACACCACGGCGCGGTCTGCTCCTACGCCTGCGGCCTGTGGAACCCCGGCGCAGGGCTATCTTATTCACGAATAGGTTCTAACCATGACCACCCCCTTGCTCCCCACCATTCAAAGCCCTGCCGATGTGCGCCGCCTCTCGGGTTTTGAATTACGCCAGTTGGCCCAAGAGCTGCGCGATTTTGTATTGCACAGCGTGTCGCAAACCGGCGGTCATTTGTCGTCCAACCTGGGCACGGTGGAGCTCACGGTGGCCTTGCACCATGTGTTTAACACGCCGCACGACCGTTTGATTTGGGACGTGGGCCACCAAACCTATCCGCACAAAATTCTCACCGGCCGCCGCGACCGCATGCACACCTTGCGGCAACTGGGTGGCATCAGTGGTTTTCCGCGCCGCGAAGAAAGCGAATACGACACCTTTGGCACGGCCCACTCGTCCACGTCGATTTCTGCTGCACTGGGCATGGCCCTGGCCGCCAAACTCAAAGGCGAAGACCGCAAAACCGTGGCCATCATTGGCGACGGCGCCATGACGGCGGGTATGGCTTTTGAGGCCATGAACAATGCGGGCATCCCGCACGCCAGCGGTCATGCGGATCTGCTCGTGATTCTCAACGACACCGACATGTCCATCTCGCCCCCTGTGGGCGGGCTCAACCGTTACCTGGCGCGTTTGATGAGTGGCCAGTTTTATGCCACCGCGCGCGACACTGCCAAAAATGTTCTGCGCAATGCACCGCCCTTGTTTGAACTGGCGCGCCGTTTTGAAGAACACGCCAAAGGCATGGTGGTGCCGCGCGGCACCATTTTTGAAGAACTGGGCTTTAACTATGTGGGCCCGATTGATGGCCACGACCTGGACAGCCTCATCCCCACGCTGCAAAACCTTCGCAGCCTCAAAGGCCCGCAGTTTTTGCATGTGGTGACGAAAAAAGGTTATGGCTACAAACTCGCCGAGGCCGACCCCGTGGCCTACCATGGCCCAGGAAAATTCAATCCCGCCGAAGGGTTGAAGAAACCCGCCACTCCGCCCAAAACCACCTTTACCCAAGTGTTTGGGCAATGGTTGTGCGACATGGCCGCCAAAGACAGCCGTTTGGTGGCCATCACCCCCGCCATGCGTGAAGGTTCCGGCATGGTGGAGTTTGAACAGCGTTTCCCCAAGCGGTATCACGACGTCGGCATTGCCGAACAACATGCAGTGACCTTTGCTGCTGGTTTGGCTTGCGAGGGCTTGAAGCCTGTGGTGGCGATCTACTCCACCTTTTTGCAGCGTGGTTACGACCAGCTTATTCATGACGTGGCCCTGCAAAACCTGCCCGTGGTGTTCGCTTTGGATCGCGCTGGTTTGGTGGGGGCAGATGGCGCTACCCATGCCGGTGCTTACGACATCGCTTACTTGCGTTGCATTCCCAACATGGCCGTCCTGGCCCCCGCGGACGAAAATGAATGCCGCCAACTCTTGACCACGGCTTTTGAACACACAGGCCCCACAGCCGTGCGTTACCCGAGGGGCAGTGGGGCCGGGGTGACCATTGAAAAAGAACTCGCTGCGCTGCCCTGGGGCCAAGGTGAGTTGCGCCGCCAAACCAGCATTGAGCAATCTGAGGCAGGTCGTCCCCGCATTGCCATCTTGGCTTTTGGCACTTTGCTTTACCCGGCGCTGGAAGCGGCGGAAAAACTGGACGCCACGGTTGCCAATATGCGTTTCGTCAAACCTTTGGACACAGGGTTGCTGCTGCAACTGGCCCGCGACCATGATGGTTTGGTG
>JBJTHI010000281.1:0-1491 GCA_046094425.1 Burkholderiales bacterium | reverse complement strand
GACTTGCCCATTGAGCGCAAGCAAGCGCCGACCCGCTTACCCAACGCTCGCGCTTTGGGCCTGAGCTGGGCCATGGATCGCACGCCATTCAACTTGAATTTCGTGCCCAGCAGCGACACCCGCGAAACCACCAATTACGCCAACCTGGCGCGCGATCCGGCCACCCGCAAGCAGCACCTGTCCACCTTGTTTGCGCTCATCAACCAAAGCCTGAATCAACAATTAGAGGACAACAGTCGCACCACCCGGTATGCGATTGAGCTCGACATTCTCAGCATGCGTGCTTTGTTTGAAGCGTCAATCTCACCAGCCGGCTTTCGTCTCACCGAGGTGATGCAAGCCACCGTGATCGACACCCACACTGGAGAGCGCCACGCTGGGCCAACGGGACTGAATTTTTCCTCGTACTTGCGCGACTACGACTTCAAAATCATCGCGCCCAAAATCGCACAACAAACCGCAACCCAAGCACAACGCGATCAGTTCGGCAAACTACACGGGCTCTTGTCGCAACTGCAATTTGGCCCGGCTGGCTGTTGCACCCAACCGTTGACCGTGGCCATCAGCATTTCTCAAAAGAAATACTATATGGCGACCGAGTTGGTGCACCCTGTGCTGGGCCGTGAGTATTTGGAGATGGGTGGCAGCGCCCCCACTACTCAATACTTCAAACACATGGCACTGGCACCACGTTTTTTTCGCCCGCCCGGTTTTCCAGCACCGCTGGCCATTTACTCTGACGTAAGGCAGTCCATCACCAACCACAGCCGCATTTACCTGGCGGCGCTGATTGCTGTGATGGGCACTTTCCAAAAAATCTACCGCCCCGAAATTTACATGGCGCGGCAAGGTTTTCATGAAACGCCGGGTGCGACCAGTCAACTTACCCTGCACAACACCGATTTCGACACCTTACCCATTCCCTACGACAAAGTCGAGCGCGACGACTTGGCTTTGCAACAAGCACACCGTGTCGAGGCAGAGTTTTTGCAGCCTTGCGGTGAGGTATTGCGAGAAATTTTGCGGCAAGCGGTGGAAGTGGCTTGAAACCGATTCCCCGCTTAGGCGGCCACTAAGCCGCCCAAGTCACCCACCCGGTGTAAGCCGTCAGCAACACAATGCCACCAAACACAATGCGGTACCAGGCAAAGAGGGTGAAGTCGTGGGTGGATACGTAACGAATCAACCAGCGTATGCAGACCAAGGCGCTGAAAAACGCGAACACCAAGCCAACAGCGAACATGGGCACATCATCCAGGTGCAAAGCATGGCGCTGCTTCAGCAGCGAATAAGCACCCGCCGCAATCAAGGTGGGAATGCCCAAGAAAAAGCTGAATTCGGTGGCGCATTTGCGCGAGAAACCCATCAGCATGGCACCAATGATGGTGGCCCCTGAGCGGCTGGTGCCGGGGGTCAAGGCCAGGCATTGCACCAGGCCCACTTTGAGGGCGTCGGCAGCGCTCATGTCGTCCACGGTTTCCACGCGAGCAC
>JBJTHI010000280.1:0-10121 GCA_046094425.1 Burkholderiales bacterium | reverse complement strand
TCTATGGCATGGCCCAATAGGTTTTCAAGCTGGGTGCGTCCGTTGATTTCGTCTTGAGGCTCTGAAAGTTCCAGCAGCACTTTCCAAGGCGAAGCCGCCAAACCCTGGGGAATTTGTGAGAAGTGCTGGGCCACCAAAGCCAGTGACAAATCATTCATCACCTCGAACCCAGTGAGGTGGCTGGACAACTGTTGGCGCGCAAGCTGCAACAGTTGCAGCGCGGCGTCCAGGCTCTGCAGGGCAGCCAGGGCAGTGCAGCGCGCCACAGGCTGTGGGTACAACTTCAGCGTGGCGGCGGTGATGATGCCCAAGGTTCCTTCGCTGCCTATGAGCAGGTCGCGCAAGTCGTAGCCGGTGTTGTCTTTGCGCAGGCCTTTGAGGCCGTGCCACACCTCGCCCTGGGCGGTGACCACCTCCAGCCCCAAACACAACTCGCGTGCATTGCCATAACGCAGCACCTGGGTGCCCCCAGCGTTGGTGGCCAGGTTGCCGCCTATGGTGCAACTGCCCTCAGACGCCATGCTCAAGGGGAAGAGCAGGGCGTGTTCAATGGCTGTGTCTTGCACTTGCTTCAAGATGCAACCGGCTTCGGCGGTGAGGGTGAGGTTGGCGGCGTCCACTTCCCGGATTCGGTTCAGTCGTCCCAAGTTCAGCAGCAATTGCTGTCCGCTGTGATTGGGCACCGAACCCCCGACCAGGCCGGTGTTGCCGCCTTGCGGCACCAGGCTGACTCTGTGTGCCACGCAGTGTTTCACCACCTGTGCCACTTCGGCGGTGCTGCCTGGGCGCACCACGGCCAGTGCGCGGCCTCGGTAACGTTTGCGCCAGTCTTGCTCAAAGGCCGAGAGGTCGCCCTCGGTCAACACATGGGCTGCGCCCACGGTTTGCTGCAGCAGGTTCAGCAGGGCTTCAGGCATGGGTTTGATCCGGTGTCGTCCGGTGTTTCAAGCGCCAGCGCACATGCACCGCGCAGGCAGCAAACAGAGACAAACACAGCATCACCTCCAGACCCGCCAACCAGCGGCTGATGCCCACATCGCCCGTGGCCCGTACCACGCCTTCAATGAAATAAAACCAAATGAACAGGCTGACCCAGCGGTAGGTGTACATGCGGTTTTTCAGCAGACCGGCCAAAGGAATACACAGTGGCAGTACTTTCAAGGCCAGGGTGCGGTTGCCGGTGGGCGCGAGCCACAGCTCCCAGGCCAGGCCGAGCACGATCAAACCAAGCACGCTGCCGACGGCGACAGCGCGTGTCCAAGCGATGGCGGGAGGGAGGATGGATACAGGTGTTGTGTTCATCAATGGCATCATAGCCAGCGATGAATCTGCCAACCCTGAACCCCAGCCCCGAGTCAACGCTTTCTCAGCGCGAAAAATTGAACCAGCATGTCAACGACCTGCTCGAAACCCTGCAAAACTGGCCTTGGCTCGACACCCTGCGCACCTTGCGTCAGCGTTTCAAAGAAGACCACCTGGGCATCACGGCCAGCAGCCTCACCTTCACCACCTTGATCTCCCTGGTCCCTTTGTTCACCGTGATGCTCGCGGTGTTCTCGGCCTTTCCCATGTTCGCGGGGTTTCAAGGCGCGTTGGAAAAATACTTTTTGCAAAGCCTGGTGCCTGACAGCATTGCCAAGCCGGTGTTGGGGGCGCTCACGCAGTTCGCCAGCAAGTCCAACCGGCTGGGCACCGCCGGTTTGGTGGCTTTGGTGGTAACCGCGCTGGCGCTGATGCTCACCATCGACCGCACCTTGAACGGCATTTGGCGTGTGCGCAGGCCACGCCCCATCGCGCAGCGCATCTTGGTCTACTGGGCGGCGGCCACGCTGGGCCCCTTGCTGCTGGGCGTGAGTTTGTCGCTGACGGCGTATGTGCTCACCGTGTCCAAGGGCGTGGTGAATGTGCTGCCCGGGGGGCTGTCGTTTTTTCTGAATCTGTTGGAATTTGCCGTGCTGGCTTTGGGCATGGCGGGCCTGTTTCGTTATGTGCCCAATACCCATGTGCGGTGGCGGCATGCGCTGGCCGGGGGCATTTTTGTGTCGGCTGGGTTTGAAATCGCCAAAAAAATCTTGGCTTGGTATTTGAGTTCGGTGCCGAGTTATTCGGTGGTGTATGGGGCGCTGGCCAGTTTGCCCATCTTTTTTGTTTGGATTTATTTGGGCTGGGTGATTGTGTTGCTCGGCGCGGTGATCGCCGCTTACGCCCCCAGTTTGCAAATGCGTGTGGTGCGCCAAGTGGAAGTGCCGGGTTATCGGTTTGCCATGGCGGTGTCGCTGCTGCGTTTGTTGCAACAAGCGCGGTGCAGCGACGGCCGGGGCCTGAGCTTGGAACAAATGGCCACCACTTTGCGGGTGGATCCACTGCAAATCGAGCCCATTCTGGAGGCTCTCGTTCAACTCGACTGGGTAGGCCGCCTGGACGAAGAAGGAAGCAGCCGCCATGTGCTGTTGTGCGAGCCGGATCAGGTGCTGGCCGCACCCATGCTGCGTTTGATGCTGCTGCAGCCGAACGATGCGGTGCAAACCTTGTGGGATCGCTGGGGAGCGGAACGTTTGTCTTTGGCGGACTTGCTCAAGGGTTGAATTTATTGGCCTTGCAGCGGCGTACAAACGTCCAAGAAAGCTGCCAGCACGCCTGCTGGGTCTTCCGCCATCAGGTTGTGGCCCGTGGCCAAATCGATGCGCCGCGCGCGCAAGGCGTTTTGCAACTCCAAGCTGCTGCTGGCTGGCGTCATGCGGTCTTCGCTGCCCACCAAGAGGGCGCTCGCGCAGCGCACTTGGGCTGCCGATTGCAAACCGGCGGTGTAGTCATTGCACAGTGACAGGTCGTGGTGCAACAAATTGCCATGGCCTGCGGCGGCGTATTGGTGTTGTTCCTGCTGCATCAAGGCGTGGTCTGCATCGCGCGCGTTGACTGCATGTTTGGCGTGCGAGTATTGAGCCACCTTTTGAACCGCCTGTTCGGGTTGCTCCAGCGCCAGGGTCAACAGGGCGGGCGATACCACCATGGGGTAGGCCGCCCCCAACAACACCAGGCCCACAAGCTGGTCTGAGGCGTGCGCTGCGGCTTGCAGTGCCACCAAGGCCCCCATGCTGTGCCCGGCCAAGACGAAGCGGCTGTGGCCCAGTGGTTCTACTTGTGCCAACACCCAGTGCGCGCAGTCTTCAATGCTGGCCAAGGCCGGGCCCGGGTTCGTGCCGTGGCCTGGCAGGTCCAGCGCCAAAGGAGTGATGCCTGCATGCGCCAGGCCATCGGCCAGGGCTTGCCAAACACTGCGGTCATGGGCTGCGCCATGCAGAAGAACCACACACAAGGGGTTGGAATTGAGAGGAGTCATGCGAGACGGGTATGAGTTGGTGCGCTGCCGCATGGTAAACACGGCGAAAACATCAGGTACTATGGCTGCGAATTGTGGGCTATATTGGGCCGCAACCATGTTTGGCACAGCGCTCTAGGCCGCCGCCACTCACCCATTAGGAGACTAAGCCATGAAAGTCAGCGACATTTTGCAAGTCAAGGGCAATACGCTCTACACCGCCCAGCCCGACATGCCCTTGGCTTCGGCTCTGAAAACCATGGCCGACAGAGACATTGGCTCTCTGGTGGTGATGGAGCACGGCGATTTGGTGGGCATGCTCACCTTCCGCGAGGTCATCAACGCGGTGGTGAAAAACGGCGGCACCGTGGGCCCCACCTTGGTTCGCAGTGTGATGGACGACCACCCTTTGACCTGCACCCCCGACACCGAAATGGACGAAGTGCGCCGCATGATGCTGGAGCGCCATGCCCGCTACATGCCAGTGATGAGCCAGCGCATGCTCATGGGTGTGATTTCTTTCTACGACGTGGCCCGCGCCGTGGTCGAAAGCCAAGACTTTGAAAACCGCATGCTCAAGGCCTACATCCGCGATTGGCCCGTGGAAGAGCGGGTGGAGGCGCAGCAGACGGGTTGAGTTCAGGCGCAGTCAAAAAGCAGAAGCCGCCTAAAATTGGCGGCTTCTTTGTTTTTGATGTTCTCTTTTTCAGCACAAGGCCCCCATGTCCGGCAGCACCTTTGGCGAACTGTTTCGCGTGACCAATTTCGGCGAAAGCCACGGCCCGGCGATTGGCTGTGTGATTGATGGCTGCCCACCGGGCATGGCGCTGTCTGAAGCCGATATTCAACCCGAACTGGATCGTCGCCGCCCGGGCACTTCGCGCCATGTCACCCAGCGCAACGAGCCCGATACGGTGGAAATTTTGTCGGGCGTGTACGAGGGGCTGACCACAGGAACGCCCATCTGCCTGCTTATCAAAAACACCGACCAGCGCAGCAAAGACTACGGCAACATCCTCAATACCTTCCGCCCTGGTCATGCCGATTACACCTACTGGCGCAAATACGGCCTGCGTGACCCGCGCGGTGGTGGACGTTCATCGGCCCGTTTGACGGCCCCCATGGTGGCCGCAGGTGCTGTGGCGCGCAAATGGCTGTTTCAAAAATTTGGCACCACGTTTTCCGGCCACATGACGCAAATTGGCGAAATTGAAATTCCCTTTGAGTCGCTCGCCCATGTGCCGAACAACCCTTTCTTTGCTGCCAACGTTTCCGACATTCCTCGCTTAGAAGCCTATATGGACGAACTCCGCAAAGCTGGCGACAGTTGCGGCGCGCGCATCAGCGTGGCGGCGCACGGTGTGCCTGTGGGTTTGGGCGAGCCCTTATTCGACAAGCTGGACGCCGACATTGCCTATGCCTTGATGGGTATCAATGCCGTGAAGGGTGTGGAGATTGGGGCGGGTTTTGCGAGCGTGGCCCACAAGGGCAGCATGCATGGCGACGAATTGCGCCGCGAAGGTTTTGGCAGCAACAACGCGGGCGGCGTGCTGGGCGGCATTTCAACCGGCCAGGACATCACTGCCAGCATCGCCATCAAACCCACCAGTTCCATCCGCACGCCGCGCCAGTCGATCAATATGCAAGGCGACCCGGCCACGGTAGAAACCTTTGGCCGCCACGACCCTTGCGTGGGCATACGCGCCACGCCCATTGCTGAAGCCATGCTGGCCCTGGTGCTGATGGATCACGCCTTGCGCCATCGGGCGCAATGTGGGGATGTGCAGGTGGATGGTTACCAGGTGCCGGCGGGGAAAAGCTCTTAGACCCTCACTTCCCCCAACTGTCCTTCAAGGTTGTGGTGCGGTTGAACACGGGCCGTGAGGCGCTGTGGTCTTGGCGGTCGGCCACAAAATAGCCGTGGCGCTCGAATTGGAATTTGTCGTCGGCTTGCGCCCCGGCTAGACCCGGTTCCACAAAACCCTGGCTGACCGATTTGCTCTTGGGGTTGAGGCAAGCCAAAAAATCCTTGCCACCGGCGTCGGGTTGTTCTTCCGTGAACAGGCGGTCGTAGAGGCGGATCTCTGCGGCCACGGCTTCATGCGCTGCCACCCAGGTGATCACGCCTTTGACCTTGACCGCATCAGACCCCGGCGTGCCACTTTTGGTGTTGGGCACCACGGTCGCCAACACGCGGGTGATGCGGCCAGTGGCGTCTTTCTCGCAGCCGGTGCACTCAATCACATGGCCGTACTTGAGCCGCGCTTTGTTGCCGGGGAACAGGCGGAAGAAACCTTTGCTGGGGGTTTCCATGAAGTCTTCGCGTTCTATCCACACCTGCGGGCCTAGGTTGAACTGGCGCTGGCCGCGCTCGGGGTGGCCGGGGTGAACCGGGGCATGGCAAGCGTCTGTCGCGGCATCGCCGAAGATTTCAGCCCAATTGGTGAGTGTGAGGGGGAGTGGATCCAGCACGGCCATGGCGCGCGGAGCTTTGGCGTCCAAGTCGTCGCGCAGGGCGATCTCCAGGCTGCTGTAGTCCGTCCAACCACCCGCTTTGCTCACGCCGGTGCGCTCGGCAAACAATTGCAGGGCCTCGGGCGTGTAGCCCCGGCGGCGCAGGCCCAGGATGGTGGGCATGCGCGGGTCGTCCCAGCCATCGACGATGGCGTCGTCCACCAATTGTTTGAGCTTGCGTTTGCTGGTGACCACATAGGTCACATTCAAACGTGCGAATTCGTATTGTTTGGGCAGGGGTTCGGCCAAAAAACCGCTCTCGGCCAAACGTGCCAGCAACCAGTCGTAGAAAGGCCGTTGGTCTTCAAACTCCAGCGTGCAAATGCTGTGGGTGATGTTCTCTAGCGCGTCTTCTATCGGGTGCGCGTAGGTGTACATGGGGTAAATGCACCACGTGTCGCCCGTGCGGTGGTGGGTGGCGCGTTTGATGCGGTACAGGGCTGGGTCGCGCAGGTTGATGTTGGGCGAGGCCATGTCGATCTTGGCGCGCAGTACGGCGGCACCGTCAGGCAGCTGGCCGTTGCGCATGTCGCGCAGGCGGGCCAGGTTGTCTTGCGGGCTGCGGTCGCGGAAGGGGCTGTTGGTGCCGGGGGTGTTGAAGTCGCCCCGGTTGGCGCGCATTTGCTCCGCACTTTGTTCGTCCACATAAGCCAGGCCGCGCTCTACCAAGGCCTCGGCGGCTTGGTACATGAGGTCGAAATACTGGCTGGCGAAGTAGAGATGGTTGCGCTGTGCGCTGGGGTCGTGAGGGTTTGGGCTCGTCCAACCAAAACCCAACCAACTCACGGCGTCCAGAATGCCATCGACATACTCTTGTTCTTCTTTTTCGGGGTTGGTGTCGTCAAATCGCATGTGGCAGATGCCACCGTATTCCCTTGCCAAACCAAAGTTAATGCATATGCTTTTGGCGTGGCCAATGTGTAAATAACCGTTGGGCTCGGGCGGAAAGCGGGTGCGAATTTTGGCGCTGTCCACCTCGCCTTTTTCGTGGTGGGTTTTGTCACCCGGTGTGTCTGCAAACCGCCTGCTCGCATAAGTGCCCTGCGCCAAATCGCGTTCAATCACTTGCCTTAGAAAATTGCTGGGCTTGTGGTCGTCGGCAGGGGCTTTGGGGTCAGGGTGGTTCATGGGACAGGACAGGGATGCTTGGGCAGTAAAGGCGAGGGCGCATTCTATCGGTGCGGTCTGTTACCAGACCTTTACCTTTAGCCTGGGGATGGGCTGTCAACCCGGCGGGCGGGGTGATACGTTGAGGACACACCGGTTCGTCCTCTCACGGCCCGGTTTTGTAAGGAGTGAGCGATGAATCAAATGCTTCGCGCAGCCACGGTGTCGCTGGCGCTGGGTTGTGCGTCTGTGGCGGCTGTGGCCAATGGTCATGTGACTTGGTCGGTGGGTGTGAACCTTCCGCCCGCGCATGTGGTGGTCGGCAATGGGCCAGCTTATTACTATCCACCTCAACCCGTGTACCGCGCGCCGCCGCCCGTGTACTACCAGCCCGCGCCTGTGTATTACGCCCCACCCCAGGTGGTCTACCGCCCAGCTCCGGTGTACCACCACCCCCACGCTACGTTTGGTGGTTGGGTGCACGACCACCCGCCACGTTGGCACCGGGGGCATGGCCACGGTCACGGACATCATGGCCATTGGCGTGGCCACCGTGATCGTGATGATTGAGCATACTTTGGCCGAGCCGAGCAGGTGAGGCCAAACGTCCAAAGTCAGGCGGGGGCGCTTCCCCCGTCGTTTAGGTCTGCGCGCTGCGCAGCGTTTGCACCACTGGCCTGCGCAACACGTCACGTAGACCCCACCAGCCTGCTGCCCAGGCCAATAGTGCGCCGGCGACTGCGCCGGCCAGAGGCACCCACGGGGCGGCTGTCCAGTTAAATTCAAATACATAACGCGCCAACGCCCAGCCTACACCCATGGCGGCCGCTGCGGCCAGGGTGCCTGCGAGTGCTCCTACACCGAGCAGTTCGGCGCGCTGAACTTGGCGCAGCAAATTACCGCTGGCGCCCAAAGCGCGCATCACCGCAAACTCATGTGCGCGGGCCTCGCGTGTGGCGGTGATGGCGGAGAACAGCACCACCAGGCCCGCTGCCAAGGTAAAGCCAAACAAAAACTCCACCGCGCGTATCACTTGCTCCAGCACGCGCTGCACCTGGGCAATGGAGGCCGATACATCCACCGTGGTGATGTTGGGAAACTCGCGGCTCAAGCGGTTGTCAAAACCCACGGTGGTGGGTGCTCGGAATGCGGCGATGCGGGTAGAGGGCAGTTCGGGCATGTCGGCTTGCGGGAACAAGACAAAAAAGTTCACCCGCATCGAACCCCAATCCACCTTGCGCAAGCTGGTGATGCGCCGCTCCACCAGTTGACCGGCAATGTCGAACTGCAAACGGTCGCCTAGGCGCAGGCCCAGCGTATCGGCCAAGCCGTCTTCCACGCTGATGCCGTCCATCTCTTGGGCCACCCAGCGGCCACGGCTGACCTGGTTGTGCCCCGGCAACTCAGCACCGTGGCTGAGGTTGAACTCGCGCTCCACCAGGCGCTGCGCGCGTGGGTTCTCGTATTGATTTTGGGTGACGGTTTGGCCATTGATGGCCGTGAGGCGGCCGCGAATCATGGGGTACCAATCGAACTGCTGAACGCCTGCGTTCTTCAAGTGCTGTTGAAAAGGCTCACTTTGTTCAGGCTGAATGTTGATGACAAAGCGGTTCGGCGCATCGGGCGGCGTGGCTTGCCGCCAACTGCTAATCAAGTCGGTGCGCAGCAGCACCAGCAACATCAGCGCCAGCAAACCCACGCTCAAAGCGGACACTTGCAACACCGCAAACCCAGGCCGCGCTGCGATCTGCCGGGTGGCCAAAACCAACCAACGCGGCGCGCGCGACTGCGGAACGGCGCGCTGCAACACCTTCACTGAAATCCAACTCAGTAGCGCAAACACCGCCACCGCAGCAGCAAACCCGCCCACGGTCATGAGGCCCAATTTCCAATCGCTGGCCACCGCCAACAACAACCCCGCAAATCCAATCAAACCAGTGACCAATACCAAGAGGGACGAGGCTTTGGGTGGCCCCACGTCTTGGCGCATGACGCGCAGTGCGGGCACGCGGGCCAATTGCAGCACCGGGGGCAGGCCGAAACTCAGCAGCAAGGTGAGCCCCACGCCCAAGCCCCACAGCGCAGGCCACAGCGATGCAGGGGGCAAGCGGCCATCCACCAACCCGGCCAGCAACAATACAAACACATGGTGAACCGCCCAACCCAGCACCACACCCAGCAAACTACCAAACAACCCCACCGCAGAAAACTCAATCCAATACTGAGCCGCGATGCGGCGCTGCGACTGCCCCAGCACGCGCAGCATGGCGCAATCGTTCAAACGGCGCTGGGCGAAGTCGCGCGCGGCGATGGCCACGGCTACTGCGGCCAACAGGGCGGCCAAGAGGGCCACCAAGTTCAAGAATTTTTCCGCGCGCTCCAAGGTTTGCCGCATTTCGGGCCGACCGGCCTCCAGCGACTCCACCCGCTGGCCGCGCAGTTTTTGCGACTCAATGTGGGCTTCTGCCCAAGCCACAAAACGTTTCACCTGCGCATCGTCCTGAGTGGGTGAGGCCACGGCCAAGCGGTAGGTGACCCGGCTGGCGGGTTGGATGAGGCCGGTGGCGGGCAGGTCTTTTTCACTGAGCATCACACGCGGGGAAAAACTCATGAAGCCTGCGCCTCGGTCGGTCTCGATGGTGATGATGCGCGCCACCTGCAATGTGGCGTCGCCGAGCAACAGTGCATCACCCACCTTCAGCGCGAGTGAATCCAACACCGCTTGTTCCAACCACACCGTGCCCGGGGCCGGGCCACCTTGTATGGCTTCATCTACCCCGGGCGCGTTTTGAACCGACAGGCTTTGCACGCGCAACTGACCCCGCAAGGGATAGGTTTCGCTCACCGCCTTGACGGCCACCAGACGCGCCGCGCCACCCAATGCGTCAGGCGCACGCGCCATGCTGGGGAAGGTGACGGTGCGCGCTTGTTGCAGACCCAGGGCTTGTGCCTGGGCAGCAATGGCTTCTGGTGTGGGCTTGTCACCCGAAAGCACCGCGTCGCCGCCCAGCAGTTGCCGCGCATCACGCGCCAGACCGCTGTTGAGGCGATCTGCAAAAAAACCAACAGCCGTGAGGGCAGCCACCGCCAACACCACGGCCACCACCAACAGGCGCAATTCACCGGCGCGTAAATCGCGCAGCAACTGTCGCCAAGACAACAAAACGATGGAGGGTGGGGC
>JBJTHI010000279.1:0-7775 GCA_046094425.1 Burkholderiales bacterium | reverse complement strand
CCAGTGCTCAATATCTGAACAGTATTGGGCCTAAGGCCGTGCCACTGACCGGAAAAGGTTCAGCGTGTACCGACCAGTGTCAAGCTCACCCGCTGCCCGTCACGTCCCGTGTGGGCCAATGTCGCTCTGGTAGAAGAGCTTGTCGCCAAGGCCGCCTTGATTTGCGCCAGCCTGGGAGAAGGCCCGGTGATGCGCGAATCAAAGGGATGGCTGGAGGAGCCAACGGCCTTGAGCACCTTAGTGACATAAGCCTGGGTTTCACCGAAGGGCGGCACGCCCCGGTAACGCTCTACCGTGCCTTCACCCGCGTTGTAGGCGGCGGCCACCAAGGCAAGGTCGCCCTCAAAGTAGGCCAGCAGCCAGCGCAAATAAGCCATGCCACCGCTGATGTTTTGTTTCGGGTCATACGGCTTTTGCACATTAAACCGTGCGGCCGTTTCAGGAATGAGTTGCATCAAACCCATGGCGCTTTTGGGTGACAAAGCCAAGGTATCAAAATTCGACTCGGCTTTGATGATGGCCAACACCAACTGTGGCTCCAGCTTGTAGCTCGGGGCAAGCATGTGCACCAAATCGGCAATCGGTTTGGGCGCGACAATGGGCGGCGGCTTGGGTGCAGCCAATGCCACCGTCGTCGGTGGTTGGACAATCTTGTCATTGCGCAGGCAAGCGGGGAGGTCTCCCTCGGGCTCGCCGACCATGGTCAGCATGCTGCGCGCTTGCTCCACGCCCTGGTCAGCCGCCGATCGAAAAAAGAAAGCCGCCAGCCTGTCGTCACGTGGCACACCACGGCCATTGGCATAAAGCCAGCCTAAATTGAATTGGGACTCAGGATCGCCCAGCTTGGCTGCCTGGCAATAAAGCGCGGCGGCCTTCGCGCCATCCTTGGGTACGCCCAAGCCGTGTTCGGCAGCCTGCGCCTCCGAACGCAAAGCGCGCCACAAGGCTGGTGGCTCAAAGGGCTCAACGGCAGCCCACCCGCCAGTCGCGCTGGTCACACACAGCAACAACGCCGCGACGCGAGGCCACTTGGCCCCTCGAACAAGGTAAGGGAAAACCATTGGATTCATGCCGGTGCGCAGTATCGCCGCAACCGCCATCTCCGCCACCCCCTAAGCCAGGGGTCCGTGGCCGCAGCCGTGCGAAAATCAGCGATCTTTTCAAAAAAACATTGGGAATCAAGAACATGGACATCGAACACATCAATGCCATCGGCAATGCACTGGCCGATTTGAGCCAGCGCACCATCGCCCTTCGGGGGTATCTTTGACTACGACCGCAAAGCCCTGCGCCTGAACGAAGTCAACGCCGCTTTAGAGAACCCCAACGTTTGGAACGAACCCAAACGCGCCCAAGAACTGGGTCGCGAAAAACGCGAGCTGGACAACGTGGTGGAAGCCATCAACCACCTGACCAGCAACCTGGCCGACAACACCGAACTCTTTGAGATGGCCAAGGGTGACAACGACTTTGACTCCATCCTCACCATCGAGGCCGAGGCCAAGAAGCTCGAAGAAACCGTCGCCAAGCTCGAGTTCCGCCGCATGTTCAATAACCCGGCCGACCCGAGCAACTGCTTCATCGACATTCAGGCGGGCGCGGGCGGCACCGAGGCCTGTGATTGGGCCAGCATGCTCTTGCGCCAGTACCTGAAATACGCCGAGCGCAAAGGTTTCAAAACCACGATGGAAGACGAAACCGCCGGCGATGTGGCGGGCATCAAAAGCGCCACCATCAAGGTTGAGGGCGAGTACGCCTTTGGTCTCTTGCGCACAGAAACCGGTGTACACCGCTTGGTGCGCAAAAGTCCGTTCGACTCCTCAGGTGGTCGCCACACCAGTTTTGCCTCGCTTTTTGTATACCCCGAGATTGATGATTCGATTGAAATCGACATCAACCCTGCGGACGTGCGCACCGACACCTTCCGTGCCAGCGGCGCAGGCGGCCAGCACATCAACAAAACCGACTCCGCCGTGCGTTTGACCCACATTCCGACGGGCATCGTGGTGCAGTGCCAAGATGGTCGAAGCCAGCACAGCAACCGCGACGTGGCCTGGAAACGCTTGCGCTCGCGCCTATACGACCACGAGATGCGCAAGCGCATGGAAGAACAGCAAAAGCTGGAAGACACCAAAACCGATGTCGGTTGGGGCCACCAAATTCGCTCTTACGTGTTGGACCAAAGCCGCATCAAAGATTTGCGCACCAACTTTGAAACCTCCAACACCCAGAAGGTGCTCGACGGCGACTTGGATGCTTTCATTGAAGCCAGTTTGAAGCAAGGCGTTTAGTTTTGGTGAAGGGCCACTTTGGTCACATTCACCTGATCTCATTTGGAATTCAACCGCTCGTTTGTGAGAGAGAACCCATCATGCGTGAAGGCAGTTCCACCCTGATTCGCCGCGAAGACTATGTCGCGCCAAGCTACTGGATCCGTTCGGTTGACTTGAGCTTCGACCTGGATCCGGCCAAAACCCTGGTCATCAACCGCATGCAGTTGCAGCGCAATGAAAGCGTTGCTGCGCAGCCGCTGCGTTTGCATGGTGAAGGTTTGAATTTGCTGCGTGTGCTGGTGAACGGTCAAAGTGTGTCTTTCAAAAGTGAAGACGGCATGCTGGTGATTGAAAGCGTGCAAGACCTCGGGCCTGAACCCTTCACGCTTGAAATTCGCAACACCTGCGCTCCCGAGAAAAACACCGAGTTGTCGGGCCTCTACACCTCGGGTGGCGGGTTTTTCACGCAGTGCGAAGCAGAAGGTTTCAGGCGCATCACCTATTTCTTGGACAGGCCGGACGTGATGGCCGTCTTCACCGTGACCTTGCGAGCGCCTAAAAAGGCTTACCCGGTGCTGCTGTCCAACGGCAATTTGGTGGAGCAAGGCGAGTTGGACGCAGACCGCCACTACGCCAAGTGGCACGACCCCTTCCCCAAACCCAGCTACCTATTTGCCTTGGTGGCTGCTGATTTGGTGGTGCGCGAACAAAACATTCGCACACGCGCAGGCAAAGACCACTTGCTGCAAATTTTTGTGCGCCGGGGCGACCTCGACAAAACCGAACACGCAATGAACTCGCTGATTGCCAGCGTGATTTGGGACGAGGCCCGCTTCAAATTGCCGCTGGACTTGGAGCGTTTCATGATCGTTGCCGTGGGCGACTTCAACATGGGCGCCATGGAGAATAAAGGGTTGAATATTTTCAACACCAAATATGTGTTGGCGAATTCAGCCACCGCCACCGATGCCGACTACGCCGGCGTAGAAAGCGTGATCGGCCACGAGTACTTCCACAACTGGACGGGCAACCGCGTCACCTGCCGCGACTGGTTTCAACTCAGCCTCAAAGAAGGCCTCACCGTGTTCCGCGACCAAGAGTTCAGCATGGACATGGCCGGTGGCGCCTCAGCAAGAGCCGTCAAACGCATTGAAGACGTGCGCACTTTGCGCCAGTTCCAGTTCTCGGAAGACGCTGGCCCCATGGCCCACCCGGTGCGGCCCGATCAGTACGAACAAATCAACAACTTCTACACCGCCACCGTTTACGACAAAGGCGCTGAAGTGGTTCGCATGATGCAAACCCTGGTGGGCCGCGAAGGGTTTACGCGGGGCATGACGCTTTACTTTGAGCGTTTTGACGGCCAAGCCGTCACCTGCGACGACTTTGCACAGGCCATCGCCGACGCCAACCCCGGCAGCCCACTCGCCGAACTGTTGCCCCAGTTCAAACGCTGGTATGCCCAAGCGGGCACGCCGCGCGTAGGTGCCAAAGGCCGCTACGACGCGCCTTCGCGCACCTACACCTTGATGCTGGATCAGCACACCCCTGCCACCCCAGGGCAAAGCGAGAAGCAGCCCTTTGTCATTCCCGTGGCCCTGGGTTTTGTTGGCCGCAGTGGTCAGCCCCTGCCAGTGCAATTGGAAGGCGAAGCGGGGGGTGTCAATGAGCGCGTGCTGGTGCTGTCTGAACCGCGCAGTTTCTTCACCTTCACCAACCTCGACCAAGAACCTGTGCCTTCGCTGATGCGCGGTTTCTCCGCACCGGTGGTCTTGGCCGACGGTTTGGGCGACGCCGAGTTGCTCACCCTGCTGCAACACGACAGCGACGCCTTCAACCGCTGGGAAGCCGGTCAACGTTTGGCGCTGAAACAAATCTTGAATGCGGTGAACAGCAACACCCTGCCGCCGCTAGACAGTGCTTATTTGGATGCCATGCGCACGGTGCTGCGGCACCAGCAACTCGACGCCGCGTTCAAAGAACTGGTGCTCACCCTGCCCAGCGAAACCTATGTGGCCGAACAATTGGATGTGGTGGATCCACCGCGCATCCATGCCGTGCGTGAGCACTTCCGCTTGCAACTGGCCCAAAGTTTGCGCGAGGACTGGCTATGGGCCATTGAAAACCACTCCACCCCAGGCGGTTATTCACCCGACGCCACCGCCAGCGGCAAACGTGCGCTGACCAATTTGGCGCTGACCATGCTGTGCTTGGACGCCGCTCAAACAAGCGATGCGGTCTGGCCAGGCCGCGCTTACCAGCGTTTCAAAGACGCGAGCAACATGACAGATCGCTTGGGTGCGTTGAGCGCCTTGGTGAACAGCCATGCAGAACTCGCTGAACCGGCTTTGGCGCGCTTTTATGAGCTGTTCCAACACGAGGCTTTGGTCATCGACAAATGGTTCAGCATGCAAGTGACCGCACCCGAGAAAGACGGCCGCGTTTTCGCCCGCGCCCGCAGCCTGTTGCAGCACCCCGACTTCAGTTTGAAAAACCCCAACCGCGCGCGCAGCCTGATTGCCGCTTTGTGTTCGGGCAACCCCAGCGCCTTCCACCGCCCGGACGCCGCAGGTTATGTGTTCTGGGCCGAACGTGTGCTGGAGTTAGACGCCGCCAACCCCCAACTCGCCGCCCGCATGGCCCGCGTGATGGATCGCTGGACCAAACTCGCCGAACCTTACCGCAGCGCGGCACAAACTGCATTGAAGCGCGTCGCCGCCAAAGCAGATTTGTCTAAAGACGTGCGTGAAATCATCAACCATGCTTTGGCGTCTGACACGGCCGCCCCAACGACAACCGCCCCATCACCATGAACAAGAACATCAGCCTGACTCGTTATCTCGTTGAACAGCAACGCCACAACGGCAACATTCCCGCCGAGCTTCGTTTGCTGATTGAGGTGGTGGCACGCGCCTGCAAACGCATCAGCATCAGCGTCAACAAAGGTGCGCTCGGTGATGTGCTGGGCACCGCTACTTCAGAAAATGTGCAAGGTGAGATTCAAAAAAAGCTCGACATCATTGCCAACGAAGTGCTGATTGAAGCCAACGAGTGGGGCGGTCATCTGGCAGCCATGGCCTCGGAAGAAATGGAAGGCATTTATGTAGTGCCCAACCGTTTTCCCCAGGGCGAATACCTGTTGATGTTTGACCCGCTGGACGGCTCCAGCAACATTGACGTGAACGTGAGCATAGGCACCATTTTCTCGGTGCTGAAGAAGCCTGATGGCAGCGCTGGTGGCGTTTCTGGCGTTAGCGAAGCCGACTTCCTGCAAGCAGGCAGCACCCAAGCGGCGGCTGGCTACTGCGTGTATGGCCCGCAAACCACCTTGGTGCTCACCGTAGGCGATGGTGTGGCCATGTTCACGCTCGACCGCGAACAAGGCTCATGGGTGCTCACGCAAGACGAGGTGAAGATCCCGGAAGACACCAAAGAATTCGCCATCAACATGAGCAATATGCGCCACTGGGCACCGCCCGTGAAACGCTACATTGACGAATGCCTGGCGGGCAAAGAAGGCCCACGCGGCAAAGACTTCAATATGCGCTGGGTGGCCAGCATGGTGGCCGATGTGCACCGCATCCTCACCCGGGGCGGCGTCTTCCTCTACCCCTGGGACAAACGCGAGCCCGAAAAAGCCGGCAAGCTGCGCCTGATGTACGAAGCCAACCCGATGGCCTTTTTGGTGGAACAAGCCGGCGGTGCGGCCACCAACGGCAAGGAGCGCATCCTCGACCTGAAGCCCAAATTGCTGCATGAACGTGTGAGCGTGGTGCTGGGTTCCAAAAACGAAGTGGACCGTGTCACCACTTACCACCGCGAGGCCACCTGAATTACGCCATGGCCCACACGCACGACACCCAACACGACCGTGAGGCAGGCAACCGCGACGCGACGATTGACACCACCCGCATCGACGATGTACGCATTGGCGCGGTGCGCCCCCTCATCACCCCTGCCCTGCTCCAAGAACGTGTGCCAGTGGGCGATGCCACCTTGTCCATGGTGGAAAAAAGCCGCGCCGCCATCGCCAACATCTTGCATGGCCACGACGACCGACTGATCGTCGTGGTGGGCCCCTGCTCCATCCACGACCACGACCAAGCGATTGAATACGGCCACTTGCTCAAAAAAGTCGCCGATGGATTGCAAGACGACCTGCTCATCGTCATGCGCGCCTATTTTGAAAAGCCCCGCACCACGGTCGGCTGGAAGGGTTACATCAACGACCCGCATCTGGATGGCAGCTTTGCCATCAACGAAGGGCTGGAGCGCGCACGCCAACTGCTGCTGGAGTTGACCGAACTGGGCCTGCCCACGGGCACGGAGTTTTTGGATTTACTCAGCCCGCAATACATTGCCGACCTCATTGCCTGGGGTGCCATTGGTGCCCGCACGACGGAAAGCCAAAGCCACCGCCAACTCGCGTCGGGCCTGAGTTGCCCCGTGGGCTTCAAAAATGGCACCGACGGCGGCCTCAAAGTAGCCGCCGATGCATTGCTCGCTGCCCAAGCGCCCCATGCTTTCATGGGCATGACCAAAATGGGCGTAGCCGCCATTTTTGAAACCCGAGGCAATGCCGATTGCCACGTGATTCTGCGTGGCGGAAAAACCCCCAACTACAGCGCAGAACACATCAATGCCGCCTGCGACACCTTGCGCGCCGCGGGTCTGCGCGAACAAGTGATGATTGACGTGTCTCACGGCAACAGTAGCAAACAGCACCAGCGCCAAATCACCGTGGCGCAAGAAGTGGCAGCACAAATTGCCGCAGGCGAGAAGCGCATCACCGGTCTCATGATCGAGAGCCACCTGACCGAAGGCCGCCAAGACCTGGTCGAAGGCCAGCCCTTGAGGCGTGGCGTGTCCATCACCGATGCCTGCATCGGATGGGCGCAAACCGAACCGGTTCTGCAAACACTGGCCCAAGCGGTGCGTAAACGGCGTTTGGGGAAGACCTGAACAAAACCCCTCAGATATAATCCGACGCTTCGCCGGTGTAGCTCAGTCGGTAGAGCAGCTCATTCGTAATGAGAAGGTCGGGTGTTCGATTCATCTCTCCGGCACCAAATGAATCAGGCACTTAGCCCAGCCCCCAAGGTTGGGCTTTGTTTCTTCTGGGCTCCGTGTAGCCAGCGGTACAGGGTTTTGCTCGGTGCGAGAGGTTGGGAAACCTAATTTCTCGATCTGTTTTCGTCGCGTCTTTGAGATGTACGCGCGCGCGAGGGGCTATTCAAAGTGGGCGACACCCTTGCCAAAACCTTAGCCAAACCTTGACATAACCTTGACATAACCTTGCTATCCCGTAGGGCCAGTAGCCCCTGTCAAAGTTGGTCTCCCGGAATGAAGGAGCGACTAGGCGCTAGGGCGTGTCATCAAATGAGCCAAACGACAGAGGCAGCCAGATGTATTGCGCCCAGGAAGGCAACAGCTGTCTTGTCGTATCGGGTGGCGATGGCGCGGTATTGCTTCAAGCGTGCGAAGAAGTTCTCGATCAGGTGG
>JBJTHI010000278.1:0-6614 GCA_046094425.1 Burkholderiales bacterium | reverse complement strand
CTGCGCCGCAGTTGACGGGACACCAACGTTGGTTTGAGTTGGCACGTTATATCGCAGAAAGAATCCTCGCCTTTGTCCCCAACACCAACCTCCCGGAGACGGTCGCTACCGGGTAACTGAGGAAAATAGGTTCAACGCTTGTGTGGCGGCTTCACGATCCAATCCCACCAGTGCGCGCACGAACAGCCCGAGGCCATGTGCCTCTTGCCCAGCCCGTGCCACATCTTGAGCGGTGCCGGTGCCACTGTCGATCAGCAGCCGCTCCAACTCTGTCAGGTCGATGGCGGTGAGTGGCTGGTTGCGGCGCAGCTTGTGCAGGGTGATGTGGTTCTCGTGTGCTCGCAAGAACGCACGCACTTTGAGGCGAAATCGCTCAAAGTCCCCTGCGCTACCACCCAGCGGCAAAGTCACTTCGGACGCTTCGCCCACCGCATCTTCAAAGTCGGTGTAAAGCGCTTTGCGCCGTGTTTTCTCCAGCAGCTTGATGAGCCCACGCAGATGCCTGCGGGCTTGTTCCAGCATCGGCAAGGTCACGTCCTGCCACCATTCTTCGCCTGCTATCGCCTCAATCAGCACCATGTGCTTTTTCACATCGGGGATGCTGCCCAGCTCGCTCAAACCATCGGCCAAAACTCGCACCTGCTCGCGCAAACGGGTAAAGCCCAGATCGCCTCTGGCGCTTCCGAGTTGCGTGCGCAGCATCAGCAAATCGAAACGTTTGGCCTCCTCGTCGTCGTCGCGGACGCTGCTCGGCAGGCCCGACACATGCTCGGCCAGTTCCAGCAGTTGATCCCCAGTCACTTTGTGCCAGGCGGTCGCTTGGCTCCACGGCTCCACCCAGCGGCGCTGCGGGCGCACCACAAAGTTGTCTAGTCGCATGCCCGCCACGATGGTGTGTAAGTGATTGGCGGTGTCTGCACGCATCAGGGCTGTGGTGAGGCCATAACCCGTACCCACTTCTTCTTCAACGCCAGCACCACCTGCTCTTTGTTCCAAGGCCAGTTGTTCATCCAGCACCGCCAGCAACTCCAACCTGGCCTTGAACGTGCGCTGGCTCAAGGGCTCCGCGACAGCACCCTGGCTGCCTTCCAGGGTCTGGCTGAAGAACTCCAGGTTTTGGCAAAAGTCAAAAATCACAAACTCTTTTTTGTCTTGTCCTGGGCCAAACAAGTCTTTGCACAGGCGGGTGCCTCGCCCCACCATTTGCCAAAACTTGGCTTTGGAGCGAACTATTTTGAAGAACACCAGGTTCACCACCTCGGGCACATCAATACCGGTGTCCAGCATGTCCACCGAAATTGCAATGTGCGGCGATTTGTCCTTAATCGAGAAGTCGTCAATCAGGCTCTGTGCGTATTCGGTTTGGTAAGTGATGACGCGGGCAAACTGCCCGGCGTAGTGCGGGTAGTTGGCGTTGAAGCGCTCGGCAATGAAGGTGGCATGCGCATTATTTTTGGCAAACACAATGGTTTTGCCCAGCCTGTCGCCCCCGGCCACCTTGTGCCCTTGGGTCATCAACAACTCCAGCACCTTGTCCACGGTGTCTTTGTTGAAGAGCCATTTGTTCACCGCCTCGGCACCCACTTCGTCTGGGGCGTGGCCGTCTTCGTCCCAATCCAGTTCATCCCATTGCGCGCGCTCGTCTTCACTCAGTTGCGCGTATTGAATGCCCTCGCGCTGGAATTTCAGTGGCACGGACACCGCACGTGGCGGCACCAAGTAGCCTTCGTCAATCGCGTCTTCCAGGCCATAAGCATCGGTAGGCACGCCGTTTTCCAGGTCGAACAGACCGTAGGTGTTGCGGTCAATCTCGTCTTTGGGTGTGGCTGTCAGGCCCACCAGCAGGGCGTCAAAGTAGGCAAAGATGGCTTTGTACTTTTGGTAGATGGAGCGGTGCGCCTCGTCCACGATGATGAGGTCAAAGTGCCCCACACCAAAACGCCGTAGCCCGTCGTTGGTTTCGTTGATCAACCCCATCATGGTCGGGTAGGTGGATACAAACACCCGGCCCTCGGTTTCTTTGTCGGTCACCAGGTTGACCGCTGCGGCATCTGGCAAATGGGCCTTGAAAGCGTTGGCGGCCTGGTTCACCAGCGCCACGCGGTCGGCCAAAAACAAAATGCGCTTGGCCCAATTGGCTCTTTGTAGCAAGTCCACCAATGCAATCACGGTGCGTGTTTTACCCGCGCCTGTGGCCATCACCACCAGGGCTTTGCGCTGGCGGTCGCGCTCAAAGGTTTCGCCGATGCGGCGAATGGCCCGCAGTTGGTAGTGCCGCTCCACGATGGCGCTGTTGATGGTCACGCCCGCCAGTGGTTTGGCAGACGTGCGGCGCTGCACCAGCAATTGCAACTCGTCTTTCTTGTAAAAGCCTTGCACCGGGCGCGGCGGGTAGGTGGTGTCGTCCCAAAACCAATGCTCGTAGCCGTTGGTGGTGTAGATCAACGGTCGTTGACCGAACTGAGTTTGCAGGCAGTCCGCATACAGCTTGGCTTGCTGCTGACCCGCGCGCGCGTCGCGCCGGGTGCGCTTGGCCTCCACCACGGCCAAGGGTTTGCCGTCAATGCCCCAAAGCACGTAGTCCACAAACCCTTGGCCTTCTTTGCTAGGCATGCCTTGCACTTCAAACTCGCGGTCGCGGGCTTGGTCCAGTTTCCAGCCGGCTTCCTTGAGCAGCAGGTCGATGTAGAGGTCGCGCGTTTGTGCTTCGTCGTAGTCGTGGGTGTCAGGCGTGGCTTGGTTGGCGGCCGTGGCCGCTGCCACTTCCACGCGCAGTCGGGCCAGTTCGGCATCCGCAGCGGCTGACTTTTGTTCGGCTGCGGCCAGCGCCGCATCACGCGCGGCCAACTCTTCGGCCAGTGCCGACAACTTTTGTAAAGCCGCTTGGGTGGCTTGTGCATTTGTTTGGGTAGCGGCGTACGCCGCTGCTGTGTCCACCGGGCGTGGCAACCAATCGGCGCGAAACTGTTGTGCCGGGTCTGGCCGTGCGCTTGCATTGCGCCCATAGTGCCGGGCCAACCAAAACGCCACCTGAAACAACTCGCGCAGCACGGCAGTGGCGTCTGGGGCGGTGATGGGCCGCAGGCTGTGCGCTGCGTGGTTGCCTTGCTTGCGAATCACGTCCATCTTGGCGTGCAGCGCAGGGCCCACCAGCACTTTAAAGCTGGGCTCAAACAGGAAGGCCGACAGGTCGGACTTGTAGGGCATTTGCAGCTTGCCGTGGTGGCCCCCTTCGGCTTGGAAGAGCCACGCCACTGCCAGCTCCAGTGTGCGGCGGGCATAAAAACAGGCGGTGCGTGGGTCAGTCAGCGTGGCCACTTCAGCCTTGCTTGCTTCGGCAAATAAGGCAGGCCACTCGGTTTGTAGAAATGAGAAGTTGGAGTTCATGGCAACGGTTGCTGCCTTTGCCGATACCAGCGCTGGATGCGGATTTCGCCCCTCGCCACCCGGTAGTCAAAGCTGTGTCCGGTTTTGGGAACCGGGTAGCTCCGCACACCCGCCACAGGTGCCGGGCTGCCCACGGCAGGGAATTCAGCCAGGACGCGCAGCGACTTTTCGACCCGGCTTAAAACAAGTTCTGCCACCAGAGGGTCTTCTTCTGCTATCAGCGCAAGGCTGGCAAGCCACTGGCGGCGCGCTTGCGCCGACCAGATGATGGACAGCGTCATGCCGTCGCGCGGGCGTGGCGTTTGGCTTGGCGGAGCAGTTTTTGTGCGTCGGCCATCACATTGGCATGGGTGTCCGTCGCACCCCCCGCGAACTCGGCATCAGCACGCGCGTTTTCTTGAATGCTGCGCTCCACGGCTTCAAATCCGTCGCGCAGCACAAAACGCAACATGGCTGTGGGGCTGCGCCCTGCGGCTTGTGCCAAGCGGGTGATGCGAGTCTGGGTGACTTTGGGCAGTTGAATGGCCGTTGGCATGCTGTTGCGTCCTTGAAGAATTCGTCAAACACTTATTGCATTTCGGTCATTTTGCAATAGGCGGCGTGACCCTGTCCAGCTTGACGCAGGCCGATCAACCGAAGAAGCGCTGCTGCGCTGCGGGGGACAATGTTCGGATGATGTCCTCCCACGGGATTGGCGCGTTTTCCGCCGTGTTTTGCCAAGCGGCATCGTGCGAGGCCATCTTGAGTTGCGCAAAGTTCATGTCTTGCACATAGCGGATGGCCCAGTCCAGGCTTTCGCGTTCTGGCGCACCCAACAAGGTGGTGTCCGCATCACGCAGTGCAATCAGTTGATCGCCTTCCCGCCGCAATGCGGCGCGAACTGCGTCCATTGGAAATTCACAAATCAATTCACCCCTCTCCAGGGCACGACTTGCATTGAAAGCCGCTTGCGGCACCGGCCCGTGAGGCATGGCCACATGGGTTTCGCCGTAGATGGTGCGGCCATGCCCCTCCAAGTGTCGTCTGTCGGCGATGTACATCGTTTTGGTTGCCCAGTAGTGGCCCTTGCCAGGCAGACGCCATGCTGCATACACCAATGCTTCCAGTCCTTTTGTCGCATCCAGCCGTCCCAATTCCGCAAAGTCGCGTTTGACCGGTGGCGTGGACAGCGCGGTTGATGCCCGCGCCGTCAACTCTCCCGCAAACGCCCGCTGCTGCAGCGAGGCGAACAGGGCGTCGAGTTGGGCCAGGGCAGCGCGGTGGGTGGCTTTGAGGGTTTCGATGGCTTGGATGCGGGTGGCGAAGATTTGTTGGAGGGAGAGTGGGGGCACCATGACAGGCATCTCGCGAATCGGCCCCTGAAACAGATTCGCCTGACTGGACGCATTCGCCCGGCGAATCATGTAAGCGTTCATCGCAGGTGTTCTCAGGTAGTACTCAAGGAACTTCGTGTAAATGACATCAGTCTTTGGTCGAATCATTGCAACGCTTCGCACCAATGAAAACGGTTCATCTGTCTCTACAGATGCAACTCGCCCAATGCTCCCAGAGCAAGAAATCAGCACATCCCCCCTCACTGGGTTGCAGCGTTTCTTGATACGTTCGTGCTCTGCTTGTCCAACGAAATCAACATTTTGAAAGTCGATGAATCCGTCGCGAACATTGCGAGCTGACAAAAGTTTGATACCTGCCAATTCGCGCTTAGGTGTTAAGTGCTCGCCATCAGTCACTTGGTCGGCAAGCTGTTCGACTTTCAACGTATCCCATCTCATTGGATTGCTCGCCGGGTCGCCAAACATATCGAGAAAGAGGGACTGGGTGAGGGTGTCGAGGTGGGTCAGGGCTTGGCGGCGTTGGGTTCGGAGGGTTTCGGCCTGGTCCAGGATGGTGGCGATGCGGCGTTGCTCTTCCAACGAGGGCAAAGCAATTTCTACGCGCGAAACGATTGCCTTGGAAACTTCTTTGAACGTAGCGCCATTGCCTAAGCTTTCCAAATAAGCCCGGTTGTAGCGCAGCCACCAATACAAGAACTCGGGTACGACTTGTCCAGCTTTGGGAACAAAACTCTTAAAGCCCTGATTGGTAGCCATTGGAACCGTGTTGATCGCTACGTGTCCAATAGGCGCCCGTGAACTAAAGAGAACAGAGCGCACCGGTAGCAAAGTTGCGGCACAGCTCCGCAAGCCAGTTTCTGTCAGTTTACGTGGCGTGTCAGAAATGACGGGACTGGCCAAATCGCTCAAATCCTTAGGGGTAGCCCAGCAAATATCACCGCCCCAATAGGATGCTTCGGAAGTGCTCGGGGTTGCCCCTGCGACGATTTCACAGCACTCGTCAAGACGTACTACCGGCCAGCTCACTTCAGCATCCCCTCCAACGCCTTCATCCCCGCCGCAATTTCCTCCTCCAACTTCGCTAGCTCGGCTAATATCTCCTGCGGCGTACGGTGCTGCACTTGCGCATGTACCACTTCCTTGTAGCGGTTGATGCTCAGGTCGTAGCCGTTGGCGGCAATGTCGGCCTTGGGCACGCAGAAGCTTTGCTCGGTGCGGCTGCGTTGGCGCTCGGCCCCCTCCCGCTGTGCCCAGCGGGCCAGCACGTCGGGCAGGTTATTCTTTGTATGCTCCTCAAATGATAGCTGGTTGCGCACATTCCGCGAGGGCTGGAGGCCTAATTTATCCTCAACCAAGAGCGGTTGGCGCTTGTCGTCCAGGCTGTAGCCATCGGCCTGCATGTCGTAAAACCAGACGTGGTCGGTGCCGCCGCTGTTGGTTTTGGTGAAAAACAAGATGGCGGTGCTCACACCCGCGTAGGGCTTGAACACGCCGCCGGGCAGGCTGACGATGCCGTCCAACTTTTGGTCTTCCACCAGCATTTTGCGCAGGGCCTTGTGCGCAGTGCTGCTGCCAAACAGCACGCCGTCGGGCACGATGACCGCCGCGCGGCCACCGGGCTTGAGCAGGCGCAGGAACAGGGCCAAAAACAAGAGTTCAGTCTTTTTGGTTTTGACCGTTTGCAGCAAATCCTTGGCGACGTTCTCATAGTCCAGGCTGCCCGCAAAGGGTGGGTTGGCCAGCACCAGGCTGTAGCGGCCTTCCTCGGCACCGTGCTCCTGGCCCAGCGAGTCGCGGTAGGTGATGGCCGGGTTGTCCACGCCGTGCAGCATCATGTTCATGCTGCCGATGCGCAGCATGGTGTTGTCGAAGTCGTAGCCATGGAACATGGCG
>JBJTHI010000277.1:0-25241 GCA_046094425.1 Burkholderiales bacterium | reverse complement strand
GACGACTGGACACCGCCGCAACCTTGCGTCGCGCTGGCCCAGCGCGGCGGGAGCGAGGTACGCGTCTTCGACGACAGCTACCACGACTTCGACAACCCGCTGCCCGGCGTGCGCGTGCGCGCCGACGTGCCCAACGGCGTGCGCCCAGGCCAGGGCGTGCACGTGGGGCAGAACCCGGCCGCGCGGGACGAGGCCTACGCCCTGCTGCGCGAACGCCTGCGCGAGACCTTTGCCGCGCCGGCTACGGCGGGAGCGCCAGCCGCGCCGGCACCCGCGCACGGGCGCTGAACCCTCGGCCCGGCGGTGCCCCCGGGCCGGCGTCAGGCCAGCGCGCGCCCGATCAGGATCTTCTGCACCTCGGAGGTGCCTTCGTAGATCTGGCACACCCGCACGTCGCGGTAGATGCGCTCCACCGGGAAGTCGCTCACATAACCGTAGCCACCGTGAATTTGAATGGCGGCGCTGCACACTTGTTCGGCCATTTCGGTGGCGAACAATTTGGCCATGGCTGCTTCTTTCAAGCACGGTTGGCCTGCGTCCTTGAGGCTCGCGGCGTGGTGGATGAGTTGGCGTGCGGCTTCTATTTGTGTAACCATGTCGGCCAGGCGGAATTGCAGGGCTTGGTGTTGGAATATGGGCTGGCCGAAGGTGACGCGGTCTTTGCTGTAGACCAAGGCTGCTTCAAACGCAGCACGTGCCATGCCCACGGCTTGCGAGGCGATGCCAATGCGGCCGCCCTCCAAGCCTGACAGTGCAATCTTCAAACCCTGGCCCTCTTCGCCCAGCAGGTTCTCCTTGGGCACGCGGCAGTTCTCAAACAAGATTTGTGCAGTGTCGCTGGCGTGCTGACCCATCTTGTCTTCAATGCGGGCCACGCTGTAGCCCGGTGTGTTGGTGGGCACGATGAAAGCGCTGATGCCTTTTTTGCCAGCGGTCTTGTCCGTCACCGCCATGACGATGGCCACGTCGCCGTTTTTGCCGCTTGTGATGAATTGTTTGACGCCGTTCAGTACATAGTGGTCACCGTCCCGCGCAGCGGTGGTTTTAAGTCCAGCCGCCTCCGACCCCACATGCGGCTCGGTCAAACAAAACGCGCCCAACATCTCACCCCGCGCCAAGGGTTTGAGCCAGCGTTCTTTTTGCGCCTCACTGGCCCACGCCATCAAGATGGAACAGACGGGGCAGTTGTTGACACTGACAATGGTGGACGTGGCACCGTCACCCGCAGCGATTTCTTCCAAGATGAGAGACAAGCTCAGGTAGTCCAGCCCCGCCCCGTCCCACTCGGTAGGCACTGCCACGCCATAACAACCCAAAGCGGCCAGGCCTTGCAGTTCGTCTTTAGGAAAGTGGTGGGTCTTGTCCCACGCCGCCGCCTTGGGTGCAATTTGTTCTTGCACGAAAGTGCGAACGGCTTCTTGAATGGCACGGTGGTCTTCGCTGAGGTACATACAAAATTCCAATGAATGCGGGAGGCTGGCAGGCCGAGCTACCAGGGAATAGGTTGGCCGTCGTGGTTGAAGAACTGACCGTTGTCGCTGGGTACCAAGCCCGCAATCAGTTTTCGCAAATCGTGAGCACTTTGTTCAACGCTGAGGTCAGCATCTGAACCACCCATGTCGGTGCGCACCCAACCCGGGTGCAGGCTGACGCAGATGGCTTGGGCTTTGAACACCAAGGACACATCCTTCAACACCGAATTCAGCGCCGCTTTGGATGCACGGTAAAGCCACCCGCCCGCGTTGCTGCGCGCACCGATGGAGCCCATCATGGACGACAACACCACCAGCTTGCCACCCGGCGCGAACAAACCATCAAGCTGCGGCAACACCTGCATGGCACCGAGCACATTGCTGTGCATGACGTGGTCGAACTCCGTCACAGGCGGTGGTTGCAGGCCTTGGGTTCGCGGGCCATAAACACCAGCGGCGAATACCACCACATCAAACGCACCGCCATCAAGTTGCCAGGCCAAACGGGACGCACTTTCTGCGTTTGCCACGTCCAGTTGCAAAGCGGTGGCACCGAGCTCACGCAACACACCCAACCCGGTTTCGTTGCGGGCGGTGGCGGTGACGCGAGCGCCTTGCTGCCGGTACTGGCGCACCAGTTCCAGACCAATGCCGCGCGAGGCACCGATGACGAGAACTTGAAGACTCTGGCTCATCGTCACGTCTCCACATCAGAAATCAACCGCTTGCCCAAGCTGACCACCTCGTCTTGCGCATAACCCAATTGACGGTAGAACGCGATCACCTGGGCGTTGGATGAACGAATTTGCAGGTTCAGCTTGG
Organism: Burkholderiales bacterium; assembly: GCA_046094425.1. Taxonomy (GTDB): domain Bacteria; phylum Pseudomonadota; class Gammaproteobacteria; order Burkholderiales; family Burkholderiaceae_C; genus JANPCX01. Next base: position 22,947 of record JBJTHI010000277.1, on the reverse strand, counting down.
GGCAACCACGTTCCGTTAGCAAACGTTCGGCCATCGTCACCAGTTGCGTTCCTACCGATTGACCCTGGGCGTCTGGATCGACTGCCAGGTAGTTCATCCAACCCCGGTGGCCGTCGTAACCCACCATCACCGTCCCCACCAAGGTGTCGCCGTGCGTGGCGACCAAAAACAGTTCGGGATTCACTTGGCATTTGCGCGCAATATCGCGTACCGGGTTGTTCCACGGGCGCGTCAGGTCACAGCGTTGCCAGATGGCAATCACCGCGGCCTCGTCGTTGGGTTGGTAGGCGCGAATTCGCACTTGCATGGTCACAGCATCTCAACACTCAACGCCGTCGCTTCACCCCCGCCAATGCACAGCGCCGCCACGCCGCGTTTCAGCCCGCGCTGACGCAAAGCACCCAACAGCGTCACCACGATGCGCGCGCCGCTGGCACCTATGGGGTGGCCCAACGCGCAGGCGCCGCCATGCACATTGACGATTTCATGCGGCAGTTTGAATTCCGCCATGGCGGCCATGGTGACGGCGGCGAAGGCTTCGTTGACCTCCCACAGATCCACATCCTTTGCAGACCAACCGCTCTTGGCCAGCACCTTTTCAATCGCCCCCACTGGCGCGGTAGTGAACCAGTTGGGGGCCTGTGCGTGCACCGCATGGGCGGTGATGCGTGCCAGGGGCGTGAGGCCCAACTTCCTGGCACTGGATTCACGCACCATCACCAAAGCCGCAGCGCCGTCGGAAATGCTGGACGAGGTGGCGGCGGTGATGAATCCGTCTTTCTTGAACGCGGGTTTGAGGCCGGGAATTTTGTCCACCTTGGCTTTGAAGGGGCTCTCGTCGAATTTGATGGCGACATCACCGCCTTTGCCTGCCACGGTCACCGGCGCGATCTCCCATTCAAAACTGCCGTCTTCGTTGGCTTTTTTTGCACGCTCGGTGGAGGTGATGGCAAAGGCGTCCATCGCCTCGCGGCTGAACTGGTATTTCGCCACGCACTCCTCGGCGAAGAAGCCCATGGCTTTGCCGGTTCCGTTCGGTAAACGCTCGTAGGCGTCCTCCAAACCGTCTTGCGCCATGTGGTCGTAAAACTGCGTGACGCCGTACTTCACGCCTTTGCGCACAAAACTCAAATGCGGCGCATTGGTCATGCTTTCCATGCCGCCAGCAATCACCACGTCGGCCGACTCGGCGCGCAACATGTCGTGGGCAAACATCATGGCGCGCATGCCGGAGCCGCACATCTTGGACAAAGTGACCGCCCCGGCCGACTGCGGCAAACCGGCCCCAAGCACCGCCTGGCGCGCCGGTGCTTGGCCTTGACCGGCCATCAGGCAATTGCCCATGAGCACTTCGTTCACCGCATCACCGGTGATGCCCGCGCGCGCCACGGCGGCTTGCATGGCAACGGCACCCAACTGGTGAGCGGACAACGCAGAAAAATCACCCAACAAAGAACCGATGGGGGTGCGGGCGGCGGAAACGATGACGATGGGGTCTTGGGACATGGTGATCTCCTTGATAACAAGACAGTGACTTCTCAATCGCCCCCTCACCCCTTCCCTCTCCCCCGAATACGGAGGAGAGGGTGTATGGGCCCCCACTCCCACTTGTGGGAGAGGGAAGGGGTGAGGGCGCAACAAAAACTAAAACGACACCTGCAACGGCGTGGCCCCCTGGCTGCGCAAATGCGCAAACCGTTTGGCCGGGTCATAGGGAAACACATCCAGCACATCCCCCGCGGCAATGCGTTCTTTGTGGCCTTGCCAAAATGCGGGGTCGAGCAAATCAGCATGGTGTTTCATGAACACCTCGCGCACACCGGGGTTGCCAAGCAAGAAGGGGCCAAAGGTTTCTGGGAACACGTCTTTGGGGCCGACCTTGTACCAAATCTCGCCCGACATTTCTTCCTCTTCATTGCGCGGCTCGGGCACTTTGCGGAAGTTGCAGTCGGTGAGGTATTCAATCTCGTCGTAATCGTAGAACACCACTTTGCCGTGACGGGTGACGCCAAAGTTCTTCCACAACATGTCGCCGGGGAAGATATTGGCGGCCACCAGGTCTTTGATGGCGTTGCCGTACTCCACCACCGCCGCTTCAATTTGCTCGGGTTTGGCGTCTTGCAAAAAGATGTTGAGCGGAATCATGCGGCGCTCGATGTAGACATGCTTCAAGATCACTTCGGTTTTGCCGTCTTCATCGCGGTCGGAAATTTCCAGTTGGCTGGGGGCGAACTTTTGAATCTCGGCGATCAACTCGTCGTCAAAGCGATCACGCGGGAAGGCCACATTGCTGTATTCCAAGGTGTCGGCCATGCGGCCCACGCGGTCGTGGGTTTTCACGAGCAGGTATTTGCTTTGAATCAACTCGCGTGTGGTGTCTTTTTGCGGCGGGTAATAGTCTTTGATGACCTTGAATACATAGGGGAAAGAAGGCAAGTCAAACACCAACATCACCATGCCCTTGATGCCGGGCGCAATGCGAAAGCGGTCGCTGGAGTGGCGCTGGTGGTAGAGGAAGTCACGGTAAAAAAGGCTCTTGCCGTGTTTTTGCAGGCCCAGAGCGCTGTACAACTCGGCCCGTGGTTTGCGCGGCATGAGGGAGCGCAAAAACTGTACATAAGCCGAAGGCACTTCCATGGCCACCATGAAATAGGCGCGCGCAAAACTGAACAGCATCAACAAATCGTCTTCGCTGAACAGGGCGGAGTCGATCACCAACTGGCCGCTGGTGTTGTGGAGGATGGGCAGCGCAAACGGCGTTTCCCGAAAACCGTTAATGATCTTGCCCACCACATAAGCGCCTTTGTTGCGAAAGAACAGGCTGGAAAGCACCTGCACTTGAAAGTTAGCGCGCATGCGGAACTCGCCCAGTTGTTCATTCACAGCGGCCAGCACATGGTCGATGTCGCGGCTCAAATCCTCGAACGGGCGCTGCAAATCGAAATGCTCAATCACGCGCAACCAGGTGTCGCGCCAGGTATCGATGGTGGGGTAGTAAGCGCGGTAGGTCGGTGTTGCTTCAGGCTCGTCGTTTTCGATGTACTCGGTTGAAACCGCGGGCCGCACAAAAATGAAGTCGTTGTGAAAATAACTGCGATGCAAAATTTTGGTGGTCACCGAGTTGAAGAAGGTTTCTGCCAATTCGGGTTGGTGGTGGTTGGTGAGCAGGCCGATGTAATGCAACTTAATTTGTTGCCACACATCCATCGACAAATCGCTGGCCTTGTAAAGGGTTTGCATCGACACCGCGCATTCATCCACCCGCAAGTCGTAAAACTCAATGCGCTCGCGCTGGGCACGTTGCTGGCCGTGCCAATCGGCTTGTTCAAAGCGGGTTTTGGCCAGACTGCTGACCTCTCGGAACAAGCGGTAGTGACGGTTGAAACCATCGAGCATGGCCTGGGCAATCCCAAAGGCCCCCGAGTCGTTGAGTTTTTGTGGAAACACGTGAATCCCTGTTTATTTGGAATGGCCTGCGGTGCTGACTTGTGCATACCGCGTCTTCACTGCCAGCAAGGATTTGTCGTAGGCCACCAGCACGTCGTCGGAGTTGAGCACCGTCATGCTCAAGTCTTCCAGCAAACCGTTGTGCAAGCCGTAAATCCAGCCATGCACCACCACCTTTTGGCCACGCTGCCAGGCGTCTTGCACCACCGTGGTTTCGCACACATTGAGAGATTGCTCTAGCACATTGAGTTCGCACAGCGCCGAGAGGCGTCGGTCTTCCTCGGTGATGGTGTTCAACCAGTCGCGATGTTTGTTGCGCACGTCCTGCACATGGCGCAGCCAGTTGTCAGCCAAGCCGATGCGTATGTCCAACATGGCCGCACGCACACCGCTGCAACCGTAGTGACCCACCACAATGATGTGCTGCACCTTGAGCATGTCGATGGCGAACTGCACCACACTCAGGGCGTTCAAATCAGAGTGCACCACTACATTGGCCACGTTGCGGTGAACAAACAACTCACCAGGCAGTAGACCGACGATTTCATTGGCCGGCACACGGCTGTCGGCGCAGCCTATCCACAAATACTGCGGCGCTTGCTGCTTGAGCAGTTGCGTGAAAAACCCCGGCTCGCGCGCTTCGGTGTCGGCGGCCCAGTCTTTGTTTTTGGCGAAGAGGTCGAGGAGGCGATGGGGCATGGTGTATTCAGTTAGGGAAACAATTCACTCTCAAGTCAGCGAACGATAGGTCGCGTACTGCACACGGTCTATCACCACACCCGCTTTGATGGCGCTTTGTTTCAACGTACCTTCTAAAACAAAACCCGCACTGCGTGCAACGGCCTGGGAACCCTCGTTCCACGCGAAGATGGGAGCGTAAATACGTGTCAGCTCAGGTAGTGTGGCCCAAGCCCATTGCGTCACCAGTTTCAAGGCTTCGCTGGTGATGCCTTGTCGCCAGTGCGTTTGCCCAATCCAATAGCCCACTTCAGCGCTGCAGCGCAGCCAACCACTTTCGACACGCAAGCCGATACAGCCCACCATGTCCTGCGAACCGACCGGAACAATGGCCCAGACGTAACCTGCTTTCTGGCCTCTTTGCGCTGCATCACACCAACCTTGGGCATCGGCCAAGGTATAGGGGCGCGGGAAACCGTCGAACAAATTGCGCCAAACCGCTTCGTCGTTGGCGTGCAGTGCCAACGACGGCGCATCGGCATCAGTCAGCATCCGAAGTGTGCAGCGCTGCCCTTGCAGCACCGGAACTTGATCAAAACTCGGCGTCACATCGTCTCCGAATACAACTCACGCCCAATCAACATGCGACGAATCTCTGAGGTGCCCGCGCCAATTTCGTACAACTTGGCGTCGCGCCACAAACGCCCCAAGGGGTATTCGTTGATATAGCCGTTGCCGCCAAAAATTTGGATGCCCTCACCCGCCATCCACGTGGCTTTCTCGGCGCACCACAGAATCACCGAGGCGCAGTCTTTGCGCACTTGGCGTACATGTTCCGAGCCCAGCATGTCGAGGTTCTTGCCCACCGTGTAGCAAAACGCCCGGCCCGCTTGCAGCACGGTGTACATGTCGGCCACCTTGCCTTGAATGAGCTGGAACTCACCTATGCTTTGTCCAAACTGCTTGCGGTCGTGGATGTAGGGCACCACGTTGTCCATCACCGCTTGCATGATGCCAATGGGGCCAGCGGCCAGCACGGCACGTTCATAGTCCAGGCCACTCATCAACACCTTGGCACCCCCGTTGACTGCACCCAAGACGTTTTCCTTCGGCACCTCCACGTTGTTGAAGACCAGCTCGCCGGTGTGGCTGCCGCGCATGCCGAGTTTGTCCAGCTTTTGGGCAATGGAAAAACCCTTCATGCCTTTTTCTACGATGAAGGCGGTGATGCCGCGCGAGTGAAGTTCGGGCTCGGTCTTGGCATAGACCACCAAGGTGTCGGCATCGGGCCCATTGGTGATCCACATTTTGTTGCCGTTGAGCAAGAAATGGTCTCCTTTTTCTTGGGCCTTGAGCTTCATGCTGATGACATCAGACCCCGCCCCCGGCTCACTCATGGCCAGCGCCCCCACATGATCACCGCTGATGAGTTGGGGCAGGTATTTTTGCTTTTGTGCCGCAGTCCCGTTGCGTTTGATTTGGTTCACACACAAATTGCTGTGCGCGCCATAACTCAAGCCCACGCTGGCCGAAGCGCGGCTGATTTCTTCCAAGGCCACCATGTGGGCCAAGTAGCCCATATTGGCCCCGCCGTACTCTTCCGAAACGGTCACGCCCAGCACACCCAGCGCGCCCATCTTGCGCCACAAGTCCATGGGGAATTGGTCGCTGCGGTCGATCTCAGCGGCGCGCGGAGCGATCTCGGCCTGCGCAAAATCGCGCACGGCTTCGCGCAGGGCGTCTACATCGTCGCCCAAAGAAAAGTTCAATCCAGGTAGGTTCATGGTGCACTCTCAGTCAAATCTTTTTTCGGTATAAAAATCGGGATCAGCGTTTGTTTCGTGCCGGGTCGCGCACTGCTGCTTTGGTACCGGCTGCAAGCAGTCGTTTGGCTTCTTTTTCATGGCTGCGCACTTCGTCGAGCGTGATTTGCAAGTCGGCCGCTTGTTGCTCCAGTTGGGCTCGGTGTTCGGCGAGCACCACCAGGTATTTGCGCAACTGCGCTTCGGTATCGCGGGGGGACTCGTACATGTCCACCAAGTCTTTCACCTCGGCCAGCGTGAGCCCCAAGCGTTTGCCGCGTAAAGTGAGCTTCAAGCGCGTGCGGTCGCGCGCCGAATACACCCGGTTGCGGCCACTGCGCTGCGGGGTGATGAGGCCACAGTCTTCATAAAAACGAATGGCGCGGGTGGTGAGGTCAAACTCGCGCGCCAGGTCGCCAATGGTGTAAGTCACCCCGGTGGAAGACTCTTCGCAAGCGTTTTGAGCAGCAGACATAGCCATGACGACGTACACTCAGCTTTAATTGACGTATACGTCAAGTGTAGCGAATGCCAGCACATCAACACAAGACCGGGGAGGTTTCACCATGAATGAACTTGAACAAGCGTTGAATTACCCCTGGGGGGACACCTCGCCCGAGCCCGGCCACGCCCTGGAACTGCGCCCCGGCGTGCGCTGGTTACGCATGTTGCTGCCTTTTGCGCTGAACCACATCAACCTGTGGCTGCTACGCGATGAACTAGATGGCCGCGAGGGCTGGACGATTGTGGATTGCGGCATCGCCAACGACACCACACGCCAAGCGTGGCAGCAAATTTTTGACAACGAATTACAAGGCTTGCCCGTGCTGCGTGTGGTGGTCACCCACATGCACCCCGACCATGTGGGCTTGGCGCATTGGTTGACCGAGCACTGGAGTACACCCGAGCACGAATGTCGTCTCTGGATGAGCGGCACCGACTTTGCCGCCGCGCGCATTGCCAGCATCAGCACCACCGGTTTTGGTGGCGAACGCAGCGCGGCCTTCATGGCCAGCCACGGCCTGCAGGGCGAAGAGTCGCTGAACAAAATACGCCAGCGCAGCAACTACTACCCCACCATGGTGCCCGCCCTGCCCGCAAGTTACCGGCGAATGATGGATGGCGATGTGCTGCACATTGGTGGAAATGAGTGGGTATGCCACGCAGGCTATGGTCACGCGCCTGAACACATCGCCCTGCATTGCCCTGCTTTGAAGGTGCTCATCAGCGGCGACATGGTGCTGCCCCGCATTTCCACCAACGTCAGCGTCATCGACCTGGAACCCGAAGCCAACCCGTTGCCGCTGTATTTGAACTCCGTCGAAAGCATGAAAGCCTTGCCAGAAGACGCCCTGGTGCTGCCTTCCCACGGCAAACCCTTTGAAGGTTTGCACACCCGCATCCAGCAACTGCAAACCCACCATGACGACAGGCTAGCCGAGGTGATTGAAGCATGCACCGCTTCGCCTTGCAGCGCCGCCGACTTGTTGCCCGTGCTGTTCAAACGTCCTTTGGACTTACATCAAACCACTTTTGCGATGGGCGAGGCGATTGCGCATTTGCATGCGCTGTGGCACGGGGGAAGGTTGCTGCGTGAAAGAGATGAATCGGGTGTTTGGCGTTTTTCCGCCGGGAGTCCATCAAACGCGGGGACTTGACCTGGGCGGCAGTGAATCCCAGCCCGCAAGTTCATCGGCTGAAGATGAATCAAGACGCGGATGCTCGACGCCGGGCGGTGCGCCATCGGCCAGTTCGACAAACGAGTCGTCACTGAGCAATTCAGGATAGACCGCTAAACACTGGCCAGAACCTTTGGTGGACGGGTACAAGATGCCCTCATAACCCGCAGCGCGAATCAACTCTGCCAATATTTGGCTTTGCGCGGGCAGCCCGTACTGCATGGGCAACACGCGCCAGTTGTTCTTCAGCACCCACTGTCGCAGTTGGTGCGGTGTTTTGGTCATGAACACGCTTGATGGGAGTTGCTTCAAGCGCTTGAGAATCGGCCCGACTTGCGGCGGTATTTTGATTTTCCGAAACACCTGAGCCACAGCGTCAAAAGCATTCGTGGCAGTCATGTCAAAGACGCGGTTCAACCTCACACGGAGGAGCACCGTACTGTGGCTGGCACCGGGCTCCAGCGCCAGTTCATGAGGTTTCAGGCCCTCGACCACATGGTCGCTGGGCATTTGGAATTTCTCACGAAAGGCGGTTTCATAGTCTTGCGCCAGATACAACGCGGGCCAAGGATTCAACGGGGTTTCATCCAGATCGGCACCCGCATTGAAGCGCCCTCCCACACTTTGCAAACTCCCCGCGCAAGACAGCGGCTGAAGGCTGTAGCGGTATGACACGATCCTGCACCAAGAGCCTCCGCTTATCGAAATCGGCGGCACTTGCTGAAGTGCGGCAATCAACTCTGGGCGCAAGCGACGGCGGTGCGGTTCAACCGCAAAGTACAGAACCGCTTGCAGTTCGTCTAAATCTTTCGAGGCCGCACGCCACTTTTCAAGAGACGCTTCAGTGAAACGATCCAGCTCCAGAATGCTCGTTGCACCGGGCGTTGGAGCGCCCTTGGACGGTGGTGGGCGTGGAGAACGCTTGGGCAAGCCTGTGCCTCACACCGCCCGGCTTGAATGGTTGCGCTCCTTCATCGTGTGGATGATGAATTTACGCAAGCGCTCAAAGCGGCCCAGGCGAATCATGTCGCGCGGCGACACGTCGCCCAACAAGGGGTTTCGGGCGCGAAACCAAGCGGCGGTTTTTTCGGGGTCGCCATCAAAGGCTTGGGCCACCCAGTTGGCCGTGATGGCAATTTCTTCCAAGCGCTCTCTCACCTGCTCTGGAATCGCATCGTCGTAACGCACCGAACTGACAGCCACCGAGGCCAAGCGCGACACGTCTTCCTTCTTCAGCCCCAGCAAGGCAGATACCTGCTTGGGCTGGAAGTTGGCACCGTAGCCAAACTTCAAAACATCGTTGGGCACCGTATCAAAAGCCTGGAAATTGGGTGACATGGCATCACGCCGAGAAGAATCAAAAGGCTGATCAGTGTAGATCAACCGCCCTTAGAAAACCATGCTTCAACCATGTTTTAACCATGATTTGCACAAGTTTTTAACGCCAAGTATTCAGTCATTTTTCAGTAAATACCGCTCTAAATGTAAGCAAACACTCCCCTTAAAAGCCTTTTTTCAATTGCTTTTCTTGGAGCGCTGCGCATTAGATGCCCCGCGTCCGCGCCGCAGCGTTGGCCGCTCGGCGGGCAGGAGTGAGGTGATGCGCTGGTACTGCTCAAACAAAAACGCCACGCGCTCGGCGTCGCTCTTGAAGCCTTTGCGGCCATAGGCGGCATCCACCGCCACATCCAACTGCTGGTGGGCCTTGAGCAAGGCGGGCGGCATGGTCAAGGGGTCGTACAAGTCGGCCAAGGTGGAGCCCGGAAACTGAGCACGGGCATCCAGCACCGCTTGGGCAGCTTTTTCGATGGCAATACGTTGTTTGTCGCTGGGGGCGTCGGGCCAGGGGAAGTTGTTGTAAACAATTTGAGCCGAATATCGATACCGACTCTCCAATCGGCCACCAACGCCACGAAGCCATGCGTTATGCATGGTTGATGACAGTATTCCAAACTCGTAGTGCGTGGCACCATCGACAAACAGGCTGGTGTTGTTGATCAGTGCCAGTGGCGGTAGGAAGCCAATGGGCACAAAACGTCGCCGCTCTGACGATGTTTTCGGCACAAAAAGATAAGTACTTTTTGGTTGCCGAAGCTCTCCGAATACTGCCGGTGTGCCAGCCAAAACGCGGGTGGCGTCGCGTTTGCTTTCGGATCGGAATTTTTTGACCTGCTGCACTCGATCAAGAACGGTTCCACACGCTCGTAAGGCACCGGGTGCCACATCCACCAACCAAAGGCACCAGCGATAGCCCCCATTTAAAAAATCATCCCCGCTGTAGAGTTTTCGCAACCATGCTCGGGCTTGTGGGTGGGACTGAATCAATGCATCAACATCGACCTCGTCCATCAAGAGATGTCCGTCGTCAATCAATGCGCTACCTTCCATCATCGGCAACGCTCCGCTGATTGACGACGAGCGTTTGGGCAGAACTACATTGACTGCATCCACCAGATAGGGGTTGATGCTGCTTGCGGCGATGGCATGGGGTTGGGCACGAACGTCTTCGTACTCAAAGATGGTTTTGTTTGACGCATCAACCAAACCGAAACCAACAATCACACAATGAACTGCCGCTCTGCCACTGGCTTCGTTGCTCCACTGAAAAGTGCGGTGCGCAAAATGAATCTGAACGCCTTGCGCCAACAACCAACCCCACAACACACCCACTTGCTCGCCCTGCGTGATGCTGTTGGTGGATACAAAAGCGCAGCGGCCCATAGCGCGCGATCCCGATGCCGCCAGGTAGCGTGTGGCCAGCACATACCAAGCGGCCACAAAATCCAGCACGCCTGAACCAGGCAACGCAGACATGACGGCACCGAAATCTGCTTTCTGCTGCGGCGACTGCTCTTTCTTCCCGAGAAACGGCGGGTTCCCCAGCACATACGCACAGCGCGCTGCCGGCAGCACCACCTCCCAATCCACACGCAGTGCATTGCCATGAACGATGTGGGGGGTGGCTTTGAGGGGAATGCGGGCGAAGTACAGGCCGAACTCTTCACCGGCCATCATGTTCATTTGGTGGTCTACCAACCACAAGGCCACCTGCGCAATTTGAGCGGGGAATTCTTCAATTTCAATACCGTAGAACTGATCCACGTCCACAGACAAGCGCTGGTGAATGTCGAGCAACTGCTGGCCGTCTTGGTAGGCGGCGCGCAGCACGGCCAGTTCCAAGAGACGCAACTCGCGGTAGGTGATGACGAGGAAGTTGCCGCAGCCGCAAGCCGGGTCGAGGAAGTTCAGACTGCGGAGTTTTTTGTGAAACTCAAACAACTTGTTTCGGTTGCCCTTGATGCGTTCAAACTCGCCCCATAGCTCGTCCAGAAACAAGGGCTTGATGAGCTTGAGAATGTTTTCTTCGCTGGTGTAGTGCGCGCCCAGGTTGCGGCGCGATTGGCCATCCATGATGCTTTGAAACAGCGCACCAAAAATAGCGGGGCTGATGTGGCTCCAGTCAATGGCGCAAGCATCAAGCAAGCTCTCACGCATGCTGCGGTCGAACGAGGCCAGGGGAAGTGCTTCTGCAAACAACGCGCCGTTCACATAGGGAAAGGCGCGCAATTGGTCGTCCAAGGCTTTGCTGCGTTTGTCCTCGGGTGTGTTGAGCACTTGAAAAAGCTGGGCCAGTTGTGGGCCTAAGTCGCTGCCGTCTGCCGCTGTGCGTTCTTCCACCCAGGCACGAAAGGCTTGGGCGGGCTGGAAGATGCCGGTGTCGTCGGCAAACAAACAAAACAGCAAGCGCACCAGCAGCACTTCAAGCGGGTACCCCTCAAAACCACTGGCCTTGAGGGCATCGTGTAGCTTGCCCATTTGCTCGGCAGCACGAATGTTCACCGGATCTTGCGGTTTGATGACCTGCGCCTGGTAACCGGCCATGAAACCAAAACGGCGAATGTGTTTGTGCAGGTCGGTCACCGAGAACTCAATCTCGTCGCCGGTTTCAAAGTCCGACAGGCGCAGCTTGGCGAAGTCGCTCACCACCACGTAACGCGGCAAGTCGCGCTCGGGGAGGCCATCGAAGTAGTCCACGGCTTGACCGAAGGCGCGATCCAGGCTTTGGCCTGCGCTTTTGTGCTCGATTAACAGCACGCCTTTCCAAAAACCATCAATGCGACCGTTCTTGATCGGTTTGCCCCGCTGGGCCATGGCCACTTGCTTTTCAAAGCTGGCTACTCGGCGGCGCTCAATGCCGAAGACTTGGAAAAATTCGTTCCAAAAACTTTGTGCTTCGGCACGCTCTGAGGTCTCAGCCGACCAGTTTTTGCCAAAGCCGATAGCGCGTGACTTGATTTCGTTCCAGCTCAGAGGCATGCGGTTAGCTCATTGGGCCGCCTTGGCGGCGGTGGGGTGAATCAATCAAACACCGGCACCGCATCATCCTTGAGCGTGCCACGTGCCTTTTCGTAATCGGGCATGACGGAGCGCACCACGTCCCAAAACCGTGGGCTGTGGTTCATTTCGCGCAGGTGGGCCAGTTCGTGGGTGACCACGTAGTCGATGGTGGGCAGGGCGAAGTGAATCAAGCGCCAGTTCAGGCGAATCGAACCATCGGCGCTGGCGCTGCCCCAGCGGGTTTGGGCGGACGACAGGGACAGCCGCGTGAAACGCACGCCGAGTTGTTCTGCAAAGTGGTGGCAGCGCTCGGAAAACACCCGTTTGGCTTGGCGCTGCAACCAGCTTTGCACCGCGTCGCGTATTTGCGAGGGGGTGGCGGTGTGGGGCAGGCCAATGTGCAGGGTGAGTTGCGGCAGGCCCACCAGCGGAGCTTGTTGGTTGGCTTCGCCGTTACTCGAATCCAAGTTAAGCACGGCACCGTCTTCATTCACGCCGGCACGCGGGTCGAGCACGACGATGATGGTTTCGCCCAAGTAAGGAATGCTGGTGCCGTCGCGCCAGTCCACTTTGGCGGCCTGCAGGCGTTTGGCCCGTTCTTGTTGCTCGCGCAGTTTGCGCAAAATCCAGGTGGATTTCTCGCGCAGTGCGGCTTCAATGTCGCCCAGGCCCACCCATTTGGGCGCATTCACACTCAGGCCTTCGGCACCCACGATGAAACCAATGCTGCGGCGTTTGGCGCGGCGCAGGGCATAAGCCACCACATGCTCGCCAAAACGAATTTCGCGCTCGGCCTGCGGGTGGCGAAAAATCGTCTGCATCGACGGTGCGGCGACTGCGTTGGGTGCGGGCTTGGGGTTGGACGAAACACCACCAGAACCTGAGGTATTGAGTTGGGGTGCGGCGGCCGCAGCGACCTGGCCCGTTACCTCATTGAGCGGAGTCGCAGACGCATGGACTTGCGACGGCGCTGGCGCTGCGGCCACCGCCTCTGCAAAGAGAGACAGTTGGCTGGGTGCGGCGGCTGAAACAGCCCTGTCGCGTGACATCATGGACGCGCAGTGTAAGGGGTTTTGTGAATTTTTCGCGCGTTTTCGCGCGTTTTCGATGCTGCGCAAACTCGACATGCGCCCCCGGTGTTTGCTCAGGGCAGGTCGGTGTAGGTCATGACATTTCCGCCAGCGCCGGGCGCGTGGGAAATGATCCGCCTGAGTTGACCATCGATCAAAACAAAGGCCTTCTTGCATGCCTGTTCGGCAGGTGCTTTGTCTGACCAACCTTTGCACGGGACTTGAATCGACGCGTGCAGTTTGTCTTGTGGCCCTAAATACCAAGTCAAATCCACATTGGTCGAGGCGACCAACCCTTCCAGCAGATTTGGCGGCACCACCAACGTGCCTCGGCCGTGGGTAATGTGCAAGGTGCTGAGTTGGCCCGCTCTTTCGGCCAGGCGCACCACCACGGAACCCCAGGGGGGCGGAAAGTCACCCGACACAAAAATGGCCTGGCTGTTCACGCCCACGCGCATGTTGGTCGCCGCTTCTTGGGCATGGGTGGGCAAGGCGAGCCCGGCACCAAGCAACGCACATAAGAGACCACGGAGACAACACCGTTGGAACTTTCGCGCCAGTGAAATGCCTGCAAAGTGGCTCACCGAGTGAACCGGGTGAGAGAACAGTGAACACGGGGCCGCAAGGCCCCGTGCCCCCTGTTTCATGTCACCGCTTTGGGAAGATGGTTTCAACCTTCTCGCCCAGCACGATCACGTCGGTGCGACGATTGGCTTGGCGCCCTTCCGCCGTGCTGTTGTCAGCCACTGGCGTGGTGAAGCCCAAACCTGCAGACTGAATACGGGCCTCGCTCACACCTCGGGCCACCAAGGCTTGTTTGATAGACGCAGCACGTTGTTCAGACAGCGATTGGTTGTAGGCGGCCGACCCCACGTTGTCGGTGTGACCTTCCACCAGCACATTGGCCTTGGTGCGTTCGTTCAAGGCTTTGGCCAACAGCGCCACAAAGTTCATGCCCTCAGGCTTGATCTCCGACTTACCGGTGTCGAACAGCACTTTGTCGTCACCGGTAATTTGCACACCACGCGCCACCTGTTTGATCTTCAGGCCGTCGTACTCGCCTGCCTTGGGCGGCGTGTTGCAGGCTGTCATGGTCAACATGGCTGCCAAACCGAAAAGCCAGGCGAAGTTTTTGATCGAGCCGATTTTTTTCATGAAATTCCCTTGTGAGATTTTTATAAACGATGTTTTTGAAGTGGCTTGCACGCACACACGCTGTGTCGATTTGGAAGCCACCGTCATTGGCGCGCTATTGGAGAAAAAAGCGCGGGCAAATGCTATCAAAGCACTGCAGCAAAAATCCCCCCCGAACGCGGGTGAATTCAGATGTAACCCCTTGTTAACAAGGCTCACATCAAGGCATTCGCGCGGCCACTGGCCTCAGTCAAATTTGTGGCTCAGTACGGCTGTTTCGCCTTTTGTCACGTTGATCAGTTTGGTCACCGTGGAGCCATTGGGGTTGGAGATTTCAATTTGATGTTGCCCTTCAGGCAAATTCAACTGCGTCAACGGTGGAGTGCTGCCTACCGGTGAGCGATTGACGCGCACATTGCCCCACGGCGTGACCTTCAACGCCACGGTCCCCATTTCAACGGGCGCGGGCGGCCTGTTTTCGGTCGCGCTCACAGTGGGCTCTTCTGCTGGCGTTGGCGGCGTCCGGGGGCGAATCACCAGGGGAGGTGGGTTCGTATTGGCACTCGAGTTCACGCTCGAGTTGGGGTTCGCAGCGGCCCGGGCAGGGGCCACCGGTGGTGGATTCACCGCGCTCTCCGTGGTGGGGCTTGTTCGCGCAACAACAGGCGCGGTTTGCGATGGAACAACCACTTCAGCAGCAGACGACGCCGTGCTTGGTGCGACGGGCGCAGCCGCTTGGTTCAAACTCGTCAACAAAGCCCGCGCCTCAGCCACGTGTTGGCCTGCGGGGTGCGCCGTCAGGTAGGCCTGCAAACTCGCCACGGTTCGCTCTTTGTTCGCCGCCTCCCAACTTTTTTGATCGGCATTTTGTTCAGCAACAACGCTCACCGGCGGCTTGTGCGACGCGGGTTTGCGAGCGGCCAAGTACCAAACCCCCGCCAGCATTCCCGCGCAAATCATCAGTAGAGCGGCCAGCTTCCAAGGCAACTTATTGCGATGCGCCACAGCCATCGCCGTCGGGCTCGGGGTCGGCGTTAGGGTCGACGTCGCTGCTCCGTAGGTGGTCGGCGGTTGCCACAACCCTTTGCCCTCGGTGACATCAACCGATTCTTTAAATACAAATACCGGCGAGGTCTGTGCAGCGGCATCGGGCGAATTGATGCGCGTATCAGCCAGCCGCACGGTCGTGACCTCAGACAGGTTGTAGTCTGCTGTCGCCAATGGCGCTGGGGGCGCTGCCGGAGCTTGGAGCTGCGGCGGCGCAGTGGCAATACTGATGTCTAGCGGCGACTCCAACACATCCAGTGGCATCGCATCAGATGCAGACCATGCCGAAAACGCGGAAAAGGTGAAGCCCTCTAGGCCCAGCAAACTTTTGAATTCCGCAATCGACTGCGGCCTGTCTTCGGGCCGCACAGAAAGTGCTTGGTGCACACCTCGCAAAAACCTTGCGCTGTATCCAGGGTACTGGTTGGGTGTGAGCATGCGAATCGGGTCATTGATCATGCGGGCCACCGAGGTAGCAGGGACTTTGCCCGTGATCGCACGGTACAACAAAGCGCCGAGTTGGTAGATGTCTGTCCACGCCCCTTGCGGCGCAGCACCATCGTCCGCGTACTGCTCGATGGGTGCGTACCCGGGCTTGAGCATCGTCGTCAAGGCCTGGGTCATGTCACCGATGATGCGCCGTGCAGCGCCAAAATCCAGCAGCACCGGCATGCCCGTGGTTCGCAAGAACACGTTGTCAGGCGCGATGTCGCGGTGAAAACAATCGGCGGCATGCAGCATCTCCAAGCCGTCCAGGATGGGCCCGAGCATGGCGGACAGCCAAGCCTCATCGATGCCGCTGCTCTGTTCAGCCAAAAACGCGCGGAAGGTCTGGCCTTCGTAGTGGCGCATGACCATGTAGGCCGTGCCGTTTTCTTCAAAAAAGCGGTAGACATGAACCAGGGCCGGGTGAGAGAACTTGGCCAGCAAACGCGCTTCGTTGATAAAACTGCGCAAGCCCGCATCAAACGCTTCGCGGTGCTCAGGGTGAACTTGAATTTGCTGCGCTGCGCCCCGGCTTGCCAGCACAGAAGGCATGTACTCTTTGATCGCAACGGTGCGGTCTAAGCCCGAATCGTGGGCACGGTAAACAATGCCAAAACCGCCCTCCCCCAATACGCCTTGCAAGCGGTACTCGCGCACCTGGGTGCCAGGTGGAAGACTCTTGCCGGAGCCAGTCAATTCCATGAGGGTGCCGTTCAAGCTAGTGTCGTGAGTCAGAAATATAGATACATGAAAACGTGTCTTCGCCCCGATGGCGGCGTTGCAAATCCGCGCGATACCAAGGTGTATCGCTGTGGTTTGCGCCTTGCCCTCCGAGCGAATCCATCGTTTTCATTTTGTCTCGATATATCTGACTCACGACACTAGATTCAAGTGCGATAAGCCTCGGGATCAATTCGCCGCATCTCTGACTCGATCCAGCTTTCGACCTCGCGCATCAATTCATCCGGCTCGCGGCCCGCAGATGGAATCATGGGGCCGACGGACACATCCACCACCCCCGGCCGCAATACAAAAGATTTGCGCGGCCAACACTTGGCCGAGTTCACCGCGATGGGCAGCACCGCCGCACCGGTGGCTACCGCCAAACGGGTGCCGCCGGATTTGTAGGTGCCTTGCTGGCCACGTGCAATGCGGGTTCCTTCAGGAAACATGATGACCCAGGTGCCGTGGCTCATGTGTTTGCGCCCCTGCTCGGCCACTCGGTTCCAGGCTTCAGCCCGTTTGCTGCGGTCGATGTGGATCATGTTCATGCGCGCCATGGCCCAACCGAAGAAAGGGATGTAAAGCAACTCGCGTTTGAACACATAAGCCAGTGGGTGCGGCATGAGACAGGGAAAAGCAAACGTCTCCCAGGTGCTTTGGTGTTTGGGCAGCAAGACGATGGCGCTTTGTTTGTCAGCGTTCTCTAGGTTGTTCCAACCCAGCACCCGGTAGCGCACACCACAAATCACCTTGGCTCCCCAAATGGCGGTGCGCAGCCAGCCGACACAGGCCCAATACAAGCGGTCACCGCGCACGAAGATGGAAAAAATCAGCACCGCTGTGGCCCAGGGAATGACGGTGACCGTCATCCATACAAACAAGAGTGCGGAGCGCACCACCGCCAGTAAATAGGCCATCAGGTCAGGGCTCCGTGTTCAGAATCGGTGATGTCAGACAGGCCTTTGGCGGCCCTTTCACGGCGAATTAAAAATTCAGCGAAAGCCATGAGGTCGTCATGTACCTGGGCTTGCGGTGCATGAACCAGCAGGCTGGCGAGTTCGGTGTCGCTGCGCAAACCGGCGCGGCTGCGGCGCAGCACATGGGGCTCACATCCCGCCGCTTGACAGGCTTGCAGGTCTTTCAAACTCTCACCGACTGCGGGAATGTTCTCGGGATCCATGCCATAACGTTTGGCAATGTCCAGCAACAAACCCGGCAGCGGTTTGCGGCACTCGCACTGGTCTTCGGGGGTGTGCGGGCAGAAAAACACGCCGTCCACCCGGCCACCCACGCGGGCGAGCAGTTGGTGCATTTTTAAATGCACGCTGTTCAAGGCCGCCATGTCGATCAGCCCCCGGCCCAGACCGGCTTGGTTGGTGGCGACCACCACATGCCAACCGGCGTGGTTGAGTTTGGACACCGCCTCCAGCGCACCCGGAATCGGCACCCACTCTTCGGGGGCTTTGACGTGGTCATCCCGGTACTGGTTGAGCGTGCCGTCGCGGCCAAGGATCACGAGTTTCATGGTGTTGCCTTTGCCGTCAGAGTTGCGGTTCATGAAGCCAACTTAGACAGGTCGGCCACGCGGTTCATGGCGCCATGCAATTGACGCAGCAGGGCGAGCCGGTTGGCGCGCAAAGCCGAATCTTCGGCATTGACCATGACGGACTCGAAGAAAGCATCCACCGGAGCTTTCAATGCGGCCAGGGCTTGCAAGGAAGCCGTGTGGTCGCCCTTGTCAAACGCGGCGTTCGCCACAGGCTGCACTTGCAGCAGCGCGGCGTGCAAAGCCGCTTCTGCAGGTTCTTGGAACAAAGCGGGGTTGACGGCTGCCCTTGAGGCATCCGCTGCGTCCGACTTCTTCAAAATGTTGCCGACACGTTTGTTGGCGGCGGCGAGGGCGGGTGCTTCGGCTAGTGAGGCAAAGGCGCGTACCGCAGAGAGACGGCTCCCAAAATCAACTGAAGTGCTGCACGCCTGCAAAACTGCATCCACATTGGCTTCCGGGTGACCGAGGCTTGTCCAATAGCCAACTGCGCGCTCATTCATGAACACATCGATCACTTTCCAAAGCGGCACGCCTTCTGGCTTGGATTCTTTGTCTATTAAACCTGGCGGGAAGCGGTCGACCGCCAATTCGAGCACCTGCCGCTGAGAGAGCTGCGATCCTCCCTCCACCAAAAGACGAACCACACCCAGCGCGTGGCGCCGCAAAGCAAACGGATCTTTGTCGCCAGTAGGCACCTGCCCTATGCCAAACAGCCCAACCAAAGTTTCCAGTTTGTCCGCCAACGCCACCACCACGCCCACCGTGTTGCGTGGCAATTCATCGCCGGCAAAACGCGGTTTGTAGTGGTCTTCAATCGCTTCGGCAACCGCGTTGTCTTCCCCGTCAAAACGCGCGTAATAGCCGCCCATAACGCCTTGCAACTCCGGGAACTCACCCACCATGTCGGTGAGCAAATCGGCCTTGGCGAGCAAGGCGGCGCGATCCGCTTGTGCAGCAAGCGTGGCACCGCCGAGCAGTTGACCGATGTCTTTGGCGATAGCGCGCACACGCTCCACCCGTTCACCCTGTGTGCCGAGTTGCCCGTGGTAAACCACTTTGGCCAAACCAGCCACGCGGTCTTCGAGTTTCTTCTTGCGGTCTTGCTCAAAGAAAAACTTAGCATCGGCCAAACGAGGACGCACCACCCGTTCATTGCCTTCAACGACGCGGCTGGCGTCTGCCGGGTTGATGTTGCTGACCACCAAGAACTTGTTGGTGAGTTTGCCTGCTGCATCCAGAAGCGGAAAGTATTTTTGGTTGGCCTTCATTGTGAGGATGAGGCACTCTTGCGGCACAGCCAAAAACTCTTCTTCAAATTGGCAGACCAGCACGTGGGGGCGTTCCACCAGGGCGGTCACTTCATCGAGCAGGGCCGCATCTTCAATCGGGGTGAGGCCCTGGCTGTGGGCGGCTGCGTTCAGTTGCCGAACGATCTCGCCGTGGCAGGCTTCAAAACTGGCGATCACCGCGCCCTGCTCTTTGAGCTGCTCGGCGTAGTGGTCGGCATGCTGCAAGACCACCGGATCCGTCGCGGCTTCAAAACGGTGACCGTGGGTGTCGCGGCCTGCTTTCAAGCCGAGCACTTCCACAGGCACCACGTCAGCCCCATAGAGCGCCACCAGGCCGTGCGCCGGGCGTACGAAGTTCACGCTCGTCCAGCCGTCTTCCAACTGGTATTGCATGACTTTCGGGATGGGCAATTTGGCAAGCGTTTCATTCAGGGCAACCTGCAGACCCACCGCCAGCGAAGCGCCAGGGGCCACGGTGTCCAAAAACAGCGCCTCAGCTTTGCCATCAACAGCACGTTTTAACTGCGGCACACAAGCCGCGTCTTGGCCGAGGCTGGCGAGTTTTTTTAGGAGCGCAGGTGTGGCTTGGCCTTGCGCATCCAGGCCCACGGCCACCGGCATGAGTTTGTGTGAGACGGCTTTGTCTGCGGCCTGAGGCAACACGCTGCTCAAGTGCAAGGCCAAACGGCGCGGTGAGGCAAAGGAGGTGCTGGCCGAATGAGCCGTCGTGAGGCCTTGGGCTTGAAGCGAATCCGTCAGCAACTGCGCGAACGAGGTGCCGAGTTTTTTGAGTGCCTTGGGCGGCAGCTCTTCTACGAACAATTCAACGAGCAGGTTCTTGGTGGTCATGATTCAGTGGCGCTTCACGCAGCCTTCTTTTGTTTCTGCAAATCAAGCTGCGCCAACACTTGCGTGGCCCAGTCTTTGGGCGCCATGGGGAAACCCAAACGAGCCCGGCTGTCCAGGTAACTCTGGGCCACCGCCCGCGCCAGGTTGCGGATGCGGCCGATGTAGGCGGCTCTCTCGGTCACGCTGATCGCACCGCGTGCATCGAGCAAATTAAAGCTGTGTCCAGCTTTGAGCAATTGCTCATAGGCGGGCAAGGCCAGCTGCTGTTCCATCAAATGTTTGGATTGTTTTTCGTGGGCGGCGAAAGCGGTGAGCAAAAACTCCACATCGCTGTGCTCGAAGTTGTAAGTGCTTTGTTCGACTTCGTTTTGTTTGTACACGTCACCATAGCTGAGCCCATCAGTCCAGGTCAGGTTGTAGACGTTGTCCACGCCCTGCAAATACATGGCCAAGCGCTCCAGGCCATAGGTGATTTCACCGGTGATGGGTTTGCAGTCAATGCCGCCGACTTGTTGGAAGTAAGTGAACTGCGTCACTTCCATGCCATTGAGCCACACCTCCCACCCGAGGCCCCAGCAGCCAAGCGTGGGGTTCTCCCAGTCGTCTTCCACAAAACGAATGTCGTTGGCTTTGAGGTCGAAGCCCAGGGCTTCGAGGGAACCAAGGTAAAGCTCCAAGATATTAGACGGCGCTGGCTTCAGCACCACCTGGTATTGGTAGTAGTGCTGCAAACGGTTCGGGTTCTCGCCATAGCGACCATCTTTGGGGCGGCGGCTGGGCTGCACATAGGCCGCTTTCCAGGGCTCGGGGCCTATGGCACGCAAAAACGTGGCCGTGTGGCTGGTGCCTGCACCGACTTCCATGTCATAGGGTTGCAACAAGGCACAGCCTTGGCGGCCCCAATAGTCTTGCAAGCGCAGGATGATTTGCTGGAAAGTCAGCATGGGTTGGAGAGGTTCGGGTTAAAGAGAATCTGAAGCCCGGGCAGAGTTGCCAAGGCACAAGGCATGGGGGATTTTAGGCGCGGGACGGGCCCAGTCGGACTGCGCGACCGAGGAGCAGCCCCAGCAGCGATACAGCCCACAGCGGCCACAGGCCCCAGTCGTTCAGCCAACGCGCATAGGGCGTGTCCCCGATTCGCCCCTCGACACTTGATTCCAAAGTTCCCAATTGCCACGCAGGCAACCTGGCCACCACCTCCCCCCGATGATTAACCACCGCCGTGGCACCGGTGTTGGTGGCGCGCACCACGGGGCGCTGAAACTCCAGGGCACGCATTTGCGAAAACTGCAAATGCTGGTCTTGCACCAAGAGGCGACCAAACCAGGCCAAGTTGCTGGCGTTGGCCAGCACGGTGGCCGATTGCGGGCCAACCACGCTAGAAACAAAGTCTTCGCCGAACAAGTCTTCAAAACAAATCAAGGGGCGTATGCGCTGGCCCGCGAGTGCAAAAGCCGCCGTGTTCTGGCCCCGGGCTTGGTCGGCCAGGGGAATGTTCATCATGCGCACAAACCAACCAAAACCGGGAGGGATGACTTCGCCGAAAGGCAGCAAGTGACGTTTGCCGTACTGGTAGCGGTCACCCGCAGCCGTCACCCCCACCAAGGAATTCACATAGCCGCCTTCATCGTTGCGCAAAAAAATGCCCAGCAAGGCACCACGCGCCTGGCCCGCAGGCGTTGGCCCCACTTTCACAAACGGCTCGCTCATGCGGCCCCAAGCCTCGTCGCCCAAGTCTTCGCGCGACAGCGGCACCACCGACTCCGGCGTGACCACCAACTGGCCCTGGGTGGCCCGCAGTTGCTCGATGAGGGCGTTCAAGTTGGCGTCCATGCGCGCCAAATCAAACTTCAGGTCTTGGGCCACATTGGGTTGCAACAAACTCACCGTGAGTGGGCCTGTGGACTCGGTGAAGTTTTTGGGCAACACAGACCCCAGAGCAAGCAAAGCAGCAACCAGCAAGGATGGCACTGCCGCAGTTTGCCATTTCAACTCTGCACGCAACCACGCACCCAAGGCGAAAGCGCAAAAAGCCGCCAAAGCGCACAAGCCGTACACGCCGACATAAGGCGCAAACGCCGCCAACGGCCCGATAGTGTGGGCGTAGCCCGAGGCGATCCACGGGAAACCCGTTAAAAAAGTAGCGCGAGCCAGTTCAGCCAGCAGCCAGCAAGCCGACCAACTCAAGGTTTGAGCGCACAGACCCCACGGTGAGTTCGCTTCGGGTCGTACGCGCGCCCACAGCCACAGGGCCAGTGCGTAATAAAGGGACAAGGCCGCTGCCAGCAACACCACGGCGGTGGCGGCCATCCACGGCGGCAGAGCGCCGAACTCGTGCATGCTGATGTAGAGCCACCAAAACCCGGACACCAACCAGCCCACACCAAACACGCTGCCCAGCCAAGCCGCGCGGCGGGGACTGGCACTGGAAGCCGCCGCCGCAAGAAACGCCAAGCAAAGTAGTTGCAACCACCAGGCATGACTCGGCGCAAACGACAGGCCGTGCAGCACGCCGACCAGCAGCACCGTCCACGCCGACTTAACCCAGCGATTCAAGCCCTGCTTCAAAGCCGATCAACCCGAGGTTTCGTCGTCGCCGCCCGGCGCAGCCCGCAGCACCTTGAACCAGCGCACCGCACCGCCCCGGGTGAGCATGACGGAGAACACCAAACCGCCCAGGGTCACCGATTCGCCGCGCCGGGGCACGCGCCCGAGTTCATGGGCCACCAGGCCGCCGATGGTGTCGAAGTCAGCATCCGAAAACTCCACGCCGAAGGCTTGGTTGACGGCTTCAATCTCTGCATCACCGGCCACACGCTGGGCGCCGTCGGCCAGGGTGTAAATGCTGCTGCCGAC
>JBJTHI010000276.1:0-1102 GCA_046094425.1 Burkholderiales bacterium | reverse complement strand
GTCAACAAGTTCTCGCGCGGCATCGTTGCCGACCGCAACCGGCTGTATTGGGAATCCTTCAAGCAGATGCCCTCGCTCGTGCCCCCGCGCCCCGAGCAAGACCAGATCGTTTCCTACCTGCGCGCGCAGGACGCGCACATCGCCCGCTTTATCAAGACCAAGCGTGATCTGATCAAGCTGCTCACCGAACAGAAGCTGCGCATCATCGACCACGCCGTCACGCGTGGCCTTGATGCATCGGTAGCGCTGAAACCTTCCGGCATCGAATGGCTGGGCGAGGTGCCGGAGCATTGGGAAGTGCTACGCCTGCGCCGCCTTGCCAAGGACTCCATAAAAAATGGTGTCGGTGAAAGCGCGCAACATTTCCGGGAAGACTGGCCGCGATACATCCGCATAACCGACATTGCCGGTCCAACTGCATTGAAGGATTCGACTAAAGCCTCGCTTCCGCCGGAAGTTGCTAGTCGTGCCCCATTGAACCCTGGCGACTTACTTTTTGCAGCTGTTGGCGCGACATTCGGGAAATCCTATTTGCACACAGAGACAGGGTATCCATGCTGTTACGCGGGATTCCTTGTCAAGGTTTCACCAAATGGATTGGCAACGAGCGAATTTCTATCGCTCTGGGCGCAGTCAAACGTTTACTGGGATCAGCTTCGCAGCCAAGTGATTCAGGCAACCATCCAAAAGTTCAGCGCATCACGCTACAAGGACTTGGTTGTACCCGTGCCGCCGGTCGAGGAGCAGCAAGCCATCTGCCGCTGGATCACCAATGAGTGTCAACCGCTGGACGACGCCATCGCCCGCACCGAAGAAGAAATCAAGCTGATCCGCGAATACCGCGACCGCCTGATTGCCGATGTGGTCACGGGCCAAGTGGATGTGCGTAGCTGGCAACCCGGCCCGGACGACGTGGTGGACGACGCGGCGCTGGCCGCGCTGGGCGATGAAAACGAAGATGTGACCGACGAGGAGGATGGCGATGGCGAAGACTGACACCAGCGAGCGTTGGTTCGAGGCGCGCGTGGTGCGTGGCCTGACCGGCGTGCTGCAGCCCGAGTACAGCCATGCGCTGGCTCCCACCGACTTCGCCGCCACCCAC
>JBJTHI010000275.1:0-5973 GCA_046094425.1 Burkholderiales bacterium | reverse complement strand
ACTACTTACGCAACCCTCAACCAATTCGGACGCCAAAATCGACCCTCAACAGCTCGCTCTCCTCTGAAAAACGTTGGGACACTACTGTCAATAAATATGTGCCTTTCAAGGAACATTTTCGCATGTAATGCCCCTTATAAGACGTTTCCTTGATAAGCACTTTCCGAGAACCTGTGGGGCATGTCAACTGCCACCACAACCAAAGTGGCTGCGAAGCAAGCAGCCAAATCACGCCGTAAAAAGGCGCGAACCATTCCCAACGCCATCACGCTGGCTATTGGCAGTGCATTACGCGATCAACGAGAAAAGCTTGAACTCACTCAGTTGAGCGTTGCTTTTTCCGCAGAGGTTGAACGCACGCGCATCGGTAAGTTGGAGGCCGGACTCGTGAACCCCTCGGTACTCAGTCTTGCGAGCATTTGCCACGTTCTTGGGATCACGCTTGCCGACTTGTTTGCCAACATCCGTTTGTCTCATCCCCCAACCACAGAGGGTGGCGAACTGCGTCGTGCGAATCAAGCTGTGCTTGATAAACCGCAAACGAAAGCAAAACCCAAGGTGGTGGCGAAGACCAAACCGAAAACCGCACCTGCTGGCAAACGTCCACGCACCGCGAAACGCTAGTCCGCAGAACCAGACTTTTTCGCTTTTTTGCGAATACGTACCGCAGCCACCAGTACGACAGCTTCCGAGGCGAAGCTCTCGCTCTCGTACTGCCAAATCAACCGCTTATGCGATGAACTTGTCGCATTGGCCTGATACAAGCGCCGTGCCGCTTTGCCGCTGTCGCTACCGGGGCCGCTACAGACGACTTTCAGACGCGCGTTGTGTGGTCGGAAGTTTGGCTCCGCAGACGAGGGGCAAAGCATCAAGATCGTGTCCGGTCGGTGTTCACGCCCTACCGTCAAACCTTCAATACCAACCGCCAAACTCCAGTGCTTATTACGTGAAGTGTTCTTTGCGCTGGCCGTGACAATGGCAACGAGTTCGCCGCGCATCAAACAATCAACCAACCAACGATCCAGATCGCCACTTGCTGCTTCACGTAGCGTTAAGCTCAGTGGCTGCTTCAGTGACTCCATCAAACTCACAAACTCTTTCGGATTCACACCTGTAAAGTAGGTTTTTTCAAACGCCTGAAACACCAGCGCAGGCATTCCGTATTGACGCTTGGCCATGTCTTCCAGCGCAATGCTCTTGGCCAAATCAAATATCACGCAAATGGCGGCGCACACATGCAGACCGCACGCCGAATCTAGGCATCCTTGGTTAAAGAACACACGAACGGGGTCACGCCGGTGCGATTGCTTCATCAAGTAGTGTCCAGTGAGCAAGCTCTCAAAGTACCGCTGAAATCGGTAGCTTATGGCTGCGCTCTGTTCTGATTTCGCCATCTTCAATAGCACTCCGGTGTGAGCAGTGTCGTCACGCAGCGCACGCCTGCATCGGTGATGATCCAGATCGTCGGTAGCCGGTCGCGCTTGTTGTGCGGCGTACTTGCCAACACGTCAGGCGACACCAACCTGTACACCGAAAAAATTCTTGATCCATCTGCCAAGGCCAATTCATTGAGCTTGGCATCGTCGGCGCAAAGGTCACCCCAATCGCCGTGAACATGTCGGTTCAGCAGCAGGAGCAGATTGCTTTGGTGCTTCTCCAGCAACCGCAGCGCCGCAGGAGTAGCCACCACTTGACCAAGCGAAAAACGCGCTGCGTTCGTGATGAGGGTGTACCGGGGTGTTGGTGTTTCTTCTGACTTGCCATCGGTGGACGGCACGGCATTTGTGTTGTGAGTGTGGTTCATGGGGGGGGGGGCTCCAAGAGTGGTTAGAAAGTGGTTTCAAGGGCGCACCGTGCTGGCCGGTGACGGACGTGACAGAGCCTCCGAAGTCACAGGTCGGATCACCTCACGCACCGGCAACGCCGGGGCACGGCAAGAAGGGAAATCAAAAAGTCACACGGTCAAGGTCTGACAATGTCAGGGCATGGCTACGCCGCTGCGTACAAGGCTTTGAGCAGCGTCAGCGGCTTTACCACAGCATCGGCTTTGCGGCAATCGACTACGGCTTGCGTCAGTACACGGCAGACCGTCTCGAAGTCGAGTTGTGATGCCAGCGGCAGCACCGATTCGGCAGTCACTGTCATGCCTGTTTGCCAATGCACCAGCGCCGCCAACTGCGGGGCAGTCAGGTGCCGGGATTGCCGCGCCGCGATGTACGCCTCGGCCACGAATGGCGGCAGGTACTCATAGAGCATGCCTTCTGTCACATCACTATCGGTCAGCAAGCATCGGTCAAACGGGAGTGATTGCAAGTCCACCAGCAGCGCCGCGTGAGTGAGGTACTGCGTCTCCAGCACGACAAACAGCTTGTCGGTGGCAGTGGCATACGCGAACGCACCATTACCTCGATGCCAGCTTTCGTTGTCAACCAGATGCAGCGCCAGTACCGTGGTCGGGTTGTCGAACAGCGCCGCAGCGTCTTGGGGCGACACACCCAACAGCACTGAAAACACATGGTCACGCTCGGCCACATCACGCCAGTTCAAGCACATCAACACGGCATGTAGCGCATGCTGGTCAGGCTCGAAGGCTTCTGACTCTGATTGCGGCCAACCGTCCGGGCTGGCGGCATACGCCAGTTCGATCAGCGCGGTTTCCGCTGGCCGTAAGTGCAGCTGCATTTCTAGCAGAAAGAGCTTGCGCTCGGCGATGCACAGCGGGTCAGGTACTGGCTCCCAGAGTGCGGCGATTTGTTCGGACAAGGCTGTCACATCAACGGTCGGCAACTCATAGCTACGCGGCCACAGAAACCGGGGCAACTCGGTCGGCAAGTCTGGGCGTGAAGCCAAGCCCAGATCAAGCCAGAAGTAGCGCCGCAAAAGGTGCGCAATCCACAGCCGATCAACAGACTCGGGCAAGGCTGCTAAGGCCGCACCGATGCGCAGCATGAACTGGCGCTCCAGAAACTGCCTGTACATCAGGTTGTGTTGGCTGGGCAGTCGGGTCAAAAAATCAGTGTGAAAGGCTGTCTCAAGGGTCGCAAAGGCTTGCGACACCGATGGTTCAATTTGCATGGGATTCTCCGTGCCCCGCTGACCAGTGAAGGCGCAGGGCTGGACGGATCAGCCGGGGCAAATTGTGGGTGTGAAAGACAGGTTGGTCACTCTCGAACAGAACGAGCCAACGGACTGCAAAAGCACCGAAAAGCGGTTCCGCAGACACTAAAAACTGTCAATTTCTCAAATTGTACATGAAAAACTAACAAATGTTGTACAAATCGCTCAAAACAAGTTAAAATTCACTAGAAAATAGCTATAGATTGACATTTTTTGCTGCGTTGCGGCAATAAGAATCCAAAGCAACAGCGATGGTGTGGCCAATTAAACCGAAGCGAGAAACAATTAGAGCAATGCGCTTTAACACTGACGAAATCAAGCAGGCACACGAAGTGCGGCAGCACCTGTCTAAAACCATCGACGAGGTGGAGCACGGCGGGGCTGAAATCGTTATTGCCAAGTACGGCAAGCCAGTGGCTGCTTTGCTTTCGGCGGCCAACCTCTACCGTTACCGAGAGCTTGACCGCTTGATGGCGCAACTACTCTCTGCGCTCCAATCAAGCGACGGAACGGTCACACTAGAAAACTCTACTCAGCTTGTGAGTTTGATGGGAGAAGCCAAGGCTTTGTTGGCAAATAAAGGCGGTGAACATGAGTAAGCTCACCGCAAAACCAAAGCCAAGTGCTGTAACACTGGCTGGCTATAGCGATGTATGCGATGGCATCGTTCAGATGCTCAACGCTGCACGACAAGCAGTGGCGCGTAACGTCAACGCGCTGATGACAGCAACCTATTGGGAAATTGGTCGCCGTATTGTTGAAGCCGAGCAAAAAGGCAAACGCCGCGCGGGCTACGGTGAGCAGTTGATCGAACGGCTTTCACTTGATTTGACTCAGCAGTTCGGACGTGGATTTAGCCGCCCCAACTTGCAGCAGATGCGGCAGTTTTACGTGGTTTGGAGCCCTGATCAAATTCGCCAGACAGTGTCTAGCGAATCTGGAAACCGTCAGACACCGTCTAGCGAATTGTTGCCTGCGTTGAACCATCCGGCAGCAGAAATCAGTTTGCAAGCATTGGCGCAAGTCTTCGTCCTTTCGTGGTCGGCATATGCGCGATTGCTTGCGGTCAAAGACGATCAGGCGCGCCAGTTTTATGAAACTGAAGCCCTTCGCGGTGGCTGGAGTGTTCGGCAGTTGGATCGGCAAATCGGTAGCCAGTTTTATGAGCGCACGGCGCTTTCAAAAAACAAAGCAGCCATGTTGACCAAAGGCGCAGTCCCCAAGCCCGAAGACGCGCTTACACCCGATGAAGCCGTCAAAGACCCCTATGTGCTGGAGTTTTTGAGCCTCAAAGATGAGTATTCGGAAGGCGACCTTGAAGCAGCATTGATCCATCGGCTCGAAGAGTTTCTACTGGAGCTGGGTAGCGATTTCACATTCGTCGGTCGCCAACGCCGCTTGCGCATCGACAGCACTTGGTATCGCGTTGATCTACTGTTCTTCCACCGTCGGCTCCGCTGCTTGGTCATCATCGACTTGAAGCTGGGCAGCCTCTCGCATGCCGATGTGGGGCAAATGCACTTGTACTGCAACTACGCCAAAGAGCATTGGACGCTGGAAGGCGAAAACCCGCCCGTAGGCTTGATTCTGTGCGCAGACAAAGGCAGCACGCTTGCGCGCTACGCGCTTGATGGATTGCCCAACAAAGTGATGGCTGCGAACTATCGCACGGTGTTGCCGGATGCGGAATTGCTGCAAAAGGAACTGGAAAAAACACGCCAATTACTTGAGACTACAAATAAATCAAATAAGGCGAGGCGATAAATGAGGGTCACAATGTGCGAGTGAAATCTTTCCGATTCGTCGATCTATTTGCAGGCCTAGGTGGCTTTCATATTGCGCTTTCCCGTCTGGGAGGCAGATGCGTCATGGCCGCAGAGTGGGCGGTACATCTTCAAGACTTATATGAGAAGAACTTTGGAATAAGACCACTTGGGGATATACGTCTAATCGATCCTGCATCAGTTCCAGATCACGAAATCCTGACTGCCGGCTTCCCCTGTCAGCCATTCTCAAAAGCTGGCGAGCAACTTGGCTTTGAATGTACAGAACAAGGCATGCTGTTCCACAATGTCGCAGCAATACTAAATGTGAAACAACCGGCGTTTTTTATTCTGGAAAACGTCCCTAACCTACTAAAGCATGACGACGGAAAAACCTGGGCAAAGATAAAACACATCCTGCAAGAGAGCGGCTACAACGTTGTAGTCGAAAGACTTTCGCCGCATAACTTTGGAATACCGCAAATTCGAGAGCGAGCTTATATTGTTGGATCAAAAACCACTTTGAAGTCATTTTCATGGCCAAAAAAATCTAAGGAAGAGACGAGCATAGATTCAGTTCTAGACAAAATGCCGGAAGACGCGAAGAAACTGTCCGCCCAAGTGCATAACTGCTTGAGTGTCTGGAATGAGTTCTTGAAGGCTTGCCCGAAAAGTGTGTCGCTTCCGTCATTTCCGCTGTGGTCTATGGAGTGGGGAGCGACATATCCTTACGAATCAGACACGCCTTGGTCTTTAAAACAGAAGTTCGGCTTAGATGGCATGAAAGGCTTTAAAGGAAGTCACGGCAAGAAGATCGGCACACTCAAGACAATTGATAGCCGATGGAATGCATTGCCTAGCCATGCGCGTGTTGAACAAGCGGAATTTCCAAAATGGAAAAAGGATTTCATTCGGCAAAACAGGCAGTTCTACGCTGACAACGCTTATTGGATTCCTGAATCCGTGAGCCAAGTTGCCATCTGACGAATATGAGGTTGAGTTTGCACCCTGATATTGCAAATCTATCGGAAGTTGTGGGCAAGCCGATGGTCAATCGCTGCGCGCGCAGCCCTGGGCCTGCTCGGGGATCGGT
>JBJTHI010000274.1:0-11300 GCA_046094425.1 Burkholderiales bacterium | reverse complement strand
GAAGTTTTCCAGCATGGCGCGGTAGAAACGCCCTTGCGCATTGCCGGGTAATACGGCCGTGCCGTTGGCTGCTTTCCAGCCCGCTCCTTCCAGGCTGCCATAGTCCACCATGGCTTGCGCCACCTCTTGAGGCGTTTGAATGCACTCCAGAGTCGCGTTGACGCCATCAAGCTCCAGCTTGTTGCGCTGCTTGCGGCAGTTTTGTTTGAGGTTTTTGCCGCGCTGCTCCCAGTAGGCGTCGAAGGTTTGATTCACATCGACCCAAGCCGTGTCGATGTAGTCCATGGTTTGCTTGGCCGAGGTGTCTGCGGGCCGTGGGTGGAAGCGGCTGTCCAGTTGTGTCAAGCCCACGCTCAAACAGACGCCAGGCAGCGCGCCATACAGCCCAGAGATTTCCTCCACCCAGTGCGGGCTGGCCATGCTGTCTTTGGGGCCCACCCATGCGCCAAGGGGCAGTTGCGAGGGTTGAAAAGTTTCCCAAGCGCCCAGGCGGCGTGGTGTGAGGATCGCAGCAGCATGCCAAACACTGTGACGTACATCCACCGCGATCACTTCTTGTCCGGTGGAAAATTCTTGGAGCAGTGGTGCCAGAAACAGTGACTCCAAAAACGGCAGCTTGCTGCACTGCGCTTGCAGGCCATCCCACTGCGTGGCCAGTTCGGAAAAACGGGAGACAGGAAAAATTTGCCAAGTCATGTGGTGCCTGGTTTATCTAGTTTGTTGTTGCCGCG
Source organism: Burkholderiales bacterium (assembly GCA_046094425.1). Taxonomy (GTDB): domain Bacteria; phylum Pseudomonadota; class Gammaproteobacteria; order Burkholderiales; family Burkholderiaceae_C; genus JANPCX01. Next base: position 10,569 of record JBJTHI010000274.1, on the reverse strand, counting down.
GGCGTGGAGGTTTCAGGTGGTTGACTCGTTGGTGTCGCCAAACAGCGCCTTCAGCACCTCACAGATACGCCTGATGTCGTTTTCCGCGAGATCTTGGTGGCAGGCCAGTTGAAGCACATGATGCGACCAACCAATGCCCGCATCGCTGGGCATGACGGGCACACCGGGCCACAAACGATCCCAACGTGAAACGGGAAACTGCATGGCGCGCAGTCGCGCATAGCCAGGGTCGGGGTTTTGTACCCACAACGGGAACACATAAGGCGCGCTGTGTTCGGGCAACTCGGGGAACAAAGGGCGCAGTGCTGCCGTGGTGGGCAGTAGCTTGAGGAACAGTTTGTAATTTCTCCTTCGCAGCGCCACGTTGCGCTCTCTCGGTGTGGCTTGACTGACCCAGCGGCTGGGGTGGCTGAGTTGTCTGTGGGCCAAGGCGCTGTCAATGGTGAAACCGTCCATGGCTTGCCCGTCTTCTGACAGGGGCATGGGACTTTGGGTTGGCGCGGCAGATGCTGTGGCAGGACGCAAGCGGCGCATCAGTGCGAAGAAGCAACGTAACACGCCGTTCAGACCCGCCAAGCGTTGGTAAGTGACACCTACATCCACCACGTCAATGCCTGCTTTGACATGAACCATGGGCCCGCAAGGGTTCAGCACAGGGGGGCTCAAGGTGCTGCGATTGCTGACCCAACAGCCTCCTTCCGGCACGGGAAGAAACTTGGTGAGGCTGCCAATGGCGACGTCTCCCCAGTGGCCAATGGGTCGGTCTTGGCTGCGACCGAACAGCGCATGGGCGCAGTCTTCAATCAATGCAATGCGACGTTCATCACACCATTGCCGAATGGCCGCCATGGGCTGGGGCAAACCAAAAAAATGGGCTGCCAGCATCGCCTTCACGCCGCGGCTGTCAAAAAGTGCCAGCCATTGCATGTCAGGTGCGCCGCTGGTGGTGGTTGGATAAAAAACCGTTTGCGCCCCCAATTCTTGAACGGGCGCGATCATGCTCGGGCAGTGGTAGGTGGGCATCAACACCAGATCGCCTTGCGTGACACCAAGTTGCTCCAAAGCCAACAAGATAGAGGCTCGACCACTGGTGGTGTAAACGATGCGGTCGTGATCCAACAGACACGGTAAGGCGGCAGCTTTTTCGCCCGATAAGGTCGCCCATCCAAACACCGGCAGGCGCGGCGTAGGGGGGAAGGCTGTGGGGATGGATTGCACGCGCAGGTCTCTTCGTGAACGCGCCCGTCAAGGCGTGGTCTTGGGAGCGCTGGCGGGCTCGGCGGCGGCCTCCAGCTCACGCCACTGCCCCACCCCTTGGAGGCGGGTGCGTAGGTCGGGCAGGGCAACGCCTGCTGCGTAGGCCTTGTGGGCTTGGCTCAGGGCTTTGTCGTAGTTCTTCAACTCGAAATGCATCATGCCGATGTTGTATTGAGTCAGGGGATTGTCTTCAGCGGTACGTTCTGCAATTTCCAACTGTGCTTTGGCGTCTGCAGCACGATTTTGTTTGATCAGGAAGGACACGTAAATCATGCGTGCAATGGTGTCGTCTGGCGTGAAACGCAGCGCGCGTTCAAACCAGCATTCCACGCTGTAGCGCATGCCACGCGGTTGCAGCGAATTTTGCTTTTCGGCCAAGCGAATCAATGCGACCAGGGCGCGGTGGTGGTTGGGGAAAGCGCGCAGGGTGTAGTCGAATTCGGGGCCCACTTCGCTTTTGACGCCTTGACCTCCGCGAATCAGGGCTTCCATTTCGGGGCGAAAGTGAGCAATGTGCACCAAACGAAGTTTCTCAGCATGTGGTTCGTTGTCGCCGGGGGCGGCTTTGTATTTGTCGGGTCGGTAGTCAAATGGACCGAAGGTGTTGTTCAAACTGCCGCAGCCCAGGGCTGAAACCTGGCTCCAAGCAGGCGTGGCCAAGAGCAAAGTACTACACAAACCCAGTGCCCAAGCGAATAGGCATACTCTGTGTTTGTACGAATTCATGCGAGTCATCGTGTTGTCCTCGTTGTAGCGGCGTTCGTTGCGACCGACGCTTGGTTGTCACTGAGTTCATTCAACCAGCGTGCTGTGACCTGTTCTATCTCCAGTCTTGTGGCCGCACCAGAGAAGGTATGGTCGGCTCGCACCACATCGTGGCGGCGGACGTTGCGTTGCCGTAGTTTGCCCTTCCACTGCGCGTCGTTTTGTGTCGCGCCCAGGAATTCTTTGGCCGTGTAGTCGTCTTCGCTCAAGATCAAGAGTATCGCGCCAGAGTATTTTTGCCATGCTGTGGCCATGCGGGATTGAAACGGGGCTGGTGTGCCAGTAGGAGCATCCGCAACGCCCCCCTTTTCAGCAGGTTTAGCCCGCCACAGAGTACGCAGCGTGCGACCCAAGTCCAACGCGGCTGATGCGGCCACTTTACCTGTGAACAGCTTACGCCAAAACGCGGGGTCTTGCAGGCGCTGGACGTAATAGTGTTTGATTTGGGTTTGTGCTTGGCTCACCTCAGAGCGCACCCATGGGTTCAGCAAACACAAACCGTGGATGCCTGCATCGCCACGAGCATGGACATAGAGCAAAGCCGCCGAGGCGCCGTCACACAAACCCCACAGTGCCAGGGTTTGAACGGCGGGTAGCTGCGCGCGCACGAAATTGATAGCGGCGCCGATGTCTTCTTCTATGTTCAAAAAGTTGCGCAACTCGCCTGGGCTGTCACCCATGCCGGTGCAGTCAAAGCGCAAACTGGCGTGCCCTTGCGATGCCAGGGCGCGGCTGAGTTGAACAAACTGGCGGTGGCTTCCCACCCGGTACTGCGGGCCGCCCACCACCACGATCACCACGGACTTCGGTATACCCTCAGGCAAACACAGTACGCCTACCCAACGACCTTGGCCAAAGACCACCGCTTCCTCGCGGTAAGCGAGGGGGCTGGTCGTGTTCAGTTGCTGCGCTGGGTTGGTCATGGCGCTGTTGTGGCTAAAGATGCCTCGTTGGCTGGAGCGGGTACCGCTATCGCCGCCAGCGTCGCCGCCAAGAGAGCAGGAGCATCTTCAATTTCGGTGGTTTGCCAAAAGGCGGGGCCATGCACGATGTGGCTGCGAGCGGTGCAGTCCTCTTGGGTCCAAGCCTTCAGGGCTAAGGAGGATGCTGGCATCAATGTGGCGTCTGTGCGGGTGGACAATTCCAACCACTCCAGCCGGGCGGGCGTTGGTGGCGGGGCCAAGGTGGCCGCTTCCAGCCCCTGCGCCACCGAGGCGCTCAGTTCATAACCAGCCACTTCCACGGCTTGTCCCGCAGCAAGTTGACGGCGCAGGTTCTCCATGACTTGTTTGCTCTGTCCACCTTGCAAATCGGCTGCCATCTTGAGTCGCAAAAACTGTTGCAACACGGTTTTGCCGCTGGGCGTCGGGTGCCAAAAAACGAACTGCTGCGGGCTATTCATGGTTTTGGCAGCGGCCACGGCCAACAAGCAGCCGCTGCGCAGACCCCACCACCACAAGGGTGCGTTGCTTTGGTTTTGCAGCCAAGACGAGGCTTGTTGCAGGTCGGTCAACCAGTCCGCCCAGGTGGCGTCACTCAACTCACCCGAGCTGTCGCCGCAGCCGAGCAAGTCCATTTGCAGGACGCTGTAGCCCGCCGCCGCCAAAGCCCGTGATTGCATCGCCACCATGCGGCGCGATTTATTCATCTCTTCGGCCAAGGGATGCACGTACAACAAGGCCCCCTTGGGCGCTTCGGTTTGCGCAGGGTGATAGATACAGAAACGTTGTCCGCCGACACTGCCAGGCAGAAAAAAGGCTTGCAGGGAAGGGCTCATGGGCGAGCACAGGCCGCTAAAGGTTGCACTCGAAGTGGCTGAAGGATGCTCTGAATAACTCCTTGCGGACTGTGGCAGCCTGGACTCGGGCGGGCTACGGCGTTGTTTTTCTTGCCAATAGCCGTGCTATTGGCTGCAAAAAACGCCTTGTAGCCCATCCCGATCCGCACTACCACAGCCTCGCAAGAGTTATGCAGAGCATCCTTAACCCGCCAGCTTGCTCGTCATGAAGTCGACCAGAGAGCCGACAGAGACGAAGGTCTCGCCATCAATGTCATCGTCTTCCACAGTGATGCCGAAATTTTCTTCCAGCGTCGTGATGAGTGAAACCACAGCCATGGAGTCCAGCTCGGGAATGGCACCCAGCAGGTGGGTGTCGCGGGTGAATGCGGCAGCACGGCCATTGAGGCTGAGTACCTCGTCCAGCACACGCAGAACTTCTTGGGTCACGTCCATCATCAGTCCTAAAAACACAGCGCTAGGGTGCGCATAGCGGTGCGGATTCTAGGCGGAGCAGATTTCTTTTCGGCGTCCCTGGGGCTTGCAAAGGTGGCATTGCGCCACGAATAGATGTTTTGCGATACCCAACCCCCTTGTTTGAGTGTCAATCGGGGCAACCCTGGGCGTGAGATACTTTTTGACTGTTTGTGCAGCGCACGCCTTTACACCTCAGCGTTTTTGCCTTTGATGCCATTCATGCCTGAATCCACCTTGTTGCACGATTTGATCGCCTGTTCCGCAGCAAAAGCGCCGAATGCGGTGGCTTTGACTTATGGTTCGGCGTCCTTGACCTATGGTGAGTTACAAGAAGCCGTGTTGGGTTTCGCCAATGGCCTGATGTCGCTCGGGCTGCAGCGTGGCGAGCGTGTGGCCATCTACCTGGAAAAACGTTTTGAGGGCGTGATTGCCAGTTTTGGTGCTCCCGCAGCCGGCGCGGTGTTTGTGCCGTTGAATCCCTTGCTCAAACCCGAGCAAGTGGGCTTTATCTTGCAGGATTGTGATGTGGAGGTGTTGGTCACCTCGCCTGAACGTTTGGCGCAACTGCAAGCCGTGTTGCCCACTTGTCCACGGCTGAAGCACGTCGTGGTGACGGGTGAGGTGACTCAGCAATCCACTGCCCCACTGGTTTTGCACCCGTGGGCCGCGTTTTTGCAAGCGCCCGCAGCCCCGGGCCACCGTGTGATTGACACCGACATGGTCTCCATCCTCTACACCTCGGGCAGCACCGGTAAACCCAAGGGCGTGATGCTCTCGCACCGCAATATGGTGGCCGGTGCGAAAAGCGTGGCCTGTTACCTAGAGAACCACGCGGGTGACACTTTGCTCGCGGCCTTGCCGCTGTCGTTTGACGCGGGTTTCAGCCAACTCACCACGGCGTTTCATGTGGGTGCCCGGGTGGTGCTGTTGAACTACCTGATGCCGCGTGATGTCATCAAAGCCATGGAGCGCGAGCGGGTGACTGGTCTCACTGCGGTGCCACCGCTTTACATCCAACTCACCCAGTTGGAATGGCCGCAAGCGGTGGTGGACAAGCTGCGTTACTTTGCCAACACCGGCGGCCGCATGCCGGGCGAGACCTTGGCCGCTTTGCGCAAGCTGGCCCCCAAGAGTCAACCCTTTCTCATGTATGGGCTGACCGAAGCCTTTCGTTCCACCTACCTGCCGCCCGAGGAAGTCGATCGCCGACCCGACTCCATCGGCAAAGCCATTCCCAATGCCGAAATTTTGGTGCTGCGTGAAGACGGCAGTGCCTGCGATCCTGAAGAGCCTGGCGAGTTGGTTCACCGTGGGGCCTTGGTGGGACTGGGCTACTGGAACGACGCTGAAAAAACCGCTGAACGTTACAAACTGGTTCCTTCTGCCGCACCCGGCCGCCAAAGTGGCCTGCAACTGCCCGAGTACGCGGTGTATTCCGGCGACACGGTGCGCCAGGACGCACAAGGGTTTTTGTACTTCATTGGCCGACGCGACGAGATGATGAAAACCTCGGGCTACCGCGTCAGCCCCACCGAAGTGGAGGAAGTGCTCTACGCCACCCACTTGGTGGGTGAATGCGCGGCCTTTGGGGTGGAACATGCCAGTTTGGGGCAGGCGATTGTGGTCATCGTTACGCCCGGCTCAAACCAGATCGGTCTGGACGTGTCGGCCTTGCTGGCCCTGTGCCGCCAGCGTATGCCCGCATACATGGTGCCCACCACCGTAGAAGTGGTGCCAGGACCGCTTCCGCGTAACCCCAATGGCAAGATCGACCGCAAGCTCTTGAAAACCCAGTGGCTGGAACATCACGCATCCTGACGCGCTGCCCGATTCACATTGACTCACACCATGTCCCATCCTCTTGCATCCCCCGCCAAAGCTGCACCCGTTCATGCCCCTATGGATCAATACCCTGTCCACGGCAACGAACTGCTGGTGGGCGGCACCCCCCTGTCTTTGCTGGCGGCGCGCGTGGGGCAAACGCCTTTTTTTGCTTACGACCGGGGCTTGCTCAGGCAGCGGGTAGAGAGTCTGCGTGCTGCTTTGCCCTCTGCCATCAAGCTGCACTACGCCATGAAAGCCAACCCCTTGCCTGCGGTGGTGTGTTTTATGGCGGGTTTGGTCGATGGCATCGACGTTGCCTCTGCAGGCGAGCTGAAAGTGGCGCTGGACGCCGGGGCCGATCCGCGCGAAATCAGTTTCGCGGGCCCCGGCAAACGCGATGAAGAGCTGCGCCAAGCGGTGGCGGCTGGTGTGCTGGTGAATTTGGAGTCGCCGCGTGAGGTGGCGGTGTTGGCTGCCGCGTCTGAGCAACTAGGCATTCCTGCGCGCGTAGCAGTTCGTGTCAACCCCGACTTTGAACTCAAAGGCTCAGGCATGAAGATGGGCGGCGGCGCCAAACAGTTTGGTGTGGACGTGGAACAAATGCCTGCCCTGATGGCTTCCATTGCGGGGGCCGGTTTGGCCTTTGAAGGGTTTCATTTGTTTGCCGGTTCACAAAACCTCAAACCCGAGTCGATCTGCGAAGCACAGCAAAAGTCCTACGAACTGGCCTTGCGCTTGGCGGATCTCGCTGTCAGCCCCGTGAAGTTTCTGAACCTGGGGGGCGGCTTCGGCATTCCATATTTCCCTGGTGAGCAGCGCCTGGATTTGCGACCGATTGGTGAAAACCTGAACGCGCTGCTCGCTCGGGCCGAGGCCGAGTTACCTCAGGCTGAATTTGTGATCGAGCTAGGGCGCTACTTGGTGGGAGAAGCGGGTGTTTACGTCACGCGTGTGGTGGACAGAAAAGTCTCGCGTGGTCAGATTTTCTTGGTGACCGACGGTGGTCTCAACCATCACTTATCGGCCTCCGGAAATTTTGGTCAAGTTATTCGCAAAAACTACCCCGTCACCATTGGCAATCGCCAAGGTGCCCAGCCAGCGGAACAAGCCTCCGTAGTCGGGCCACTGTGCACGCCGTTGGATCTGCTGGCCGACCGCATGGATTTGCCTGCGGCGCAGGTGGGGGATCTGGTGGTGGTGTTCCAGTCTGGAGCCTACGGTGCCAGTGCCAGCCCCCAGGCGTTTTTGGGCCACCCGGTGTGTGTGGAGGTGCTGGTTTAGACCCCAGCCCGAAGAGTGTCGAGCGGCTCGGCACCACTTAATTGTGACGAGGGTGTAACAGGCGCTGTTGTTCTATGGCGGCGCACCGTGTGAACTAGTTTGCGTAGACCTCGAATGAGACCCCCCGGAATGGGGGATCCCCCCTATTCGAACGGTTACGCCGTCACTTCCATCTGATATTTTCCAGGCATGGTCGGTCGAACAGGGTGTGGCAGATCATGGCGATGGGAGTCAAGTGCCGCCGCCTTTGGCCGATAAATCCAGTGGCAGTCCATAACGATGAAATGCAAAAGCTTTTGTGGCGGAAGAACGTGCCCCGGGGCTCAAACCCCTTGAGTGCTTCCAATCCACAGCAGCCACCAAGTGAAAAAGAGGCGCAGCAACGTAGGGATCGAATTCAGGCAGGAATTCAACAACCTACCTCTTCAGCGCTTCAGGTAGAGGGAAAGAAAAAAATGATACGCATCTTCAATCACTACCTGCATCGCAGAACCTTGATGCAGATCTTGTTCGACTTTGGCTTCATCATTGCCGCTGTTCTAGGCGCTGTGTTGTCGCAAGTTCATATGGGCAGTGCGGTGCCCAACGCCGTGACCTACGGCATCATGCTGGCCTTGTCGATGTTCGTTATCAACACGGCCACCGGTTTCTACGAGCGCACGCCCAACCGCTCTTTGAACCAATCTTGCGCTCGTGCGGTGCTGGCTTTGTTGCTGGTATTGCCACTGGAATACGTGTTCAATGGCTTGCTGCCCGAGAGCATGCCCAACCGTGATGCCATCAAGTGGGCGGCATTGCTGGGTGTGGCGGCGGTCATCGCGCACCGTGTTTATGTATCCCACTCTGCAAGCCAAAGCCGCACGCGCACCCGCATCATGGTGTTCGGTTCGGGTGCGGCGGCGGCATTGGTCGGGCAAACACTCAAGGCCAACGACCCTCATGCAGAAGTCGTGGGGTATTTCCCCGGCGTCAACGAAGACAAGCCGGCGGTGCCGATGGCCTCGGTGCTGGGTGGGGGGCAGTCCCTGGCCCAAACCGCATTGAGCCTTGATGTCGATGAAATCGTGGTTGCGCTGACTGAAAGACGTGGCGGCAGCATGCCCATGCGTGAGCTGCTGGACTGCAAGGTCAACGGTATTCGTGTCTACGACATTGCCACCCACTTTGAAAAAACCCTGAGCCAAATCAAGATTGAGTACGTCAACGCCGGTTGGTTGATTTTTGGTGATGGCTTTAACCAAGGCTGGACTCGCACTTTCGGAAAACGGCTGGTTGATATCGTGGGTTCTCTCATTTTGTTGGCGGTGTCCTTACCCTTCATGCTCATTACCGCACTGTTGATCGTTTTGGAGAGCAAAGGGCCTATCCTCTATCGCCAAGAACGTGTGGGGCTCAATGGGAAGACCTTCGATGTGGTCAAGTTCCGAAGCATGCGCACCGACGCTGAAAAAGACGGCAAACCCCAATGGGCCAGCGTCAAGGATGACCGTGTGACACGCGTGGGTCAGGTTATTCGCAAGCTGCGCATCGATGAATTGCCGCAAATCTTCTGTGTACTCAAAGGCGATATGAGTTTGGTGGGGCCACGTCCCGAACGTCCTTACTTTGTTGACAAATTGACTCAAGAAATCCCTTTTTACGCCGTTCGTCACAGCGTGAAGCCGGGCGTGACCGGTTGGGCTCAGGTTCGTTATCACTACGGGGCAACGGTTGAAGACTCGCGCGAGAAGCTCCAATACGACCTTTACTACGTCAAGAACCACACCTTGTTTCTGGATCTGGTGGTGCTGTTTGAGACGGTCGCCGTGGTCTTGCTCGCCAAGGGCTCACGCTGAAGTCGCCTGTCGCGTTGCGCGGCTGTATCACCCGCGCCCAGTGGCGAGCTGCTGCGTTATCGTGAGCGCATGCAATTGGACGATATAAGTCTCTCAGGCTATAGCTTCTTGGTCGCTGCGCTGGGGTATGGCGCTTTTGCTCTGCACTTGATCAAAGGCGCTGTTTCCAATCCGGCATTTGGCCGCGCCAGCTTGCTTTTCTTGCTGTGTATCCTCGCAACCACCTTGTGGGCCACTTGCAGCTTTGTCGCGCTCGTGAGGCCTGGCCCGGTTGCAGCGTTGACGGCTGCTGCACTGGACTGGGCACGTTACGGCTTTTTCTTCTTTTTCCTCATTCACTTGTTGTCAGCGCAGCCCCTGCGTGGGCAGGCGACACAACCCCAACTGCTGGCCGTCGCGGCGGCGCTGCTGTTGATGTTGGGTTTGCTTGCCTTGCCTACCTTTTTCGCCTCATCGGTCGATACAGCGGACACACGCAAATGGTCTTACTTCCTGGCCTTGGCCCAAGCCGTGTTGGGTTTGTTGTTGGTTGAACAACTGTTTCGCAACCTGGCCGAAGACTCCCGTTGGAATGCCAAGCCCCTTTGTTTGGGACTGTTGTGCGTTTTTGGATTTGATATCTATCTTTACTCTTACGCCGCTTTGTTTGCTCGCCTGGATTTGGATGCGGCTCAGATTCGCGGCGCGGTACATACCTTGGCGGTACCTTTGTTGTTCGTGGCGGCGAGCCGTCGTGTGGATTGGCTGAGCAAGATACAAGTCTCCCGAGCCGCTGTTTTTCATTCCGCCACCTTGCTGCTGGTCGGCAGCTACTTGTTGTTTATTTCGCTGTTGGGTTACTACGTTCGTTTTGTTGGCGGCGATTGGGGGCGCGCGCTGCAACTGGGCTTGCTTGTGGTGGCCTTGGTGTTTCTGTCGTTGCTTGCTCTGTCTGGTGCCGCACGTTCCAAACTGCGGGTTTGGGTGGGCAAACATTTTTTTCGTTACCGCTACGACTACCGCCACGAGTGGCTGCGTTTCACCAACACCTTGTCTACCCAATGTTCCCCTAACGAGGTTGGTGGCTTGGTGATTCGTGGTTTGGCCGATATGTTGGAGAGTCCGGCCGGCAGCCTGTGGACTGTGTCCAGCAATGGCCAAGAGTTGATTCAGTCTGCTCATTGGAACGTGCAGAGCCGCAATGAGCGTGAACCGATTCAATCGTCTTTCTCCGCTTTTTTAAGAACCAAAGGTTGGATCATCAACCTCGAAGAATTCCGTGCCTTTCCCCAACGCTATGACGAGTTAACGTTGCCCGATTGGCTGCGTGAAGATCCGAAATTTTGGTTGGTGGTGCCCTTGCAAGTAGGAGAC
>JBJTHI010000273.1:0-4296 GCA_046094425.1 Burkholderiales bacterium | reverse complement strand
TTCCTGCACATAGAAGACCGTCGCATCGAACTGCCCCAAGCCTTCTTCATGCGTGTGGCCATGGGGCTGGCGCTGAATGAGATCGACCGCGAGGCACGGGCTATTGAGTTTTACGAGGTGCTCTCCAGTTTTGACTTCATGAGCTCCACGCCCACGCTGTTCAACTCAGCCTCACGCCGCTCCCAGCTCTCCAGTTGTTATCTCACCTCGGTGGCGGACGACTTGGACGGCATCTACGAAGCGCTGAAAGAAAACGCGCTGTTATCCAAATTCGCCGGTGGTCTGGGCAATGCGTGGACCAATGTCCGTGCCATGGGCAGCCACATCAAGGGCACCAATGGCAAGAGCCAAGGCGTGGTCCCTTTCTTGAAAGTGGTGAACGACACCGCCGTGGCGGTGAACCAGGGCGGCAAACGTAAAGGCGCGGTGTGCGCCTATTTGGAAACCTGGCACCTGGACATTGAAGAGTTCTTGGAGCTACGCAAAAACACCGGCGACGACCGTCGCCGCACCCACGACATGAACACCGCGAATTGGATTCCCGACTTGTTCATGAAACGTGTGATGGAAGGTGGCAACTGGACTTTGTTCTCGCCCAGCACCTGCCCCGATTTGCACGAAAAGTTTGGCAAAGACTTTGAGCTCGCTTACACCGCCTACGAAGACAAGGTGGCGCGCGGCGAAATCAAACTCTTTAAGACCGTGGCCGCCAAAGACCTGTGGCGCAAGATGCTCTCTATGTTGTTCGAGACGGGTCATCCGTGGATCACCTACAAAGACGCTTGCAATGTGCGCTCGCCCCAACAACATGTGGGTGTGATTCACTCCAGCAACCTCTGCACCGAAATCACGCTGAACACCGGCCCCACTGAAATTGCGGTGTGCAATCTCGGCTCGGTGAACTTGGTGCATCACTTGATCGACGGCCCTGATGGTCAAAAAGTGATCGACCACGCCAAGCTGAAGAAAACCGTGGCCACCGCCATGCGCATGCTGGACAACGTGATCGACATCAACTACTACGCGGTCAAGAAGGCGCGCGACTCCAATATGCGCCACCGCCCCGTTGGGCTGGGGATCATGGGCTTCCAAGACGCGCTCTATGAATTGCGTATTCCTTACGCCTCGCAAGAAGCGGTGGAGTTCGCCGATCGCAGCATGGAGGCGGTTTGTTATCACGCTTACTGGGCCTCGACCGAACTGGCGCAAGAGCGTGGCCGCTACAGCAGCTACCGGGGCTCCTTGTGGGACCGTGGCATCTTGCCGATTGATTCGATTGATTTGTTGGCCCAGCAGCGCGGTGGTTATGTGGAAGTGGATCGCTCTGGGGCGTTGGACTGGGCACCGCTGCGCGCTCGCATCGCCGAGCACGGCATGCGCAACTCCAACTGCGTGGCGATTGCGCCCACGGCCACCATTTCCAACATCATTGGTGTGGCGGCTTCGATTGAACCCTCGTTTGGCAATTTGTCGGTCAAGTCCAACCTCTCGGGCGAGTTCACCATCGTTAACGAACACCTGGTCCGCGACTTGAAGCGCCTGGGTTTGTGGGACGACGTGATGGTCATGGACTTGAAGCACTTCGATGGTTCCTTGCGCCGCATCGACCGTGTGCCCGAAGAACTCAAAGCTTTGTATGCCACCGCGTTTGAAGTGGAAACCCAGTGGCTGGTGGAAGCCGGTGCGCGCCGCCAAAAGTGGATAGACCAAGCGCAGTCGCTCAATATTTACATGGCCGGCGCATCGGGCAAGAAGCTGGACGAGACCTACAAACTCGCCTGGCTGCGCGGCCTCAAAACCACCTACTACCTGCGTACCGTGGGTGCCACCCACGCTGAGAAATCCACGGTGAGCCGTGGTCAACTCAACGCAGTGGCCAGCCATGCAGCGGCCTCATCGGCAGCCGCTGCAACAGCCAGCGCATCAACCAGCCCAGCGCATGCGATGGACGTCGCGGCAGACCCTGCCACCGACATCAAGTTCTGCGCCATTGATGATCCTGGTTGCGAAGCCTGTCAATGAAAAACAAGAAGCACACCTCGCATGCGTGAAGCATTGTTCAGCGTTGTTCGCATCGTCGCTCCTTCTTGCAGCGACGATGCGATGACGCAACAACGAGCAACATCGAAGTGGCTCTGATGTCAACAAGTGCTTGGTGTTTCGACACAACACCTTGATAATTCACACTGTTCAGGAAAAACACACCATGCTGGTCTGGGAAGAAGAAATCAGTCCTTCGACATCGAACACCACACACCCCGCGCAAGGCTTGGCACACGCCCAGCAGGTTGCGCGAGCAGCTTCCCCGTCTGCGCCGTTTTCTGCCCCTGCTGTTCAAACACCCCTCGCAGCGTCCGCACCTGAGAAAACTCAGGCGAAGGGGCAAGCAGCGAGTGCTTCAACTCACCGCCGCGTCACCGCCGCAGACAAACGCATCATCAACGGCCAAACCGATGTCAATCAGTTGGTGCCGTTCAAATACAAGTGGGCCTGGGAAAAGTATTTGGCCACCTGTGCCAACCACTGGATGCCACAAGAGGTCAATATGTCGCGCGACATTGCCTTGTGGAAAGACCCCAATGGCCTCACGCCCGATGAGCGCCGCATCATCACGCGCAACCTGGGTTTCTTCGTCACCGCTGACTCACTGGCTGCCAATAACATCGTGCTGGGCACCTACCGCCACATCACGGCACCCGAATGCCGCCAGTTCCTGTTGCGCCAAGCGTTTGAAGAAGCCATTCACACACACGCCTACCAATACATCGTCGAATCGTTGGGCTTGGACGAAGGCGAGATTTTCAACGCCTACAACGAAGTGGCCTCCATCCGCGACAAGGATGAGTTCCTGATCCCCTTCATTGAGGCGATCATGGATCCGAACTTCCACACCGGCACGCCCGAGAACGATCAAACACTGCTCAAGAGTTTGATTGTTTTTGCCTGCTTGATGGAAGGTATGTTCTTCTATGTGGGCTTCACGCAAATTTTGTCCATGGGCCGCCAGAACAAAATGACGGGGGCTGCCGAGCAGTACCAGTACATCTTGCGCGACGAGTCCATGCACTGCAATTTCGGTATCGACTTGATCAACCAGATCAAACTCGAAAACCCCCATTTGTGGACGCCCGAGTTCAAGGCGGAAGTCAAAGCCCTGTTCTTGAAAGCCGTGGAGCTGGAGTACCGCTACGCGGAAGACACCATGCCGCGCGGCGTGCTCGGGCTCAATGCCTCCATGTTCAAAGGTTATTTGCGTTACATCGCCAACCGGCGTGCAACGCAAATTGGTTTGGAAGAGCTCTTCCCGAACGAAGAAAACCCGTTCCCCTGGATGAGCGAAATGATCGACCTGAAAAAAGAGCGCAATTTCTTTGAGACGCGCGTCATCGAATACCAATCCGGTGGTGCACTTTCTTGGGATTGACGACTCCCTGAACCAACAAGGTTCACAGGTTGATGTGTGTGTGGTAAGTGAGCGGTCAAGAATTCGCAAAACGTGAAGCAGCGCGACAGAAACGCTGCGCACGGTTTGCAACCCCATTCATCGCACCGGGGCGCCCCTCCTGGGCAGTTTCGGGTGGTGAATAGCTGTCTGGCAATGGCAAGCGCTTCTTTAGGCAAACGCTGGTGCTCGGACAGTTCTCTTGTAACTTGATCAAGGAGAAATGTAATGGCAACTGCAAAAAAGAAGGCTCCGGCCAAGAAAGCGCCCGCTGAAAAAGCGGCAGTGAAAAAAGCCCCTGCGAAAAAAGCAGCGGCGAAGAAAGCAGCACCGAAAAAGGCAGCAGCGAAAAAAGCGGCTCCTAAGAAAGTAGCTGCGAAGAAAGTCGTGAAAAAAGCTGCACCGAAAAAAGTAGCAGCGAAAAAAGCGGCTCCTAAGAAAGTAGCAGCCAAGAAGGTCGTCAAGAAAGCAGCTCCTAAGAAAGCTGCTGCCAAGAAGGCCGCTCCTAAGAAAGCTGCTGCGAAGAAGCCTGCTGCGAAAAAACCCGCAGCGAAAAAAGCGGCTAAAAAGCCTGCAGCCAAGGCCCCTGCCCCCGCTGCTGCCCCTGCTGCAAAAACGGCCCTCAGCCCACAAGCGGCTTGGCCTTTCCCCACAGGCAACAAACCGTAAGCGGGTTTGTTCTTGTCAAAAACCCGGCTTTGGCCGGTTTTTTTTATGTGCGCCCAGCATGGGCGCACTCCTGCGGGTGCAAGTCCCGCCACGAGCTGGTCACAGCGAGTGAAGTGAAGCGCAACTGCATGAGGGTGACCGAGTGTGGGAAGGAAGCGTGGAGCATAAATCGCGAGCCGATGGAC
>JBJTHI010000272.1:0-28247 GCA_046094425.1 Burkholderiales bacterium | reverse complement strand
GCATCAAGCCTCCAGCTCGAAACATCTCCTGAACGTCGGAATCAGCAGTCGGAGTTCATTGAACAGTGCCTGTCGGCTTTTTTTCGTGCGGTGAATGGCCGAGGCGCAAGCGATGGATCGGTCTGCTTCGCAATTGGCCCGTGAGTTGATGCGCGAGTTTGTGCAGCGCCAGCATGAAGCGCGTGCCCACGATAGCTTTGTTCGGCGTAAGGTGAAGGCGGCGCGTGCTCAGGTGCTGGAGGGTGTGGGGCGTTCCAACGAGGCGGTAGAGGCTGACTTTGCTGCGCGCCGTCAAACCATGCTGCGGGGTGTTGAAAAAGCCACCAAGTGAAGGTTTTCTGGACGGTACTTGCCGAACAAGATCGTGAAGAAATTTTTGTTCACACTGCAGCAGACAACCCACGCGCTGCGGTTGCCATGGACGAATTGTTTTCCACTTGTGCGCAGCAGCTATCCAACTTTCCACAACTTGGCAAACCCGGTTTGGTCGCGGGCACCAGGGAACTGATTCCTCACGAAAACTACCGTTTGGTTTATGAAGTCAACGAAGTGCAAGCCGAGGTGTGGGTGTTGGCGCTGATCCACACCGCCAGGCGCTAGCCGCCGCTGCGGTGATACGGCAGCGGCAGGTGAATCACGGGAAGCTGCCTGGAATCAAAATCTTCTTGTCCACGTTGCGAATATCGGTGTGCCCACAAAACGCCATGGTGATGTCGAGTTCCTTGTGGATGATCTCCAGGCATTTGGTCACCCCCGCTTCACCCATCGCCCCCAGGCCGTAGAGGAAAGGCCTACCAATCATCGTGCCGCGTGCGCCCAGGGCCCAGGCTTTGAGCACGTCCTGGCCGCTGCGGATGCCGCTGTCCATCCACACTTCAATGTCTTGGCCCACGGCCTCCACGATGGCGGGCAGGGCGGCAATCGAAGAGGGCGCACCATCAAGCTGGCGGCCACCGTGGTTGGAAACCACCAAGGCATCGGCCCCGCTGTCGGCAGCCAGGCGGGCGTCTTCAACGTCCATGATGCCTTTGAGTATGAGTTTGCCGCCCCAGCGTTTTTTGATCCAGGCCACATCGTTCCAATCCAGGCGCGGGTCGAACTGCTCTTTGGTCCATGAAGCCAGCGAGCTCATGTCGCTCACGCCTTTGGCGTGGCCGATCAGGTTGCCAAAGCTGTGGCGGCGGGTGCCGGCCATCCCCAAACACCAGCGCGGTTTGGTCATCAGGTTGATGATGTTGGCGATGGTGGGTTTGGGTGGCGCGGTCAAGCCATTTTTGAGGTCTTTGTGGCGCTGGCCGATGACTTGCAGGTCGAGCGTCAGGACCAGGGCCGAGCAGTTCGCCGCTTTGGCACGGTCCATCAGGCGCTCCATGAAGTCGCGGTCGCGCATCCAATAAAGCTGGAACCAGAACGGTGCCTTGGTGGCTGCGGCAATGTCTTCAATCGAGCAAATGCTCATGGTGGATAGCGTGAAGGGAATGCCGAAGTTTTTTGCTGCGCGTGCCGCCAGCATCTCGCCATTGGCATGTTGCATGCCGGTGAGGCCCGTCGGTGCAATGGCCACCGGCATGGCTGCATCAATGCCCACCATCTGGCAGCGCGTGCTGCGGTTGTCCATGTTGACCGCCACACGTTGGCGTAGTTTTATTTTTTGAAAATCACTTTCATTGGCGCGGTAGGTGCCCTCCGTCCATGAGCCGGAGTCGGCGTAGTCGTAGAACATGCGGGGCACCCGTTTTTCGGCCAGGACGCGCAGGTCTTCAATGTTGGTGATGGTGGGCATGGCAGTCTCTGGAGGTGATTTTTTGATGACGGGAATGTTATGGGCATGCGTTCGGTTGCGCCTGGAAAGATTTTCCGTTGGATCCTGGACCACTTTTCGGCATGTGTGGGTGATGTCGTCTTTCCCGCCTGCGCGGGATTGACGGCCGACCTGGTTCACACTCCTGTAGCATCCAGCCCCCATGAACTGGCCCTATGAATTACAAGTTGGTTGGCGCTACACCCGCTCGGGCAAAGCGGGCCGACGCAATGGATTTATTTCTTTCATCTCTGGCGTGTCCATGTTGGGCATTGCCCTGGGTGTGGCGGCCCTCATCATTGTGTTGTCGGTGATGAATGGCTTTCAGAAAGAAGTGCGCGACCGCATGCTCTCGGTCATTGCCCATGTGGAAGTCATGGCCCCCTTTGGTGCGGCGTTGACTGACTGGCAAGCCACCGCCGCCAAAGCCAACCAGAACCCACAGGTGATCGGGGCGGCGCCCTTTGTGGCCACCCAAGCCCTGATCGCCCGGGGCGACGACATGCGCGGCGCGGTGGTGCGCGGCATCTTGCCCACGGAAGAGGCGAAGGTCACCGACCTGGCCGCGCAACTGCGTGATACCACGCTGGCTCAACTAGTGCCCGGCGGCTGGGGCGTGGTGCTGGGTGATGAATTGGCGCGTGCTTTGGGTGTGCGTGTGGGCGACCAAGTCACCTTGGTGGCACCCGGCGGGCAGGTGACGCCTGCGGGCGTGGTGCCGCGCTTGAAGCAGGTCACGGTGGTGGGCACGTTTTTCGCGGGCCACTATGAGTACGACAGCGGTCTGGCCTTGATGCACATGGACGACGCTGCGAGGTTATTTCGCACCGAAGGCCCCAATGGCGTGCAACTGCGTTTGAAAAACTTGCATCAAGCCCGCCAGGTGGCTGCCGAACTGGAAGTGGCCTTCGAGGGCCAAAACCGCGTGCGTGACTGGACGCGCACCAACAAACAGTGGTTCGACGCAGTGCAAATTGAAAAGCGGCTGATGTTCATCATCCTCACCCTCATCGTGGCGGTGGCGGCTTTTAATTTGGTGTCTACCTTGGTGATGACGGTGACGGACAAACGCGCCGACATTGCCATTTTGCGCACCTTGGGCGCGAGCCCGCGTTCCATCATGGGTATCTTCATGGTGCAGGGTGCCGCCTCGGGGGTGATAGGCACTTTGAGCGGTGTGGGCCTGGGTTTGCTGGTGGCCTTCAATGTGGATGTCATCGTGCCCGCCATTGAACGGTTGCTGCAAACCAGCTTTTTGCCGGGCAGCATTTACCTCATCACCCGCATGCCCAGCGAACCCCAAAGTGGCGACATTGTGCCCATTGCCATCATTTCCCTGGTGCTGGCTTTTTTGGCTACCCTTTACCCCAGTTGGCGCGCCAGCCGCGTGCAACCGGCGCAGGCTTTGCGATATGAATGACGTGCCCACAAACGCTCCCGTATTGCAGTCCATCAATCTGCACAAACGGTTCACTGAAGGCCCTCTGGATGTGGCCGTGCTCAAAGGCGTGGATTTAAACGTGCCACGCGGCGAAACCTTGGCCATCGTCGGTGCTTCGGGTTCGGGCAAGAGCACGCTCTTGCACGCCTTGGGCGGGTTGGAAGCGCCCACGCAGGGTGTGGTCAAGTTGATGGAACGTGATTTCGCGCGAATGAGCGCCCAAGAACAAGGCCAGTGGCGCAACCAGCACCTGGGCTTTGTTTACCAGTTCCACCACCTGTTGCCCGAGTTCAGTGCCCTGGACAATGTGGCCATGCCGCTGCGCATTCGTCGCCTGCCGCAGCAACCGGCAAGGCAGCGGGCGCGTGACGTGTTGACCCAGGTGGGTTTGGGCGACCGTGTAGAACACCGCCCCTCCGAACTTTCAGGTGGTGAGCGTCAACGTGTGGCCTTGGCCCGAGCGCTGGCGGGCAGCCCCTCTTGTGTGTTGGCTGACGAGCCAACAGGCAATTTGGATCGGGGCACTGCACAAGGCGTGTTTGACTTGATGCTCGACTTAGCCAAGCGCCAAGGCACGGCGTTTGTGGTGGTGACGCACGACCAGTCCTTGGCCGCCCGCTGCGACCGCGTGCTGCAGATGGTGTCGGGGCGGTTGGCCTGATCTAAACGTCAGGGCGTCAGGGCGTTTTCATGCTGGCCATCATGGCCAGTTGCTGGCTTACCGCACGCAGCCGATCCGACAGCCGTTTGGCAATGGCCACCATCAACCGTGCGGCCACCTTGGGGTGAACTTCAATCAATCGCTCCAGTGCTTTGCGCGACAGGCCACCGGCTTGAACGATCGACGTGGCTACACAACTGACAGAACGGGCTTCGCCATCCAAAAGCGCCATCTCACCGATCAAACTACCGGGGCCCAGCACCGATACCTCCATGGGGTGGGTGCCGCTCGGATCATTCATTTCCACGCTCACGTCACCGGTCAAGACCAGCAGCATGTAGCTGCTGGGCGATTGGTCACCCTCACGCAACATCAACGCGCCCGCAGGAAAACTCACCAGCCGCATATGCGTCACCACCACCAAAGCGTCGTCTGCTGAGAGCATGGCCAAAGCGTTGGGCGTGCGCAGCAATTCAATGGCTGCCTCGGTGAGCGCGGGCACTTCGGTCAAAGCGCGGGTGCGGGGGCTGCCGGGCGAGGCTGAATCAGGCGCGGTGTGGGTGGCGGGTGTCGCAGTGGGTTCCATGGTGGGCGAGTGGGCTGGAGATGGTCAGCAAGGATGAGTTGGTCAAAACTCAACAAGCGTTTGTTACGGCGCAGACCTTAGCATTTTTCTACGCCACCAATCACGCCTTGTCGCATCAAAGATGTCTGTTCCTCCACGCCGTAACCCAAACTTGTCAGTAACTCGGTCGTGTCTTGCCCAATAGAAGGGGGCCCATTGCGCAGCGGTGGGCGCTGGCCGCCCAGGGTGAGAGGCAACAAGGCCATGTGGGTATCTATGTCGCGCCCAGCCATGCTGGCGTCGGCAGGAATACGCGCAGCGGCCAGCCCTCCGGTTTGTTGCAGGTGCTCGTCGTCAAACAAATCTTGCGGTCGTTTGATGAGGGCATGGGGCAGGCCGTGGGCTTCAAAGGTGGCGGCGATGTGGGCGGCGCTTTGGGTTTGCAGGCGCTGCCGAAGTATGGGCATCAACCAATCACGCGCCTGTACTCGCTGGTTGTTGGTGGCAATCCGAGCGTCTGTACGCAGGTCGGTGAATCCAAAGGCGTCGCAAAAGGTGAGCCACTGGCTGTCGGAAACCACGGCCAGGAAAATTTGCTCCTCGTTTTTCACGTTGAACACGTCGTAAATGCCCCAGGCGGAAGTGCGGCTGGGCATGGGTGATGGGGGTTGGCCCGTCACCGCAAATTGCATCATGTGCTGGGCCACCAGCAGCACATTGTTTTCAAACAAACCCGTCTGCACCACCTGGCCCTGCCCTGTGGTCTGCCTTTGCAGCAAAGCGGCCAACACCCCCACCGCACCGAACAGGCCTCCCATGATGTCGTTCACGCTGCTGCCCGCCCGCAAGGGTTGGCCGGACGGCCCCGTCATGTAAGCCAAGCCGCCCATCATTTGCACCACCTCGTCCAAGGCGGTGCGCTGCTCATACGGCCCAGGCAAAAAACCTTTGTGGGAAACGTAAACCAAGCTGGGGTTCACGGCCCGCAGAGCGTCTGGCGTGAGCCCCAGCTTGTCCATGCTGCCGGGTTTGAAGTTTTCGCTGAACACATCGGCGGTGGCCAGCAACTTCAGCAGCACTTCCATGCCGGCGCTTTGATGAAGATCCAGTGCCAGACTTTTTTTGTTGCGGTTGAACAGCGGGAAAAAGCCCGCACCAGCGCCTAGGAGCCTTCGGGTGTTGTCGCCGCCCAAGGGTTCCACTTTGATGACCTCGGCCCCCAGGTCAGCCAGCACCATGCCACAGGCCGGGCCCATGACCATGTGGGTGAGTTCGATCACACGGATGCCTTGTAAGGGCAAGGGAGACTGGACGGGTGAGCGCATGGTTGTTCTCGTCTGTGAGTGTGTACTTTCTCGCAAAACCTTTGAAGACTGCACCATTCACGGCTTTGTTCGCCTTACAAGAATACCCACAGCCAGCCCGTCGTGGCTACCATTGCAGACCTCCTGATTCCCTGCCGGGCGTTGCGACCGGCCTCCATTGTCTGTGCCCAAACGCTCCAAACCACCCGCTGCGCGGCCACCCGCACTCTATCCATGGCGCAAGCAATGGCAGGCGAGTTGGCGCGTCTACAGTGCACGCGATCCCGTGTCGGCCGAAATTCGTGCCAAACACGTGGCAGCTTTGGTGAAGATGACGCCCTTCAACATGGCGGCCAACGCGCTCAGCGGTTTGCTCGTGGCCTGGTCCTTGGGGGGCAGCACCACGCCGCTGAAGATGAGTTTGTGGCTGTCGGCTTTGCTGTTGATGTGCGCGATGGGTATGTGGTCTTGGCACAGCGGGAGATCTATTCACCGTGTGTCCGTGTCCCCCAAAGCGGTGCGGCGGGCCACATTGCATGCAGCCCTGTTGGCCGCCGCCTGGGCCGCCGTGCCAGTGTTGTGGTTTGAGGTGGCTACTACACCGCAGCGTTTGTTCATAGGTACCTTGGTCGCTGGCCTGACCTGTGCGGGTGCTTTCACCTTGGCCACGGTTCCCATGGCGGGTGTGGTGTATGTGCTGATATTGACGTGCGGGGTGCTGTTGGGTGTGCTCACCAGTTACGAGCCGCACTACTTGCCCTTGATGTTGTTGAACTTGGTCTACGCTTTGGTAGTGATTGCGGGCGTGTTGGCTTCCGCCAGTGCCTCTACCGCACGTTTGATGGCCGAGCGTGAAGCCGCTCGGCAAAGCCAGGTCACCAGCCTGTTACTGCGCGACTTTGAAGAACACTCGGCCGACTTGCTGTGGGAGATTGACCGCAGCGGTCGTTTCAGCCATGTGTCCAGCAAACTGGCCATGGCTTTCAAGTACAGCCCCAGCGAGTTGCAGATCCTCAGTTTGTTGGGGGCGCTGCAAGTGCGTAAACCGGCTGACCAAGACGCCACGGGCCTGGAAGCCCTGCGTTCGGCGCTGAACCAAGGGCGTCCCTTCCGCGACATTGAGGTGCCGGTCAGCATCAACGAGCAAACCCGCTGGTGGTTGATCACCGGCAAGCCGCTGCTCGACGACGTGGGCCGCACGCTTGGCTGGCGTGGTGTGATTGCCGACGTCACCCAAGAACACCAGGTGCAAGACCGCCTGCGTTACCTGGCCCACTTCGACTCGCTCACCGGCTTGGCCAATCGCGTGCAATTGCACGAGCGCCTGGCTCAAGTCATGGATCCCAAACTCTCGCGCGAACGCCGCAGTGCTTTGTTTTGTTTGGACTTGGACAACTTTAAAAGCATCAACGATTCGCTGGGGCATTCGGTGGGTGACGAGGTACTCAAACTCACCGCCCAGCGCCTGCAAAGCTGCATGCGCCGTGGTGATTTGGTGGCGCGTTTGGGTGGTGACGAATTCGCCGTGGTGCTGGACGATGTACGCAGCGACGAAGAAGTCACCACCCTGGCCGAGCGTTTTTTGCAGGAGCTGCAACAACCCTGCGAGGTGCTGGGTCACCATGTGGCGGTGGGCTCCAGCATAGGCATCGTCATGCTGCCTGATCAAGCCGACACGGTGGACGAAGCGCTGGGCAACGGCGACTTGGCGCTTTATGCCGCGAAACAAGCCGGACGCGGTCGCTATGAGTTTTTTGCCAAGTCGCTGGTTGAACGTAGCCGACGCAGGTTGTCGGTGGAGCAGCAATTGCGCCTGGCCTTGAGCCGGGAAGAATTTGTGCTGCACTGGCAACCGCAAATTGAAGTGGGGCGCTGGGCGATTTGTGGTGCTGAGGCACTTTTGCGTTGGAACAATCCCGTGCTGGGCAGCGTGCCTCCGGTGGAGTTCATTCGTGTGGCCGAAGAAGCCGGTTTGGTGGCTGACATCGGCACCTGGGCCTTGAACGAAGCCTGTGTGCAAGCGGCGGTGGGACTGCCTGATTTGCCTATTTCTGTGAACGTGTCGCCGGTTCAACTCATGCGGCCCGATTTTTTGTCCTGCGTGGAACATGCTTTGGCGCAATCGGGCTTGGAGCCGCATCGGTTGGAAATTGAAATCACCGAGTCGGTGTTCATCGATGAATCGACCGTGGCCCTGACCCAGTTGCACGCCCTGCGCGGCCTGGGGGTACGTGTTGCCCTGGACGACTTTGGCACCGGTTACTCGTCGCTGGCTTATTTGCGTCAGTTCCCGTTTGACACCATGAAGATCGACCGCGCCTTTGTGCGCGAACTCATGTCACGCCGCGATGCCCGTGCCATCGTGCGCACCATTGTTCAACTCGCCACTGCCCTGGGCATGACCACGGTGGCCGAGGGCGTGGAAGACGCCGGTCAATTGGAGCTGCTGCAGTACGCGGGTTGTCGCGCGATACAAGGCTTTTTGGTCTCGCACGCGCTGCCACTGGCTGGGTTTGGCGAATTGCGTCGCCAATGGAGTGCCGCGCAACGCCCCACGTCGGGCATCGCCTTGCCGGACACGACGTTTGCCGGGCTGATCACGCGGCATTGATTGCTAGCCCGCATATTTCACCAGGGACGCGCCCGAGTGGGCTGCGCTGCGGTGCGCTGGCAAGACGCGACGACGCAGTGGGCTCATACCCACAAGGCTGAGTCCGGACACAAACAGTCCTTGAGGACTGTTTGTGCCTGACGAGGGCCAAAGCCTCTGGCTTTGGCGGAGCAACGCCGAAAGCAGTCCGTAGCGCGGCTCAATCGGGTGCGTAGCGCTCGGTACAAACTGGATTTGGTGCTCGAAGCAGGCCAAGGCAGCATTCATGCGGTGTTGGGGGGCTTAGGAGAGCGACCTGGTGAAATATGCGGGCTAGCGTGGTAAACACAACCGCTCACAAGCCGCATCACCACAGCGCTCACACTGTCCGCGCCAGCGCACCAGTTTGTCTGGGTTTTCTTGATGTGCGGACAACCTCACTCCCGTGGCGTGTTCAACACAGCGCAAGGCCTGTTCCAGCCGCGCTTGGCCTTGCCCGCTCACCACACTGAACGGCAAATTGGCCCGCTGCAAGGCCTGACGAATGAGGGCGTCCACCGGGCCGCGTACCTGCGGCCCTTCACGTTGCAAGCCGTCCGCTTGCCAAGCAATGTCCAGGGCCGTGAGCAGGGTCAAATCAAGCGCTTGATGGGCCTGTAAAGCGATTGAATATAGGGAGCGGTCATCAAACACCTGCTCGCTGTACACCGCGGTCATCAAGGCCGTGGTGTCGGCCACCACCACCGCGTGGCGCTGCGCCAGGGATTGAATGCGCCGCGTTTGTTCTGCGGCAATGTGGGCTTGTTCGGTGCGGGTTGGTGTGCGGCTGTGGGTATCGCAGAAATCACGCAGGTACTCGGTGACCAGGGCTGCATCGTGCCCCGCCTGTTGCAGTGTTTGCGTGAGGGCGGCGGCAAGCTGCGTCTTGCCTGTGCTCTCCGCCCCCAGTAGTGCAATGACGAAGGCGGCCACCGTTCACACGCCTTGTGGCTGTGCCAAACGCTGCCAGGCGCGCCAACCGACCACGGCCAGCACCAGGAACACGGCATAAAGCGCGCTGGTCAGCCACAACTGTTTGTACACGAACAGCCCCACACTCACTGCATTAACAGCCACCCAAGTCGGCCAGTTTTCCACATGCTTGCGGGCGAGCAACCAGGTGGCGACGATGCTGCCGGAAGTGGTGGCGGCATCCCACCAAGGCACATCGGTGTTGGTCGCGCGATGGAGTAACTGTGCTAGCACGACCCAAAAAACAAAGAAGGCGGTCAGCGCCCACAGTCGGGCGGCGTGTTTCATGTGGCTGACCACCAGTGGTTGACCAGCGACTTGAGTGCCCCGCAGCCATTGCCACCATCCCCACAGCGCCATGACTACGAAAAAAATCTGCAAGCCCGATTCACCGTACAACTTGGATTGCCAGAACAGCAAGGCATAAACCAAAGAGCTGACGATGGCCAAGGGCCAAGCCCAGGGGTTGACGCGGATGTTGCACAACACCATCACCACGGCCAGCACAAAACCCAGCAACTCCAGGCGGGTGGATGCCAAGTGGCTACCCAGCGGAACGGGCAACTCCAGCCAAGCCTTCAGATTCCAAAGCAGCTCGGTCATTTCGCAACGGGCAGCGATGCGCTCGAGCAAGTCGCCCATCCAACACACCAACTGTCATCCCCGCGCAGGCGGGAATCCAGTCGGTGGGTGCGAAACAAGCCCCAGGCGTGATTGCATAAAGTGCTTGGATTCCCGCCTACGCGGGAATGACGCAGTGGTGGTTGGGAGCGATGGTCTGCCAGCCCATAGCCCCAGCCGGTTGCAACCGCTATGGGTTCAACGTTTGGGTGCTGCAATTTGCACCAAAAACTCATCGGGCTTGACCATGCCAAGCTCGTAGCGGGCTTTTTCTTCCACCATCTCCAAACCCTCTTTGAGGTCGCGCACCTCGGCCAACAGTTGTCCGTTGCGTTGACGCGCCGCCTCATTCGCTGTTTGCTGAACTTGCAGCTTGTTTTGCAAGTCCATCACCCGCGGCAACCCACCTTCACCAAACCACAACTGCGCTTGCACCACAGCCAACAAGGCCAGCAGCAAGAGGGTGATGAGGCGGTTGCTCACGAGCGGAGGGGCGCGTTAACGCAGGTTGTAGAACGCCGCGCGGCCAGGGTAGCTGGCCACATCACCCAAGTCTTCTTCAATGCGCAGCAATTGGTTGTACTTGGCCATGCGGTCGGAGCGACTCAAGCTGCCAGTTTTGATTTGCAGCGCATTGGTGCCCACGGCGATGTCGGCAATGGTGGAGTCTTCGGTTTCGCCCGAACGGTGGCTGATCACCGCGGTGTAGTTGGCGCGTTTGGCCATCTCAATGGCGGCAAAGGTTTCGGTCAGGGTGCCAATCTGGTTGATCTTGATCAGGATGGAGTTGGCAATGCGTTTGTCGATGCCTTCCTTCAAGATTTTGGTGTTGGTGACAAACAGGTCGTCACCCACCAACTGCACCTTGTTCCCAAGGCGTTCGGTCAGGTGTTTCCAGCCGTCCCAATCGCCTTCGTGCATGCCGTCTTCAATGCTGATGATGGGGTATTTGTCCACCCAGGTGGCGAGCATGTCGGTCCAGGCTTGGCTGCTGAGTTTGATGCCACCTTCGCCTTCCAAAACATACTGACCGTCTTTGTAGAACTCGCTGGCGGCGCAGTCCAGGCCAATGGCGATTTGTTCGCCTGCGGTGAAACCAGCTTTGTCGATGGCTTGCAAAATCAGTTGGATCGCCGCTTCATGGCTTTCCACGCTGGGCGCAAAACCGCCTTCGTCGCCCACAGCAGTGCTGATGTGTTTGTCGTGCAGGATTTTCTTCAGTGCATGGAATACCTCGCAGCCATAACGCATGGCTTCGCGGAAGGTGGGGGCCCCCACGGGAATGATCATCAACTCTTGCAGGTCCAGGCTGTTGTTGGCGTGTGCACCACCGTTGATGATGTTCATCATGGGCACAGGCATTTGCATGGCACCGGAGCCACCAAAGTAGCGGTACAGCGGCAAGCCGCTTTCTTCCGCGGCTGCACGCGCCACGGCCATGGACACGGCCAGTGTGGCGTTGGCACCGAGGCGGCTTTTGTTGTCACTGCCGTCGAGGTCGATCAGGGTGCGATCCAGGAAGGCCTGCTCGGAAGCGTCCAGCCCCAAAATGGCTTCAGAAATTTCGGTGTTCACATGCTCCACCGCTTTGAGCACGCCTTTGCCCAGGTAGCGGCTTTTGTCGCCGTCACGCAATTCGATGGCTTCACGTGAACCGGTGGATGCGCCAGAGGGCACGGCCGCACGGCCCATGACGCCGCTTTCCAACAGCACGTCGCACTCGACGGTGGGGTTGCCACGGCTGTCCAAAATTTCTCGGCCGATGATGTCTACGATGGCGCTCATTTCAGGGTCTCCAGTTTCAAAGAAGGGGGTTCAGTGGGGCATTGCCGTGCAACGGCCCGGTGGGCATGTTGCCCAGATTCGGTTACAGGGGGCAATCCAATTTGTTCAAGTCCTCATGCCTTGGCGGAATGCAGGTGTGTAAATGGTGAGTCTTCATGGCTTGGACTGTTCCAAAGAACGCAACAAGGCCTGCAATTCCGCGTGAAGCTGGGGCAGGTCTCGACTCGCAGTTTGCCAAACGACATGCATATCAACCGCGAAGTAGCCATGGGCCACGCGGTTGCGCATGGCATAAATTTCTTCCCAAGGAATCTCCGGGTGCAGTTGCGACATTCTTGGTTCCGCCTTTCCAACATTGTTGGCAGCTTCTCCAATGATTTCAATGTTGCGAATGACCGCGTCTTGCAACATGGGGGTTTGCAAAAAGCTGACTTCATCGTGGTCAGTCAAATAGTCGGCCACACGTTCAATGGCCGACAACATGTGACGAAGGTAGTCTGGCAAGCGCAGCGCGTACTTGTTCATACGGGCTGCGCTTCGTCTAGAACGGCTTGCCGCCAAGCCCTGGGCAGACTGGCGGGGGTGACCACGTCCACGGGGAAACCGAGCAGCCGCTGCAGTTCCACCTCTATTTTTGCCAAATCAAGCAAGCTGGTTTGTGCTGTGGGCTCAATCAGCAAATCAATGTCACTTTGTTCTTCATCTAGTCGATGCAAAACTGAACCAAAAACCCTCGGGTTCAAGCCATGGTGCCGCGCAACGACATCACGCACTTGCAGGCGGTGTTGTTCCAGAGCTTGAGAGGGTTTCATCGCAGACCGTTAACGATTCAACAAGAAAAATCATTTTCTAGCAGGGGCTGGGCTTTGATCACACGATCCAAGGCCAACAACTGCTCCAACAAAGCCTTCATGTGTCTGAGCGGCACCGCATTGGGCCCATCGCTCATGGCTTTGCTTGGGTCGGGGTGGGTTTCCATGAACAGGCCCGCAATGCCCACGGCCACGGCGGCTCTGGCCAGCACAGGTACAAACTCGCGCTGTCCACCACTGCTGCTGCCTTGACCGCCAGGCAGTTGCACCGAGTGGGTGGCGTCGAACACCACGGGTGCGCCGGTTT
The DNA here is from genome assembly GCA_046094425.1 of Burkholderiales bacterium. Classification (GTDB taxonomy): domain Bacteria; phylum Pseudomonadota; class Gammaproteobacteria; order Burkholderiales; family Burkholderiaceae_C; genus JANPCX01. The sequence goes on along the minus strand of JBJTHI010000272.1, from coordinate 15,349 downwards.
CGCGCATGATGGCCAGCGAGCGCATGTCGCTCACCAAATTGTTGTAGCCAAAACTCACGCCACGTTCGCAGGCCATGAAGTTGTCTTCACTCAAGCCCTTTTCCTTGGCCGCCGCACGTGCTTTGTCGATGACGTTTTTCATGTCGTGCGGCGCAAGGAACTGGCCTTTTTTGATATTCACTGGTTTACCGCTTTGCGCCACGGCGCGGATGAAATCGGTTTGGCGGCACAGGAAGGCGGGGGTTTGCAATACGTCCACCACGGCGGCTGCGGCGCTGATGTCGTCCTGCGTGTGCACATCGGTCAACACCGGCACCTGCAACTCGCGTTTGACCTTGGCCAGTATCTCTAGACCCTTCTCACGCCCCGGGCCGCGAAAGGTGGAGCCGCTGGAGCGGTTGGCCTTGTCGAAGCTGCTTTTGAAAATGAAGGGAATGCCCAAGGCGGCAGTCATGTCTTTGAGCTGACCAGCCACGTCCAGTTGCAATTGTTCTGACTCAATGACGCAGGGCCCCGCAATCAGAAAAAACGGGCGGCTCAAGCCCACGTCAAATCCGCACAGCTTCATGCCACCACCTTGTTCGACAGTGATGCGTCAGCGTGAACCAAGCATGCTTTGATGTAAGAAGTGAACAAAGGGTGCCCGCCCCAGGGGGTCGATTTGAACTCGGGGTGGAACTGCACGCCCACGTACCAAGGGTGAACCGCGCGTGGCAGTTCCACCATCTCGGTGAGTTTTTCGCGCTGCGTCAGGGCTGAAATCACCAAACCCGCCTGCGAGAGTTGATCTAAATAATGTTCATTCGCCTCGTAGCGGTGGCGGTGCCTTTCGGTCACCACAGGGCCATAAATCTCGTAGGCCAACGTACCCGCCTTCACGTCCGAGCTTTGTGCACCTAAACGCATGGTGCCGCCCAGGTTGGAGTTGGCATCGCGTTTTTGGATCGAGCCGTCGGCTTCTTGCCATTCGTCGATCAGCGCAATCACGGGGTGGGGGGTGTTGGGCTCGAACTCGGTGCTGTTGGCGTCTTTCAAACCCGCCATGTGGCGGGCGTATTCAATCGTGGCCACCTGCATGCCTAAGCAAATGCCGAGGTAAGGAATTTTGTTTTCGCGTGCGTAGCGGGCAGCCAAAATTTTGCCTTCCACGCCCCGTTTGCCAAACCCACCGGGCACCAAAATGCCATCAAAACGGCCCAGTTGGCTGATGTTATCGGCACTCAAAGTTTCTGAGTCGATGTACTCAATATGCACCCGCGCATGGTTGTGGATGCCGGCATGGCGCAAGGCTTCGTTCAGCGATTTGTAGGAGTCGGACAACTCGGTGTACTTGCCGCACATGGCGATGGTGAGGTGGTGCTGCGGGTGCTCCACTTCATGCACCAGGGCGTCCCAGCGTTTCAGGTTGGCGGGAGGGGTGGACAGGCGCAGTTTGTCGCAAATCAGGCCGTCCAGGCCTTGCTCGTGCAGCATACGCGGTACTTTGTAAATGCTGTCGGCATCCCACACAGAAATCACGCCCCACTCCGCCACATTGGTGAAGAGGGATATCTTTTCGCGTTCTTCGGCAGGAATCGGTCGGTCGGCGCGGCACAGGAGCGCGTCGGCTTGAATACCAATTTCGCGCAACTTCTGCACGGTGTGCTGGGTGGGCTTGGTCTTCAACTCGCCTGCTGCCGAGATGAAGGGCACGTAGGTGAGGTGGACAAAGGCGGTGTTGTTGGCCCCATTTCGCAGCGCCATTTGACGCGCGGCTTCCAGGAAGGGCAGGCTTTCAATGTCGCCCACGGTGCCGCCAATTTCCACAATCGCTACGCCCACCGCGTCGGGCGTGTCCACGCCCGCGCCGCGTTTGATGAAGTCTTGGATTTCGTTGGTGACGTGGGGAATGACTTGAACAGTTTTGCCCAGATAGTCGCCGCGCCGCTCTTTCTCCAGCACCGATTTATAAATTTGGCCGGTGGTGAAATTGTTGGCCTTTTTCATGCGCGTGGTGATGTAGCGCTCGTAGTGGCCGAGGTCGAGGTCGGTTTCCGCGCCGTCTTCGGTCACGAATACCTCGCCATGCTGGAAGGGCGACATCGTTCCCGGATCCACATTGATATAGGGATCCAGCTTGATGAGGGTGACTTTGAGGCCACGCGATTCGAGAATCGCTGCCAGGGATGCAGCCGCGATGCCCTTACCCAGCGAGGACACCACACCGCCGGTCACAAAGACAAACTTGGTCATTGCATGCAGCACGCACTTTTCATCGCGCATGCCGTGGTGGTAAAGCGAAATTATATCGACGCGAGGTGATGTGTCTGTTTCCGGGACTCATCCTGGACGCCCTGAGGCATGCGGCGCATATGAATTGAACGCCTGAGCTTATTCAAACAACGTCGTTGCCAACACGTGCCGCAAACCCAAGAATGCGAGCTTCACTCTTTGCGCATTTCCCATGAATTTCCAACAACTACGCGCCGTGCGCGAGGCCACACGCAGTGGGTTCAACTTGACGGAAGTTGCCAACGTGCTGCACACCTCGCAGCCCGGTGTGAGCCGACAAATTCGTGAGCTGGAAGAGGAACTCGGTATCGACATTTTCGTGCGCGCGGGCAAACGCCTGACCCAGCTCACACCCCCAGGCGCAGCGCTGCTGCCCATCGTGGAGCGCTTGCTGCTGGAGGCCGATAACCTCAAGCGTGTGGGCGACGATTTTTTGGCCAGCCACAGCGGCAAGCTCTCGATTGCCGCCACCCACTCGCAAGCGCGTTATGCCTTGCCCACTGTGGTGCGCGACTTTCGCAAGCTTTACCCGCAAGTGACGCTGCACTTGCACCAAGGTTCGCCCAAACAAGTGGCAGAAATGTTGCTCAGCGGCGAAGCCGACATTGGCGTGGCGACTGAAGCCCTGGCTCACTACGATGCGCTGCTTGCCCTACCCTGCTACCGCTGGACGCACAGCGTGGTGGTGCCGCCGGGGCATGCGCTACTGGACGAACAAGGCCCTATCACGCTCGAACACCTGGCACAGCACCCCATCATTACTTACGAGGCGGGTTATACAGGTCGCTCGCATGTGGACGAAGCCTTTGCCAAGGCTGGTTTGGAGCCCAACATTGTTCTAAGCGCGATGGATGCCGACGTGATCAAGACCTATGTGGAACTGGGCATGGGCGTGGGCATCGTCGCTTCCATTGCGTTTGATGCCGAACGTGACCGCAATTTGCATGCCCTGGATGCACGCCATTTGTTTGAGGTCAATCTCACGCGCTTAGGCATTCGCCGTGGTGCCTGGCTGCGTGGCTATGCCTATGCATTCATTGAATCGTTCGCGCCCACCTTGACCCGTGCCGCCGTGGAAGCGGCGTTGGGGTCAACCTGAACGCAATCGGACGCATTACCCCTGTACTTCACTGAACCGCGTGATGCGCCGAGGCAGCAAGTAGGCCTGGCTGCCACGCTGCAATTGCAGCCGCTCACGCAAAGCCACGAATTCGGCGCGCGGCAGTTCAACGTCCACGTAGCTGCCGTCATCAACACGCTTGAACTCAATGCGGGTTTGTGGCCCCACGGTCAAGGCCTGTGAGAACTGCACCGGGAGTGCCCCTTCCTGGGCCGTGGCCAAAATTTCCAACTCATGGGGTCGCACGTAGCTCACTTCCTCCGGTGACACCTGCCCACCCGGCGCATGGCCAAAGCGGCCGTGGAAGAGGTTCACATCACCCAAAAACTGCAAGACGAATGGCGACTTGGGGTGGTCGTAGACCTCGTCGGGTGGGCCATCCTGTTCAATGCGGCCATGGTTCATCACCACCACGCGGTCGGCCACTTCCATGGCCTCTTCCTGGTCGTGGGTGACGAAGACGCTGGTGACATGCACTTCGTCATGCAGGCGACGCAACCAGCGGCGCAGTTCCTTGCGCACCTTGGCATCCAGTGCACCAAAGGGTTCGTCCAGCAGCAGCACCTTGGGTTCCACGGCCAAAGCGCGGGCCAAGGCAATGCGCTGGCGCTGGCCGCCAGAGAGCTGGTGGGGATAGCGGTCGGCGATCCAATCGAGTTGCACCAGTTTCAGCAATTCGGTGACTTTTCGCTTGATGTCCGCCTCACTGGGCCGTGTGGCTTTGGGGCGCACGCGCAGCCCGAAGGCCACGTTCTCAAAAATGGTCATGTGCCCAAAGAGGGCGTAATGCTGAAATACAAAACCCACGTTGCGCTCGCGGACATTGGTGTCCGTGGTGTCCTCACCATGGAAGAGCACCGAGCCAGAATCGGGCACTTCCAGGCCCGCGATGATGCGCAGCAAACTGGTTTTTCCTGAACCCGAGGGCCCGAGCAGAGCCACCAGCTCGCCCGAGGGAATATCCAGGTTGAGGTTGTCGCAGACGACAGTCTGGCCGAAGCGTTTGTTGAGGTTGCGGACTTCAATGCTCATGGTGTTTCCTGGTTGAATTGCTTGTCACTCGCCACGCTCATGCGCCCCGCGCACCTGGGCTTTGACCCGCTGCTCCACGATGTACTTGAGCACCAAAGTCACCAGGGCCAAGCCGGCCAGCAGCGAGGCCACGGCGAAGGCGGCGGCGAACTGGTATTCGTTGTAAAGAATTTCAATGTGCAGCGGCATGGTGTTGGTGAGCCCCCGGATGTGGCCCGAGACCACACTCACTGCGCCGAACTCCCCCATGGCGCGTGCGTTGCACAAAATCACGCCATAGAGCAACGCCCACTTCACATTGGGTAGGGTGACGCGCCAAAAAATTTGCCAACCACCAGCACCCAGCACGCGTGCGGCTTCTTCTTGTTCCACTCCCTGGGCCTGCATCAGGGGAATCAACTCCCGCGCGACAAACGGGAAGGTCACGAAGATGGTGGCCAGCACAATGCCCGGTACGGCGAAGATGACTTTCAGGTCGTGATCCCGCAACCATTCACCGAACCAGCCTTGCAGGCCAAACACCAGCACGTAAATCAAACCCGCAATCACCGGGCTGACAGAGAAAGGCAGGTCGATCAAGGTGAGCAGCACGTTCTTGCCGCGAAAGTCGAACTTGGCGATGGCCCAGGCTGCGGCGATGCCGAACACCAGATTCAGCGGCACCGAAATGGCCGCAGCCAATAAAGTCAATTTGACGGCCGACAGCGCGTCGGCATCCACCATGGCAGCGAAATAAACATCGGTGCCTTTTTTGAGCGCCTCATAGAACACCGTCACCAGGGGCACAAACAAAAACAGAGTCAAAAATGCCAGCGCAACGCCAATCAGGGTGAACTTCACCCAAGCGGGTTCAGTGGTGGCGTTGCGTGGCGGTTTTCGGCCGACATCCCGGTGCAGGGTCGCCGCTCCTGGGTTGGATGAAGTCGGCGTCGGATTCATGGGCAAAGCAGCGCTCATGTCAAATTCCCCCTTGGCGCTTGCGAGACCAAGCTTGCAAAGCGTTGATGGTGAGCAGCAGCACAAAGGCCAACACCAGCATCACCACAGAGATGGCGGTGGCACCGGCGTAGTCGTACTGTTCCAGCTTGGTGATGATGAGCAAAGGCGTGATTTCGCTCACCATGGGCATGTTGCCTGCAATAAAGATGACCGAACCGTATTCACCCAGTGCGCGTGCAAAGGCCAGTGCAAACCCCGTGAGCAAAGCGGGCATCACGATGGGGAAGATCACCTTGCTGAAGGTTTGCCAGCGGTTGGCACCCAAGGTGGCTGCCGCTTCTTCCAGCTCGCGGCTCAAGTCTTCCAGCACCGGTTGCACAGTGCGCACGACAAAGGGCAAACCGATGAAGACCAAGGCGACGAACACGCCCACGGGCGTGAAGCTCACCTTGAACGGCAACCACTGGCCGATCCAACCGTTTTGCGCATAGATGGCCGTCAATGCAATGCCCGCCACCGCGGTGGGCAGGGCAAAGGGCAAATCGACCAGAGCGTCTATGACCCGTTTACCGACAAACTGGTAGCGCACCAACACCCAGGCCACCAGCAACCCAAACACTGCATTGAGCAGCGCCGCGGCCAAGGACGCGCCAAACGTCAGGCGGTAAGAAGCCACCACGCGCGGCGAGGTCACCGTGTCCCAGAACGTGGGCCAGTCCAGCGTGAAGGTTTTGAGAAAGGCCGCCGACAGTGGAATCAGCACAATGAGACTCACATACAGCAGCGCAAAACCCAGGGCGAGGTCAAACCCGGGCAGCACACTGTGCCGCCGTAGCAGCGCACGGCTCAAAAACATAGGGACACCTTGAAACAGGGTTGGAAAAAATCTCAGCGCTTTTTGCTGCTGAGGATGATCTGGTCGTAAAGACCGCCATCGTCAAAGTGTTCTTTTTGAGCTTTCTTCCAGCCACCAAACACATCGTCCACCGTGAAGGTGTTGATTTTGGGGAAGTCCTTGCCGTATTTGGCCAGCACCTTCTCAGAACGAGGACGCAGGTGGCGTTTGGCGGCAATCTCTTGGCCTTGCTCTGACCACAAAAACTTCAGGTACGCCTCGGCCTGTTTGCGGGTGCCGCGTTTATCCACCACCCGGTCCACCACACTGACCGGGTTCTCGGCCAGGATGGTCCAGCCCGGATAGATCACTTCAAAATCGTTGCCAAATTCGTTTTTGATCAAAGGCACTTCACTCTCAAACGTCACCAAGGCATCACCCAAATTGCGCTGCGCGAAGGTGGTGGTGGCGGCTCGCCCGCCCCCGTCCAGCACTGGCACATTGGCGAAGATGCGGGCCACCAAGGCTTGTGCTGCGCTGGCGTTCACGCCATTTTTAATCGCCGCCCCCCCAGGCCGCCAAATAGGTGTAGCGGCCATTGCCTGAGGTTTTGGGGTTGGGGATGATGACGGAAACACCAGGCCGACCCAAATCACCCCAATCACGTATTTGTTTGGGGTTGCCTTTGCGTACCAGAATCACCGAGGTGGAGGTGGTGGGCGCGCTGTTGTTGGGCAAGCGGCTGGCCCAGTTCTCGGGAATCAGCTTGCCGCGCTCGAACAGGATGTCGATGTCGTTGGCCTGGTTCATCGTGATGACATCGGCCTCCAGGCCGTCGGCCACGCTACGCGCTTGTTTGCTGGAGCCGCCATGCGACTGGTTCAGCGTCAAGGTTTCGCCGGTGGTTTTTTTCCAGTGGGCAGCGAACACCGCGTTGTAGTCCTTGTAGAACTCACGCGACACGTCGTAACTCACATTGAGCAAGCTGGTTTGGGCCAGGGCCGATCCCACGCCCAGGCTCAAAACGCCGCACGCCACAGCGGAACGTAAAAAGGAACGACGCAGGAAAGAGGAGATTTGCAGCTGCATGGGGGCGGTCACCAAAGTCAATCAGAGCCCGGATTCTGGGCGGCTTGGCTTGTGCTGACTACGACCGATCTCTTACACCCTTATGCGAAAAACGACTAAGAAACCGCTGTTGAAGCCATCAATATGGTCATTCTCGCCCTGTGCCACTGGGCTGTCACAGGTGCTTTTGCAGCACCCGGGCCAGCACCCTGTCCTCGAACTGTGCAAACCCGGCTTGCCCTCTGGCACGAGGGCGAGTGAGGCGAACGGGCTCGTTGAACACCACCGAACCTTCTTCAATCAACAACACGCGGTCGGCCAGGGCCACGGCCTCGCTCACATCGTGGGTGACCAAAATGGCGGTGAAACCATGTTCGCGCCACAGGGATTCGATCAGGCCGTGCATTTCAATGCGTGTCAGCGCATCCAGCGCCCCCAAAGGCTCATCCAGCAACAACAAACGCGGGGTGTGTACCAAGGCCCGGGCCAGCGCCACCCGCTGACGTTGCCCGCCTGACAGGACCGACGGCCATTCATGTGCCCGGTCCGCCAGACCGACTTGCCTCAAAGCATGCTGAGCCCGAGTTTGGGCATCAAGGCCGGTCAATCCCAGGGCCACGTTCTGCAGCACTGTGCGCCAAGGCAACAAACGCGCCTCTTGGAACATGATGCGGATGTGTTCTTGTTGGGAGGCCAGTGGCTGGTCGGCCAGACGAATTTTCCCCTCGCTGGCGGCATCCAGTCCGGCGAGCAAACGCAACAAAGTGCTTTTGCCACAACCACTGCGACCCACGATGGCCACGAATTCACCGGGCCGGATTTGCAGGTCAATGCCTTGCAGCACCTGACGCGGGCCAAAGGATTTGGAAACACCCCTCAAGGTGATGCCCAGGCCCGCTGTGGGGGTGGGCAACGCCTCGCGTGGCGTCACCACGGTCTCAGGCACCGAAGTCCCGTTGAAGAGAGACAGCACCGGGTTGTCGGTTTCAGAAAGGTACACGGTCACTCCTGTGAAGATGGGGATTCAAACTGCTGTGGCCTGTGCCGCGCGCTGATAACCGGGGTGCCACCGCAGCCACCAAAGCTCCATTGCCCGCGACAACACATCCGCGAGTTTGCCCAGCAAGGCATAGAGCAAGATGCCCACCAGCACCACATCGGTCTGCAAAAACTCGCGGGCATTCATCGTCATGTAGCCGATGCCGGCCTGCGCCGAAATGGTTTCAGCGACGATGAGAATCACCCACATAAAACCCAGCGAGAAACGCAGGCCCACCAAGATGGAAGGCAATGCGCCGGGCAGGATCACTTGCCGGTACAGCGCCCAGCCTGACAGGCCATAACTGCGTGCCATCTCGATCAGGCCTTTGTCCACGGAACGAATGCCGTGGAAGGTGTTGAGGTAAATCGGAAAGAACACTCCCAACGCCACCAAAAACAGCTTGGCTGCCTCGTCAATGCCAAACCAAAGAATGACCAAGGGAATCAAAGCCAACGGTGGCACATTGCGAACCATTTGCAGCGTGGAGTCGAGCAAGGTCTCGGCCCAGCGCAAGGAACCGGTCAGCAGCCCCAATACCAGAGCCAAACTGCCGCCGATGGCAAAACCGGTCAAAGCCCTGCCCATGCTTTTGGCCACGTGTTGCCACATTTCACCAGAGGCAGACAAGGCCACAAACGCCTTGAGCACCGCCCAAGGCTCGGGCAATACCCGTGTGGACAACCACCCAGCCTGAGCCGCCAGCTGCCACACGGAAATCAAGGCCACGGGCAGCAACCACGGCAGGGCACGCTGACGCCAGGCACCAGCAAACCAGCTTGTAGATGTACGTTCAATGGTTGTTGTCATGGGTCACTCCGCGTTCAGCTCTGTGCCACTTTGGGCACAAAACTGTTGGCCACGATTTCACCGAACGGCCCGGTGAGCGTGCGCTGCGGAAGTTTGTTTTGAACTTCCAGCGGCAACAAAGGGAATACCAATTCGGCAAACCGATGCGCTTCTTCGAGGTGCGGGTAGCCGGAGAAAATGAAGTGATCCAGGCCCAGTGCCGCGTATTCCTTGATGCGATCGGCCACCTGCTGTGGGTTGCCCACCAAGGCAGTGCCTGCCCCGCCGCGCACCAAACCCACGCCCGCCCACAAATTGGGCGAGACCTCCAAGCCTTCGCGCACATTGGCGCGGTTGAATTTGCCCTTGTGCAACTCCGCCATCCGGCGCTGACCCACGGAGTCCATTTGCGAAAAACGCTGCTGGGCTGCGGCGACGATGCTTTCGTCAAGGTGGGACACCAGCTCGGCGGCAGCGCGCCAAGCCTCGTCCTCAGTTTCGCGCACGATGACATGCAAGCGGATGCCAAAGGACAACTCGCGTCCGTATTTGGCGGCACGACGACGAATGTCTGCCACCTTCTCGGCCACGGCAGCGGGCGGCTCACCCCAGGTGAGGTAGGTGTCCAACTGCTGCGCCGCCAGCTCGTGCGCCGCCTCGGACGACCCGCCAAAAAATGCTGGGGGATAGGGACGGTTCACCGGCGGGTAAAGCACCTTGCCGCCTTTGACTTGGTAGTGCTTGCCATCAAAGTCCAAGGGCTGGTTTGCATGGCTTTTGCTCAACAGCTCGCGCCAGATGGTGAGGAATTCGCTGGCCTGTTCATAACGCTGCGCATGTGGCAGGAAGAGGCCATCGCCTTCGAGTTCTTCTGCATCACCGCCCGTCACCAGGTTGACCAGCAAACGCCCGCCAGAAATGCGGTCCAGCGTCGCGGCCATGCGGGCGGACTGCGAAGGCTGTACCAAGCCAGGGCGCAAGGCCACCAGAAATTTCAATTGCCGTGTGACATCGACCAAGGCCGACGCAAGGATCCAGGAGTCCTCGCAGGAGCGGCCTGTCGGCAACAACACGCCTTCGTAACCCAGGCTGTCTGCCGCAATCGCCACTTGTTTGAAGTAGTCAAAGGTGGCCGCGCGTGCGCCGTGGCTGGTGCCCAGGTAACGCGAATCACCATGGGTGGGAATGAACCAGAACATTTTCATGGGGCAGTCCCTGTCACAGAAGCGGCAACCGCTTTGCCGGGCAGCGCATCCAGCACACGGATGGGCTTGGGAATCAGTTTCAGATCGAAGAAGGTGTCGGCGATTTTTTGCTGCTCGGCGGCTACTGCGGCCGTCACTGGTGCAACACCGTACTGGTAGCGGCGCAGACTGACTTCCACCACATCCACGTCCAGACCCTGTTGTGGCGCAATGATTTGAGCCGCTTGGTTGATGTTGGCCTTGAGCCAGCGACCTTGCTCCTGGGTGTCGGCGAACAGAGCCGAAATCACTTGAGGGTTCTTCTCAGTGAACCCACGCTCGGCCAGGTAGTAGGCGTAGTTGTTCACCACCCCTTTGCCATCGGCCAGGATGCGGGCGCCGATTTGTTTCTCACTGGCGGCCAGGAATGGGTCCCAGATGGCCCAAGCATCTACCGCCCCTTTTTCAAACGCAGCGCGTGCATCGGCGGGGGGCAAGAAGATGGGCTGGATGTCGCTGTACTTGAGGCCATGTTTCTCCAGCAACTTGACCAAGAGGTAGTGCACATTGGAGCCTTTGTTCAAGGCCACTTTTTTGCCTTTTAGATCGGTCACGGTCTTGATGGGGGAACCTTTGGGCACCACCAAGGCTTCTGCTTCTGGAGCGGCAGGGTCATAGCCGATGTAGATGAACTGCGCGCCTGCCGCTTGCGCAAAGATGGGCGGCGCTTCGCCCACAAAACCCACATCCACCGAACCCACATTCAATCCTTCCAGCAGCTGCGGGCCGGCTGGGAACTCCACCCACTTCACACCGAAACCCAAAGGTGCGAGACGCTTCTCCAGCGTGCCCTGGGTTTTTTGCAGCACGAAAAGGCTGGCTGATTTTTGATAACCAATGCGCAACTCTTTTTTGTCTTGCGCATGGGCTGAAAAGCCCAATCCAAGCGCTGCTGTCAATGCCAACAGCGCAGATAACAATTTGCGACGAGGTTGAATGGAAAGTGTGGACATGACGAACTCCTAGAGGTTGGATAGATGAGCGGTTTGAGATGAAAAGAAGAACTTGGGTCGGCGCTTGGTTAAACGAGTGCCGCCTCATGCAAAGTGACGGATGGCGTTGGTTGCACCAGCGGTTCCAACGCCCGATCCAAGCGCGCCAGGAGCTTGGGATCAACGACATAGGCACCACCGGGCAGCCGAGTGAATTGATCGTCGGTACCGAAGACACCATCCAGAATCAACCGCGCTCCCAAGGCCGACAACACTGGTTTGAGTGCGTAGTCCAGTGCCAGAAAATGCGCCGGGCTGCCACCCGTGGCCAGAGGGACGACAGTTTTTCCACGCAGGGCATCGGGTGGTAAGAGATCCAGAAACACCTTCAGCAAACCGCTATAGGCCGCTTTGTAGATGGGTGTTGAGACCAACACCACCTCCGCATTCAAAAGACGCTCAATAGCTTGTTGAATCGCTGCAGAGTTCCCCTGTCCCAACAGCAAGGGCACTGACGGTAAATCACGCACGAGCAAGGTGCTTGTCTGCGCCTGAGAACGCGAGAGCCGCGCAAGTGCCGCATGCAGCAATGCCGCAGAGCGAGAGTCGCCCGACGGGCTACCTACCAAACCAAGAACCTTCATGTCGTCCCTTTCATTGCATTAACAGTGTTGGAGAGGTTAGCCAGCAAGCGCTCTCTAGCGAAGGAATAAATTCGAGCTTGCATAGTTGCATCGTGATGCGTCTGTGTAGTCAACATGACCCTGTTCAGATGGCAAACGTCCACTCTGAAAACGCCGCACGCACGGGCCTTTGTTGCCTGGCCCAGCGTTGTTGATGGGCGACCACCCAACGCTGTGCATAAGGCCATGGCCCAAACCCCGCCTCGGCGTTGATGTGGCCAGCGTCGCCCAGATTCACCCGGTGGCTGCCCCAGCGGTCGGCCCACTCTTTGGCTTGTGCGGCCGATATCCAGGGATCGTTCTGGCTGCCCACCAACACCGAGGGGCAAGGTAGGCTGCGTGTGGGCAAGAGGTCGAGCACACCAAACTTTCTGGGATCGGCAGGGGCCACCAACAGTGCCGCCGCCACGGGCAAGTCAGATCGCAGCTTCAAGTGCCTGGCCAACGCCAGACAACCAAAGCTGTGCGCGGCCACCAACCAGTCTGCGCCACCGCCGTGGTCTTCCAGGGTTTCGGCCACGCGAGCCGCCCAGCGGTCCAGATTGGGCTCCAGCCAGTCGTCTTGAACCACCCGAACCGCATCGCGGTGTAAGGAGGTCAGCCAGGTTTGCCAATGCACCGGGCCGCTATCGTTGAGGCCGGGAACCACCAGCAATCGGGGTGATGGAGGGTGTTTTTTGAACATGGTTTACAGCGCCGCGATGGACACTTCAGTGGACTTCACCAAGGCGATCACCTCCTTGCCCACTGTCAGCTTCAATTCTTTGACCGAGCGTGTGGTGATAACGGAGGTGACGATCAAACCAGACGGTGTTTGAACATCCACCTCTGAAACCACGGGCCCTTCGATGATCTCTTTCACATGGCCACGGAATTGGTTGCGCACATTGATGGCGGTGATGCTCATAAAAAGGGCCTTTCGTTGTCGGTGTTGAATGAGCCTTCAATCTAAGGTTGAACCTTGTGGCCGCCAACGAATGAATACGCGCTTGCTTATTCATCTCCCAAAAACAAAACGGCCCTTCAGGGCCGTTGTTGGGTCTTGCATTGAACTTGGATTTATTTCTTGGTGTAAACCTTGTCGAAGGTGCCCCCATCCGCAAAGTGCGTTTTCTGCGCTTTGGCCCATCCACCGAATACGTCGTCGATCTTGAACAAATTGACTTTGGGGAAAGACTTGGCGTACTTTTCGGCCACTTTAGGATCGGTGGGGCGGTAGTAATTTTGGCCTGCAATGTCTTGACCTTCTGGTGAGTACAAGTACTCGAGGTAGGCCTGTGCCACGGCGCGGGTGCCACGTTTATCTACTACCTTGTCCACCACGGTCACGGGTGGCTCGGCCAGGATGCTGATGGAGGGCACCACGATCTCGAACTTGTCTGGCCCCAACTCTTTGAGTGCCAGGAAGGCTTCGTTCTCCCACGAAATGAACACGTCGCCAATGCCACGTTCCACAAAGGTGGTGGTGGAGCCTCGCGCACCGGAATCCAGCACTGGCACATTGGCCAGAATTTTCCCTACAAACTCTTGGGCTTTGGCCTCAGAGCCGTACTTCTTCAGCGCATAACCCCAAGCCGCCAGATAGTTCCAGCGCGCGCCGCCCGAGGTTTTCGGGTTGGGGGTGATGACGGACACACCGGGCTTGGCCAGGTCATCCCAGTCTTTGATGCCTTTGGGGTTGCCTTTGCGCACCAGCAGCACGATGGTGGAGGTGTAAGGCGCGCTGTTGTGGGGCAGGCGCTTTTGCCAATCGGCGGGGAGCAGTTTGCCAATGGAGGAAATTTCGTCAATGTCGTAGGCCAGGGCCAAGGTGACCACATCAGCCTCTAGGCCATCAATCACCGAGCGCGCTTGTTTGGCTGCACCGCCGTGGGACTGTTTGATGCTGACTTTCTGACCTGTTTTGGCGAGCCAGTGTTTGGCGAATGCTTTGTTGAAGTCGTCGTACAACTCGCGTGTCGGGTCGTAGGACACATTGAGCAAGGTGACCTCTTTTTGAGCCCACGCACCCACGGTGGCTGTGGTCAAGAGCAGGGCTGCCATACTGGTTTTTAAGCGCGAGAGAAAATTCATGGTGTTGGCTAAAGGCTGTGAAGAAGATGGCTTCATCGTAGAGAGCCCCTCCTTTGAACGGAAGCGATGTTTTTGCACTTGAATATGCGCTAGGCAACTATGCAACGCGCTGATGAACCCGGCTCCCGACTGATCGCTCACCTCGACATGGATGCGTTCTATGCCTCCGTGGAGTTGTTGCGTTACCCCGATTTACAAGGGCAACCCGTGGTCATAGGGGGCAGCCGCGACCACCATCCTGAACTTCTGCCTGACGGCAGCCGCCGTTACGCCCGCTTGCGCCACTACACCGGGCGCGGCGTCATCACCACCGCCACCTATGCAGCCCGGGCTTTAGGGGTGAACTCGGGCATGGGTGTGATGAAAGCCGCTGCCTTGGCACCCGACGCGGTGCTGTTGCCGGTGGACTTTGAGCAGTACCGCCGTTACTCCCGCCTGTTCAAAACCGCCGTGCGGGCCATCACCCCGGTGGTGGAAGACCGGGGCATCGACGAGATTTACATCGACCTCAGCGACGTTTCCGGCGTGCACGATGACGGCGGCCAGGCCATCGCCCTGGCGCTGAAAGCGGCGGTGCGCGAGGCCACGGGTTTGACCTGTTCGGTGGGTATTTCGCCCAACAAACTCTTGTCCAAAATTGGCTCGGACTTGAACAAACCGGATGGCATCACGTTGTTGCGTGCAGACGAGGTAGAAAGCCGTATCTGGCCCCTGCCCGCCAAAAAAATCAACGGTATTGGCCCCAAAGCCAACGCCAAGTTGCAGTTGCTGGGTATTCACACCATCGGGGAATTAGCGGCTGCACCGCTGCACTTGCTGCAACAACACTTCGGTGCCAACACCGCTGCGTGGATGCATGCGGTGGCCCACGGCCGCGACGAGCGCCCCGTGGTGACCTTCAGCGAGCCCAAAAGCATCAGCCGCGAAACCACCTTCGAGCGCGACCTGCATGCGGTGCGTGACCGCGCCGCGTTGTCCGCCCTGTTCACCGACCTGTGCCAACGCCTGGCGGGCGACTTGCAGCGCAAAGGTTATGCCGCCAAAACCATAGGCATCAAGCTGCGGTTTGACGACTTCTGTGTTGCCACCCGCGACCAAACCTTGGCGGAGTTCACGCTGGACGGCGCACAAATCCGCCGTGCCGGTGGGGAGTGTTTGAAACGGGTGGACTTGAGCCGTCGCTTGCGTCTGCTGGGAGTGCGGGCCAGCCAGTTGCGCAGGGTCGATGGAGTGAATCCTGGGGAGATTTCAACGTCGGCGTTACAAGGTGTGCAATCTGCCCGGGACGACGGCCCTTTGTTTGGGTCATGAACAACACCGTGCA
>JBJTHI010000271.1:0-3773 GCA_046094425.1 Burkholderiales bacterium | reverse complement strand
ATTGAGGTGCCAACCAGCAAATCCCATCAGGGACAGCGGCCCAAAGTCGCAACCAAAGTCCGAATGTACGGGTGCAATCTTTACCTTTGAGCCGTCATGAACTGAAAGCTTGGCAAACCGGGGGCGTCCATGTACGGGTGCGTAGCGTTGTCAACCAAGAAGTGATGGACTTCGTGCGCGGAAGTCTCAGTATTCATCAGGTGTTGCCAGCGGCAGAAAGCGGTCAACTGCCTGATCTAGGTTAAAAGGTGCCTGGATAAGCACCGCCGTCGAGCAACCAGTTTTGGCCGGTGATGAACCCGGCTTGCTGGCTGCACAAAAAGGCGCAGGCAGCACCGAACTCTTCTTTTGTACCAAAGCGACGCGCCGGGTTTTGTGCCATGCGCTGCGCTCGAACTTCATCCGCGCTCGAACCCTGTTTGTTGGCTGCGGCAGCCAGCGTGCTGTTCAGCCTGTCGGTGTCAAACGGCCCGGGTAGCAGGTTGTTGATGGTGACACCACGCGCCACGGTTTGCCGAGCCAAACCGGCGACAAAACCGGTTAAACCAGAACGTGCGCCGTTGGACAAACCCAATATATCTATCGGTGCCTTCACGGCCGCCGAGGTGATGTTGACAATGCGCCCAAAACCACGCGCCATCATCGGGTCGACCACCGCTTTGATGAGCTCAATGGGACTGAGCATGTTGGCGTCCAGCGCCTTGATCCAAGCGTCACGATCCCAATCACGAAAATCTCCTGGCGGTGGGCCGCCCGCGTTGTTCACCAGAATGTCCACTTGAGGGCAGGCGGCCAACGCCCTCTCCCGCCCCTGCGCTGTGGTGACATCGGCCACCACCGCACGCACCTCACCCGACCCCAACGCTCGCAAGGCCTGCGCACTGGCGAGCAAAGCCTCTTCACCGCGCGCGGTGATGACCACATTCACGCCCTCTTGGACCAAGGCTTGTGCGCAACCCAGGCCCAAACCTTTGCTGGCGGCGCACACCAAGGCCCACTTGCCTTCGATGTTCAGATTCATTCAACGCTCTCCTTGCTGGCGTGCCAGCAACCAAATGCCCAACAAGACCAGGGCCGTGCCCACCGCAATCCACGGCGTGAAGGGCTCGCCCAGAATGAATACGCCCATGAGTATCGTGGAGAGCGGCCCCACCATGCCAGTCTGCGCCGTCATGGTGGCACCAATGCGCTCAATGGCCATCATCACCATCAACACCGGCGCAAAGGTACACAACGTGGCGTTGAGCACCGACAACCACAGCACCTGCGGTGCCACTGCCATGTCCGACAGCGGCCGCAGCAGAACAAACTGCAAGATGCACAGCACGCAAGCGACCGACGTAGCCCACCCGGTTAAGCGCAGCGCGCCCAGGCGTTTCACCTCTTGGCCGCTGAACGCC
This sequence comes from Burkholderiales bacterium, assembly GCA_046094425.1. Taxonomy (GTDB): domain Bacteria; phylum Pseudomonadota; class Gammaproteobacteria; order Burkholderiales; family Burkholderiaceae_C; genus JANPCX01. The sequence continues at coordinate 2,373 of JBJTHI010000271.1, read as the reverse complement.
AAGTAAACGGCATAACTGACCGCACTGCCAAACACCAACAAAGCACCCCAAGCCGTTTGCGCGTCTGATGCGGTCTGCGCGCCGTGGCTGGGCATGAGCAGTTCATGGCCGAACACCAAGAGCACACCGCTGTAGCTCACCGCCATGGCGAGCAAAGCGCGGCCCGACACCTTTTTCTTGAACAGGATGACACCCAGTGCCAGCACCAAGGTCGGGTTGAGGTAAAGAATCAGCCTCTCCAAACTGGCGCTGATGTACTGCAAGCCCGCAAAGTCGAGAAAACTGGACAGGTAGTAGCCACAAAAGCCCAAGCCTGCGACGACCACCAAATCACGGCGAGTCAGCGGTGCTTGCCCCCGCCCCGCCCACCAGGCCAGCAGCAGAAAAAGGGGCAGCGCAAACAACATGCGGTACATGATGAGCGTGACCGCGTCCACCCCATGTCGGTAGGCCAATTTGACGATGATGGCCTTGCCAGAAAAAGCAATCGACCCGGCCATGGCGAGCAACAAACCCAAAGACAAAAAGGGTTGGTGTTTCGCCCCAAAGCGCATGGTCAAAACACCACCGCCTGCCCGTCCCGCCTTGAATCACTGGCCGCCACGTAGCCACGGCTGGACGGATCACCCAGCCGCCATATAAATTGGCCCGCGCCAAAGTCTTGGTAGCTGTCTTGAATCACGGCCATTTGGTGGCCCAGTGCAGCCAGGCCGGCCACGGTGGCGGGGTTCATGCTGGACTCCACATTGATCTCCAGCCCCGCGTTGTAGCGCCAGCGCGGTGCGTCGCAAGCGGCTTGCGGGTGTTGTTTGAAGTTCAGCATGCGAACCAAACTTTGCACATGGCCTTGGGGCTGCATATTGGCCCCCATCACACCAAAACTCATCACCGGTTGGCCGTCTTGGGTCAAGAAGCCGGGAATGATGGTGTGGAAGGGGCGTTTGCCCGGTGCGACCACATTGCGGCTGTTTTCGTCCAAGCTGAAGCCGTGACCCCGGTTTTGCATGGAGACCCCATAACCCGGCACCACCACGCCCGATCCAAAACCCATGAAATTGCTTTGAATGAAACTCACCATCATGCCGCTCTCATCGGCTGCGGTGAGGTAAACCGTGCCACCTTTGACCGGGTTACCGGCTTTGAAGTCTTGTGCCCGCTTGGGGTCAATGAGTTTGGCGCGGGCTTGCAAGTAGGCGGGATCTAGCAGTTGTTCTGCGGTGACTTCCATGCAAGCGGGCTCGGCCACATAACGGTAGACATCGGCAAAGGCGAGTTTCATGGCTTCAATTTGCATATGCGTGGCTGCCACGCCGTCCACCTCCAAACCTTGCAAATCCACGTGCTTCAAGATGCCCAGGGCAATCAACGCCGCCATTCCTTGGCCATTGGGTGGAATTTCATGCAAGGTGTGGCCGCCATAGTCCATAGACAGCGGCGTGACCCACTCGGGCGCGAAGGCCTCGAAGTCGCTCAACTGAATAGCAGCCCCGTGATCACGGGCATGGGCACAAGCCGCCTGCGCTATTTGGCCCCCGTAAAACGCAGCACCTTGACTTTCTGCAATCAAACGCAAGGAGCGCGCCGCTTGCACAAAACGAAACAACTCACCCACGGCAGGCGCGCGGCCCTTGGGCAAAAACGCCTGTGCAAAACCCGGTTGACCACTCAACACAGGCTCTGCCGCAGCCCATTTTTCTTGCACCACCACAGGCACCGAATAACCACGCTCGGCAATCTCGATGGCGGGCTCCAGCAAATCTGCAAAAGGCAAGCGGCCAAAACGCTGGCTCAAGGCCACCCAACTGCTGACTGCGCCGGGAACTGTGACGCTGTCCCAACCCCGCTGCGGGGGGGTGGTGCTGTCTTGGCCGTATTTGTTTTTGAAGTAAGCGGGCGTCCACGCGGCGGGGGCGCGGCCGCTGGCATTCAAACCATGCAGTTTCTGCCCGTCCCACAAAATACAAAACGAGTCCGAACCCAGGCCATTGCTCACCGGCTCCACGATGGTCAATGCGGCGGCGGCAGCCACGATGGCATCCACCGCGTTGCCGCCCTTGAGCAACATGCGCAGGCCCGCTTGCGCTGCCAAGGGGTGGGAGGTAGACACCACATTGCGGCCAAACACCGGCAAACGTTGGCTGGGGTAAGCGGCTCTCCAGTTGAAGGGGTAGGTCATGGTGGTTAGTCGCAGGGGCGATGGTGGGAACAAGCCTCGATTTTCAGTCGAACAAGTACCTGAATCCGTGAGCCAAGTTGCCATCTGACGAATATGAGGTTGAGTTTGCACCCTGATATTGCAAATCTATCGGAAGTTGTGGGCAAGCCGATGGTCAATCGCTGCGCGCGCAGCCCTGGGCCTGCTCGGGGATCGGT
>JBJTHI010000270.1:0-1769 GCA_046094425.1 Burkholderiales bacterium | reverse complement strand
GCACCGGCCATGTAAACATTGAGCGATTGGCTTTGATCCAACCACTTCTGCCTGCGAGCAGCGGCTTCCACCAGCCACAAGGCGGGCACTTCAAAGGCGGTGGAATAGAGTTGTTTGAGGTCTTGCGGCACACGGGCTATGCGTTGCACCGAGCCGTCAAAGTGTTTGAGGTCGGTGACCATCGTGGCGTCCCACAGGTTCAGGCGTTTTAAGTCACGCACCAGGTAGTCATTCAACACCGTGAACTCACCCGAGGCATTGGACTTGACCGACAAATTGCCAAAACTCGGCTCAATGGAGGCGCTGCAACCCACAATGTTGGAGATGGTGGCCGTGGGCGCTATGGCGGTGCAGTTGGAGTTGCGCATGCCGTGGCTGCGAATTTGCTGGCGCAGCGCGTCCCAGTCCAAGCTGCTGCTGCGGTCGACCTCCAAGTAACCACCACGGTGAGCGGCCAGCAAGTCGATGGAGTCGATGGGCAATATGCCTTGATCCCACAAGGAACCCCGGTAGGTGCTGTAGCGGCCACGCTCCTGCGCCAGTTCGCTGGAGGCCCAATAGGTGTGATAACAAACTGCCTCGGCACTGCGGTCAGCGAACTCAACCGCTTCTTGAGAAGCGTAGGGAAGGCGCAGTTCGTACAGCGCGTCTTGAAAACCCATGAGTCCCAGGCCCACCGGGCGGTGCCGTAAGGTGGAGTTGCGAGCCTTTTGAACCACGTAGTCGTTCAAGTCGATCACGTTGTCCAGCATGCGTAGGCCAGTGGCGATGGTTCGCTTGAGTTTGTCATGATCCAGCACCTTGCCGCCACCTGGGCCCACCATCAAATGCTGGGCCAAGTTGACTGAGCCAAGGTTGCACACGGCAATTTCGTTCGCATTGGTATTGAGCGTGATTTCCGAGCACAGGTTGCTGGAATGCACCACACCCACATGCTGCTGGGGCGAGCGCAGGTTGCAAGCGTCTTTGAAAGTGATCCACGGGTGACCCGTTTCAAACAACATGGAGAGCATCTTGCGCCACAGGTCTTTGGCGGCCACGGTTTTGAAGTGTTTGATCTCACCGCGTGCCGCTTTTTCTTCATAGGCCACATAGGCTTGCTCGAAAGCCAAGCCCACTTTGTCGTGCAAATCGGGGCAGGCATGAGGGGAGAACAAAGTCCAGCGGCCTTTGCGCGGATCGTTCGGATGGTCAAAGGCTTGCATGACACGTTTCATGAATAAATCGGGAATCCAGTTCGCGGTGTTCATGTCGTGGGTGCGGCGGCGATCGTCGCCGGTGTTTTTGCGCAGCTCCAAAAACTCTTCAATGTCCAGATGCCAGGTTTCTACGTAGGCACAAAACGCACCTTTGCGCCGCCCACCTTGGTCTACCGCCACGGCCACGTCGTTGGCTACTTTTAAGAACGGCACCAGGCCTTGGGTTTTGCCGTTCACGCCCTTGATGGGGCTGCCCAAAGCGCGCACATGGCTCCACGCGTTGCCCAATCCAGCCGCATGTTTGGACAGCAGGGCGTTTTCTTTGAGTGATTCAAATATGCCGTCCAGGTTGTCGGGAATGGAGGTGAGGTAACAACTGGACATTTGCGGTCGCCTGGTCGCGCTGTTGAACAAAGCAGGTGTGGAGCACATGAAGTCAAAACTGGAGAGCACCTCGTAAAACTCAATAGCCCGTGCCTCGCGGTCGATCTCATTCAGCGCCAGCCCCATGGCCACACGCATGAAGAAGGCTTGGGGCAGTTCGATGCGACGGTCTTCTATGTGCAGGAA
>JBJTHI010000269.1:0-4413 GCA_046094425.1 Burkholderiales bacterium | reverse complement strand
GGGGCGGGCAGTCGCCCGCTGTCTCATCCCGCTTGCAGGGCGCACCGGCGCTTGCATGCGCCGGTCGTTCCGCAGGCGGACTGTCGGCTGTCCGAAAGCCCTGCTACACCCTTGCCAGCCCGCCGGATCGCAGCCCACTCGGGCGCGTTCAACTGCCGTATCTAGGATTATTCGCGGAACAACTTGCTTTCAACATAAAGCGCTCGGGCGCGACGGGTCGCCACCACCAGCACCGCGCTCACAGGCAGAGCCACCAGCACACCCACAAAACCAAACAAGTGCCCAAAAGCGAGCAAGGCAAAAATAACCGTCAACGGTGACAAACCAATGCGCTCGCCCACGAGCCTGGGCGTGAGGTAGAGGCTTTCAATCAATTGGCCCAGGCCATACACCACAACCACCGCGAGTACACCATAGAGGCTGGCAAATTGAAGCACACCCGCCAACAGGGCCAGAACCAAGCCCAAACCAAAACCCAGGTAAGGTATGAAGATGGCCAAACCGGTGAACACGCCGACGGGAAGCGCCAAGTCAAAGCCGAATAACGCCAGGCCCAGTGCGTAGTACACGGCCAGAATACCCATGACCAACAGTTGGCCACGCAGATATTGACCCAGCACGTGGTCGCTCTCTTCCAAAAAACTCTCCACCATGGGGCGGCGACGCGGTGGAATCAAAGCCCGGGCGCGTTCCACCCATTGGGGCCAATCCATCAGCAAATAAAACAGCACCACAGGCACCAACACAGCCATACCCAACATGGTAATCAGCACGCTGCCGCCGATGCGGGCAGAACTCAGCAGCGCCGCAAACCAGTCTTCCATGTTGGCGTTGAGATGCTTCAAGACAAATGCTTTGATGCTGGCCGTGTCTAGCGCCATGTTCACACCCCACTGGGCGAGCCAAGGCGTAATCGCCGTATTGATGCGGTCGGCCAAGAGCGGAATTTGCTCGCGCAGCATCGGGATTTCTTTGGACAAGATCGGCACCATCAATAAGAGCAGCGCCAAGCAAGCCAGGATGGCCACCGCCTCCACCAGCACCACGGCCAGCAGCCGGGGACAGCGTTTGTCCGCCAACCGTTCCACCAACGGGTGCAGTGCATAAGCCAGCACCGCTCCGATTAAGAAAGGGGTGAGCACAGGCGCCAGCAACCACAGCAGCAAGCCGCCGCCTACAAAAAGTGCGAGCCAGGTCAGGCCGTGGCGTTGTGCAGAGGTGAGTTTCATGAGCTTACGTTCAGGTGGATGTTGCGCCACTCGGGTCATTGTCGGTGTTGTTGACGTGTTGGCTCTGCCCCTGGCGCAAAGCGTTCAATCGTGCAAGCAAAGCCGTTTGGACTGCGGTTTGAGTGGCGGGATCGTTCTGCGCACCCCACTCGTCCCAATAGGCTTGCAAATCATCCGCCGCTTGCGACAAATAACCCATGGCCTCCAGGGGCAACGCGCGGTCACGGCGCTCCTCAAGGACATCGGGCAACAAAACCACCAACCGGTTGGAGACCGCCAGCAGCGCCGACCACTGCTGCTCTCTGGTGTGAATCTCTTTCAGATTGCGCAGCATGCGGGCCAGAATGTCCCGGCTGCTGGCCGAGCGCAGAAAAAATGCCAGCGGAATTTGCGCGCGCTCCAGTTCAATGTGTTGTTGTTTGTACGGGGCCAGCATGTCGTCCAAGGTTTCGCGCGAAAGTGAACGGCCCGTGAACGGATCGACAACGACCTCACCGCGTTGATCCCCGTGGTTCAAAACCACTTTGACTAAAAAGTGACCCGGAAAAGAAATGCCGTAGGCGCGCAACCCAATATGCTGGGCCATTTCGATGTACAGCACCGCCAGCGTGATGGGAATGCCACGGCGTGTGCGCAGCACATGGTGAATGTGGCTGTTGTTCGGGTCGTAGTAGTGGTTGAGGTTGCCCGCGAAGCCCAAGTCTTGGAAAAAGTAGTGGTTCAGCCGCTGCAATTTGTGCAGGCTGGGTGCGTCCGACGGCAAGCGGCGACGCAGCACCTCGGCCAAAGCCTCCACCTCGGCCAGCACCGCTTGAATGTCCAGTTGCGGCTCTGCGTCTTGCGCGATGCTGATGCCAGCTTCCAGCAGAGGCAAACCTGCGTCACGCGCCACCAGGGTGCGGAAATAGTCCAGCGCTGAGGGCGCGGTAGTGAGCCAGGGTTGCACGGAAGACATGGAATGAAAACGGACAGTCTCTCAGTTTGCCTGACGCCGAAAGTCCCGCAGGCGCAGGCCTAACAAAACCAGGATGGCTACGTAGGTGGCCCCGGCCAAGACCAAGGTGCCCAACAAGATGCCAATACGAACTAAAGGTTGGGTGCGCAAGGCCAGCCAGTCCAGCTGCCATGCGGCCAGCGCCAACACCACGCCCAAGACCGTCGTGGCGCAAACCACTTTCAACATAAAACGCCACCAACCGGCGGCCGGTGTGTACAGCCCCGCCCGGCGTAAGCCGTAGAACAGCCAAGCCGCATTGAGCAAAGCCCCCAAACCAATCGCCCAAGCCAAGCCGGCAAAACCCAAATGAGGCACCAAGACCAAATTCAACAGTTGCGTGAACACGAGTACCACGATGGCAATCTTCACCGGGGTTTTGGTGTCTTGGCGAGCATAAAAACCAGGGGCCAAAATTTTGACGGCGATCAAACCCAAGAGGCCCACGCCGTAGCCCTGCAAGGCCGATGTGGTTTGGTTCACGTCAAAGTCGGTGAAAGCACCATAGTGGTAAAGCACCGCCACCAAGGCCTTGGGAAAGACCAAGAGCGCTACCGCGCAAGGCAAGGCCAGCAGCAGCGTCAGCCGCAAGCCCCAGTCGAGCAGACCCGAGAAGGCCTGGCTGTCGGCCTGGGCTTTGGCCGCAGACAACTGCGGCAACAGTACCACGCCCAGGGCCACGCCGAGCAAACCGGTAGGAAACTCCATCAGGCGGTCGGCGTAAGTCAGCCACGACACCGCCCCCACCCCCAAATGCGAGGCAATTTGAGTATTGATGAGCAACGAGACCTGGGCCACCGACACGCCGAGCAAAGCCGGTGCCATTTGTTTGAGCACGCGGCCCACACCGGGGTGGTGCCAAGCCGCGCGCAAGCGACCAGGTGTCAGGCCAATACGCGGCAAACAAGCAATACGCAGCAGAGCAGGAATTTGCACACCCAACTGCAACATACCACCCAACAAAACCCCCGCCGCCAAGGCATAGACCGGCTCGATCCCCCAGCGTTTGAACCATGGTGTGAGGCCCCAAGCGCAGACTATCACCGCCAAATTGAGCAGCACAGGCGTCGCCGCAGGCACAGCAAAACGCCGCCAAGTGTTCAAGATACCTGCCGCCAGGGCCACCATGGACATGAAGCCGATGTAGGGGAACATCAAGCGCGTCATCCACACCGCCCCGTCAAACTCCTGCAAACCCGAAGCCATGAACCACACGAGAACGGGGGCCGCAGCCACACCCACGACGCAGGTCAATAGCAGCGCCCAAAAAAGCACGGTGGCCACGGCGTCTATCAAACTGCGCGTAGCAACGTCACCTTCACGCGCGCGAGACTCGGCCAGCAAAGGAACAAAAGCCTGGGAAAACGCGCCTTCGGCGAACAAGCGGCGCAACAGGTTGGGAATACGAAACGCCACCTGAAAGGCATCCGTCCAAGCACTGGCCCCGTAAAGCGTGGCCACCAGCAACTCGCGCACCAAACCCGTGACACGTGAGGCCAAGGTCAGCAACGACACCGTGGATGCGGCCCGCAACAAGTTCATGGGCGTGAGGAGTGGCCCAAGGGGCCGAGCGGGGATGCAGGAATCACCGCCTGATTATAGGTAGGCACCTGCCACCCGCCGCCGCACCCGGGCGGCAGGCTTGCTTCCAAGCCTGCCGCCCTGCTATACTCGCTGTCTTTGCCCAACCCTGGATATTTGATACAGCATGGCCACTTCATCCAAAGCCAAGAAAAAAACCGTCCGCATTGCCTCGGGTCGCAAGCGCGCACGTCAAGACGTTAAGCTCAACGCCGCCAATACCGCGTTGCGTTCTAAATTCCGCACCGTGATCAAGAATGTGCAAAAAGCCGTTCTGTCCGGTGACAAAGCTAAAGCCAGCGAGCTTTTTGCCACCGCTCAAAGCGTGATTGATTCTGTGGCCGACAAAGGCCTGTTCCACAAGAACAAAGCAGCTCGCCACAAGAGTCGCTTGTCTGCCAAGGTCAAGGCACTCGCGGCTTAAACCCAGGGCAAATAGGGCAAAAACGCAAAGGGCTCGCACTGCGAGCCCTTTTTCATGTGCGCCCCGCTTGGGCGCTCTCCTGCGGGTGCAAGTCCCGCCACGAGCTGGTCACAGCGAGTGAAGTGAAGCGCAACTGCATGAGGGTGACCGAGTGTGGGAAGGAAGCGTGGAGCATAAATCGCGAG
>JBJTHI010000268.1:0-2569 GCA_046094425.1 Burkholderiales bacterium | reverse complement strand
ACCGATCCCCGAGCAGGCCCAGGGCTGCGCGCGCAGCGATTGACCATCGGCTTGCCCACAACTTCCGATAGATTTGCAATATCAGGGTGCAAACTCAACCTCATATTCGTCAGATGGCAACTTGGCTCACGGATTCAGGTGTAAGACTTGTCGTTGAAAACCCAACGCAGACGAACGGGGAGGTAGTTCAGTTCAGGCGCAAACCAGTACTCAGCAGTGGCTGATCGACCGGTTACCTGAGCACGGCTAGCCTTGATCCGCAGGGTGTCGAGTTTGCCCACGGGGGTGTCTAACAACTCGCGTCCTAGTAATTCGTAGAAATAGGATGTCACCTGCGCACGTGTTGCCAAGGGAATCTCAACGATTTTGCCCGTGACCAGACTTTTGGGATCGCTATAGAGCAAGTGACTGAGCTGCCACAACTGGCTTACGCTATCCTGAAGCAGTGGGGGGCGAGTCACCCGTTGATCATTGGCGAACAGGATGTCTCGCTCGTCCATTAAAAGACTATAGCGGCGCTCGCGTCCAATGGGATGAATCGACTTACTTCCTCGAACCGCTCTGGTATCAAGCCAGATTGATCTATGCGACCTTGGCTTTGGCTGGTATTGCGTAGCGTTCCGAGATCAAGTGCCACCTCTAAAGTCAATCGATAACGATTTTCCTGGCATACCCAAAGTAACTCGCCGCTGCCAGTAATCTCCCCGCGAGAGTAGGCTCGCAAGAAGTAGCGCAAACGTGTCGTGTGGGAGCACTGGCTAGTTGCGTGCGAATCGGATTTCGTTGTTCTGGTAGTTGAGACATTGGCCGTGTTGGCCGAGGCATCAGATGTCACAGGAGAAGTGGCTTCGTTGGCTGCTTGTGCTTGTGCCGCGAAAGCAAATGCCAGCAACCCCAAAGTCCTAGCGGCAGCCAGGAACCAGCCCATCAAATTTTTGTTCATGTAGCTTGAAAACAAACAGCAAAGTAAGTCGGTCAGCGATCCAGTCAAAGTTCACGAACCAACATCAACGTCACTGAGCGCAGATTCCGCCTCGCACGTGCACGAGGCTGCGAGGTTTTCTGGGAAATGTACACGCTTGATCGATGTAAGTCAGCAACCCATAGGATCGCTTCTGTCAAACGAGCCGGGCGCTCATGGCGTCTAAATTTTCCTGTTCGCCTCAGCGAACATGGTTTCTATCAAATCGGCCGCGCGCAGCGGTTGCACAGCGGCGCGATCAGCCGCCAAGCCGTGTAAACAAGTCGATGCCAGGCTTGTTCGCAAGGCCAACTCGCTGCTGCTGATGCCATCGTTTGAATCGTTGTGGCGCACCGCCCAACTTCCTGCCAACCAACCTGCGAGCACATCACCTGTGCCTGCTGTGGACAGTGCTGCATTGCCCGTACTGTTGATCCACGGCGTGGCGCGCATGGCGGTGGGTGCAGCCACCACCGTGCCCGATCCTTTGAGTACCACCACTGCCCCAGTTTGGTCGGCCAGTTGCGAAGCCGCCGCCAGACGTGAGGTTTGCACCTCGCCCACTTGGCAGGCCAATAAACGTGCGGCTTCCAGGGGATGGGGGGTGAGCACGGTGGCGTATGTTTTGTGGGCCCGTTTTTGCAGCAAGCGCAGCAACATCGTGTCCTGAGCCAATGCATTCAAAGCATCGGCGTCCAACACCAAACGGGGTGCGGAACTCAGCAGTCGGGGCAGGGTGGCGGCTATCGCGTCGCCCCCGCCGCAGCCTGCGAGCACGGTGCAGCGCGCCAGCGTTTGTGGTGATTCAGGCCAGGTGGCGGGGCGCAGCATCAGCTCCGGGCGTTGGGGATCCAAAGCCGTTGTTCCACCATCGAGCAAACTCAAGTAAACGCGACCGCTACCGGCTGCGAGTGCTGCGCGCGCCGCCAGCAGGGCGGCACCGGTGATGCCGCTGGCACCGCCCACCACCAAGGTGTCTCCCCGACTGCCTTTGTGGGCGCTGTGTTTGGCTTGTGGGGTGTTCAGGCTCTCCAGGCCGGTTAACCATGCATCGGGCAGTGGGTTGTCGTGATGGCCCAAGGGGGCGCAATACACCATGCCCGCATGGTCGCGTCCCTGGGCGGTGAACAGGCCGGGTTTGAGGGTCAGCATGGACAGGGTGTGTGTCGCGCGCACGGCGGCTTCGCCCCACAAGCGGCCCGTGTCTGCGCACAGGCCGGAAGGTAAATCCACCGCCAGCACAGCGCAGCGGTAGGCGTTGAGTTGTTGGATGGTGTCGGCCAGTTTGCCTTCGGGCGCTCTGCTGGAGCCCAGGCCCAACAAGGCGTCGATCGCCAAATCGCCCGCAGCCAACAGCGGTGCCTGCTCAACCACCTGAACCCCGGCGGCCAAGGCGCGTTGGCGAGCGTCCAGGGCGTCGGTTGGCAAGCCGGACGGCGCGGGCACTTCACTCACACGCACGTCCTTCCCCGCTGCATGCAAATGCAATGCGGCCTCCCAGCCATCACCACCGTTGTTGCCTGGGCCGGCGGCCACCCACACCACCCGGGCGTGCGGTGCCACGGCCAAGGCCAGCTTGGCCACCTCCAGGCCTGCTCGGCGCATCAA
>JBJTHI010000267.1:0-21391 GCA_046094425.1 Burkholderiales bacterium | reverse complement strand
CGCCTGTGGCCTGTGGAACCCCGGCGCAGGGCTGTCTTATTTACGGATAGGTTCTTAAGCATAGAGCTTGGTAGCAGACCGCAGCCTCGTGGCCACCGCTTGCTGCAGGGCTTTGTTGCCCGTGACCGTCACGCTGTCCCCATGGCGCAGTATGTCCATCAAGATTTCCTGCGGCGCGCTGTAGGGCACACGCAATTCGTAGCGGCCCTCCCCCGGGGTGCCATCCAACCAGCGCGCGGTTTGCTGCGGGTGCCATTCTTCGTTGGACACCCACTGCGCCGCATCGGGCTCAAACACCAAGGTCGCCCACGCTACCTTGGAGCCTGCGCCGCCATAAATGCCATAACCCGCGTCGAGTTCGGCTTCCAAGTCTTTCACCGCCACGTTGCGGGCTTTGCTCTGCAGTAGCTGTGCCTCTTGCACCGCATCGAGCGCAAACCGGCGCAAGGCTTCGCTGCTGTGGCACCAGGCATCCAAATACCAAGTGTTGCGGTAGTTCACCAAGCGCTGCGGCGAGACCTCACGCTCGCTGGTGCTGCGGTCGCTCCTTTTGAAATAACGCAGCCACACCCGCTGTCGTTGCACCAAAGCACTGCCCAGCGACTCGAAATGGCGGCTGGGCGAGCGGCGGCGTGCGGTGCCTATGACTTTGACGCGGCGCATCAGCTCGCGGGCTTCGTTTTCGTCGGTGCCCAGCATGCCTTGCAGCTTGGTCATCATGGGGGCGAGGTGGCGGGCGAGCACACCATCGTCGTCCAACCCGGCGAGCAATTGGTGCATGGTGAGCAGCGCGTGGATTTCGGCTTCGCTGAACCACAGGCCGGGCAGCTCGTGGGCGGCGGCAGCGCCGCGTGTTGGCGCGGCGGCCTCGAAGGCATAGGCGTTCTCGGCGCGGTCATAAACGATGGGGGCGGAGAGGCGGTTGCGCAAATAGTTCAGGTCGCGCTTTAAGGTGGCGGGCGATACCTGAAGCTCGTCTAACAGCGCAGCAAAACTCACCTGCCCTCGACTGCGCAGCAAGAGTTCAATTTTGTAGAAACGTTCAGTGCGATCCATGGGGCATTTACCAGCTTACTGGCTCACCAGATGAGCCTGTTCTGGCGCAGCATACTAAAAATTCTTTTGCTGTTTTTCTGCGACACCCAGCAGTAGCTCACGCTGTGAGCTTGTGACTCGTCAAACTCTCTTCATTGTTCACCCCCTGAAGGAGACTTTGATGAACCCCGTCGCCCATCGCAGCTCTGTTGCAAGCCTTGTCCCCGGCTACGCCGACCAAGACATCGACCCCATCGGTTTCGAGTTGGGTTGGGACTTTGCCCGCCACGGCGTGACACCGCCAGCGCCCTACGCCAATGAACCCTCGCCCCTGCACCATGGTTGGACAGCCGGCCAGGTGGCGTTCGCGGGCCGCACCCTCTCCGATCGGCCCGCCGTGTTGCAGTGGTTGCAGTTGCGATTGCATGCCTGGCTGCGCGGCCGCCATGTGGAGTTGTTTCAAATCACGCCTCACTACCTGCGCCAGTTGGCGGTGAGCCACTGCCCCATCACCCGGGTCGAGCTGGAGGATCAGGGAGCCAACAGAGCGTCGGTTGACCGCGTGCGCAATGACGCAGCCTATGCCGCAGGCAACCTTGTCGTGATGAGCCAACGTGCCAACCACAGCAAGGGTGCGCAGGGCCAACAAGAAGCCTTGGCCAAGGCCCGCCACATCAGCGACGAGAAGCTCGGCGGCATCAACGGTTTGAACGAGGCCCAGTGGCTGCGTGTGGCCACGCTGTGCAGTTTTGTGGAACCGCTGGGTCACGAAGCTGCTTGTCAAATTCCGATGCGGGTGTTGCCACCCAAACGACTGCGCCTCTTTAACCCCGCCCAAGCCTTGCAAGCCTTTGTCAGCCAACAACTGCTGCAAGCAGGTTGGAGCCAACGTGTCAGTCGCTTCGAGGCCCTGCTGCCATCCGAGAATCTGCGCCGCGACTTCAAGCGGTTTTTCATGGCGCTGCTACCACGGGTGATTGAAGCCGGTCGACCCACACATGCCTTGGCTGTGCGCTGGGCGATTGAAGACGCTTGGGGCCATGCGACGGTGCTGGAAAAGTGGAGCGCTTTCGCCCTGCAACTCAGCCCGGTGCAATGCGAGGCCTTGTTGGTGCAGGCCACGAAAAAGGGGCTGGGTACTTGCTTGCTGGATAAAGCCCATGCGGCGCAAGCCACCGAGGGGTGGGCGTTGGCGACACGTGGGTATTCAGACACCCAGCGCCCCGATCCCGGGTCTGCTGCTGTTCAACTATCGCTGCTGAATTGAACCCCTCTCGCCGCAACCGGGGCGGCGAGTTGCATCAAGGGGTTAACATGGTAAATAAATCAAACGTTTGATTTATTTGCTACAGTTCGCCGCATGAATCTGCCAACCTCTGACGTTGCACGCCCAACCCGCCAAGACGGCGAGCAGTCGCGTGAGCGGCTGTTGCTCACTGCGCTGGCGCTATTTGCACAGCATGGTTTTTCCAAGGTGTCGATACGCGACATTGCCGAGGCCGCGCAAACCAATGTGGCCGCCATCAGCTACTACTTCGGCGATAAAGCAGGCCTGTACCGCGCCGCTTTTTTGGAACCCATGGGGGCAGTGGAGCACGACATTGCGCTGTTCGCTGGTGACGAGTTAACGCTGGATCAAGCCCTGCGCGGTTTTTTTGCGGCTTTTGTGGAGCCACTGCGGATGGGCGAAGTGTCGCGGCAGTGCATGAAGCTGCGCCTGCGCGAAATGCTGGAGCCCACCGGGCTGTGGGAGCAAGAGATCAACCAAGGCATCAAACCCATGCACGACGCTTTGGTGGCGGTGCTGTGCCGCCACTTTGGCTTGGCGCGGGCTGATGATGAATTGCAGCGTTTGGCCATTGCCATCGCAGGGCTGGGCGTGCACCTGCATGTGGGGCGCGATGTGACTGATGCCTTGGTGCCCAAGCTCAATACGGCCAGCCGTGCCTGGGATGTGTGGACCGACCGCCTCGTGCTCTATGCCCTGGCCATGGTGGCCGCCGAGTTGCAACGCCGCGCCCAGACTCAAGAAGGCGGCAAACCCGCTAATTGGCTGCAGCGCGTGGCGAACAGCTTGTGCCCTTCGCGGGGGCAAGCGCTGGCCAAACCCTCCTCATCCGCAAGCTGCTCGCTGACAAACACCTTGCGTGGCGTCAAAAGCGCCGTCAAACACTCTATTCGCGCCAACACCAAACCCTCGGGGCGCTGAAGCCATGAACATTTCAAAAAACCTTCGACACCTGGCCCTCGTTGGGGTTGCCATTTTGCAAAGTGGCTGCGCCAACCTGCCCTCAGGCGACACCACGCTGATGGATAGCGTCGCACCCCCCACCTGGTTCGCCCCCTTGCCACACGGCGGCAACACCTCCGACTTGGTGGCTTGGTGGGAACAGTTCAACGATCCGGTGCTGAGTGAACTCATTGCATCGGCCCAAGCCGCCAGCCCGAGCGTGGCGCTGGCAGCTTCGCGCATTGAACAGTCTCGTGCGGCGCAAGTGGCGGCCTCTGGTGCTTTGCTGCCGAGCTTGGACGCACAAGCCAGTGGCAGTCGGGGTCGGCAAGACCTGAACATGCCCCTGACCACCTCCACCTCGGCGGGGTTGGTGGCGCGCTGGGAGTTGGATCTGTTCGGTGCCAATCGCGCTGCACAGGCGGCTGCAAAACAGCGGCTGTCGGGAGCACAGGCCAGTTGGCACGAGGCACGAGTCTCGGTGGCGGCCGAGGTGGCTACCCGTTACGTCAATTTGCGCGCATGTGGGGCTCAAGTGCAAACCGCTCGGGCCGATGCCAGCTCCCGCGCCGAGACCGCGCGCCTCACCGACCTGGCCGCCAAGGCCGGTTTTCAAGCCCCGGCCAGCAGCGCCTTGGCACGTGCCAGCAGCGCGCAAGGTGCCAGCTTGCTCGCTGCACAACAGGCACGTTGTGAGCTGGACATCAAAGCCTTGGTCGCGTTGACGGGGCTGGATGAACCGCTGCTCCGCCAGCGCTTGGAACAACAGCGGCTGGCCGTGGGTGATTCCGCATGGTGGGTCGCACCACAACCTGCGCAACTCAACATCACCCAGGTTCCGGGCCAAGTGTTGGCCCAGCGGCCCGATGTGGCCGCTGCCGAACGTGAGTGGCGGGCGCGCCAGGCCGATGTGGCGCAGCGGCAGGCGCAGCAGCTGCCGCAGATCAGCCTTTCGGGCAACGTCAGCGCGGCACGTTCATCGGTCGGTGGCGTCAGCAGCGATGGCACGGTGTGGAGTTTGGGGCCTTTGACAGTGACGATGCCGCTGTTTGATGCAGGCGCGCGTCATGCCAACGTCAACGCGGCCCAAGCCAGCCTGGTTGAAGCCGGTGTGGCTTACCGCGCCGCTGTGCGCAACGCGGTGCGCGAAGTGGAAGAAGCCCTCATCAACCTACAAAGCACCGCAGACCGAGAAGCGCAAGCCCAAACCGCGACCACCGGGTTTTCTGAATCGTTCAAAGCCAGCCAAGCCCGTTACCGCGCGGGTTTGGCCAGTTTGTTTGAACTGGAAGACGCACGCCGCACCGCCGTTCAAGCCCAAAGTGCTTTGATTGATTTGCAGCGCGAACGCAGCGTGGCTTGGGTCAGCCTCTACCGCGCTTTGGGTGGCGGTTGGTGGGCCACAGACACCGATACCAACGCCGCCGCTTCGCTGGTTGAGCGTGATCGCTGACCTCGTTCACAGACTTTACCGACATCAGACACCCCATCATGCAAATCCAACGCGCCCCCTTGATTGCAGCCACTGTCGTCATCGCTACCGTCAGTGCACTCGCCCTGACCTTGCAAGCCCAAGCCAAGGACGACCAACCAGCAGCCACCACCGCCAAGCCCGCCCTCACCGTCAGCACCGTGCAGGCGCAAAGCGGCAGCTTCCCCGTGCGCATCAGCGCCAACGGCAGCATCGCCGCTTGGCAAGAAGCCAGTGTGGGCACGGAAGCCAATGGCTTGCGTTTGGCGGAAGTGAGAGTGAACGTGGGGGATGTGGTCAAAAGAGGCCAGGTGCTGGCGACATTTGCGCCCGACACCATCCAAGCAGACCTGGCACAAATTCGCGCCAGTGTGGCCGAGGCTGAAGCCACCTTGGCCGAAGCCGCGGGCAATGCCCAGCGCGCCCGCGAGTTGGACGCCAGTGGTGCCTTGAGTGCCCAGCAAATCAACCAATACCTCACCTTGGAGCGCACCGCGCAAGCGCGCTTGAACGCGCAAAAGGCGCTGCTGCAAACCCAGCAGTTGCGCCTGCGCCAGACCCAGGTGCTGGCACCCGATGGCGGCATCATTTCCGCACGCAGCGCCACCGTGGGTGCCGTGCTGCCTGCAGGGCAGGAGTTGTTTCGTTTGATACGCCAGGGGCGGCTGGAGTGGCGCGCCGAAGTGGCGTCCAGCGACTTGGCGCGCATTCAACCCGGCATGACGGTCAACCTGGTGGGCCCGAGCGGGCAAACCGTCGTCGGCAAGGCGCGCATGGTGGCGCCCACGGTGGATGCCACCACACGCAATGGCTTGGTGTATGTGGACTTGCCACCCGCGAGTCCCATCCGCGCGGGCATGTTCGCGCGCGGCGACTTTGAACTGGGCAACAGCCCGGCCCTCACTTTGCCGCAAAGTGCGGTGGTGTTGCGCGACGGCTTCAGTTATGTCTATGGCGTGGGTGAGAACAACAAGGTCTCGCAAATCAAAGTGCAAACCGGGCGGCGCGTGGGCGAGCGCGTGGAAATCACCGACGGCTTGACGGCCAATGCGCGGGTGGTGGCGTCGGGCGCCGGTTTTCTGGGCGATGGCGACACGGTGAAGGTGGTGGAGGCTGCGGCCAAACCTGCACCCCAACAGCCCTGACCGCAACGGCGCACTGAGGACTCACCATGGCCATCAATGTCTCTGCGTACTCCATACGCAACCCCATCCCCTCCATCTTGCTGTTCGTGATGCTCACGCTGGCGGGGCTGTTGGGTTATTCAATGATGAAGATTCAGCAGTTCCCCGACATTGAACTGCCCACCATCACGGTCACCGCCAGCCTGCCCGGCGCGGCACCCGCGCAAATGGAAACCGAGGTGGCGCGCAAGATCGAGAACTCGGTAGCCACCCTGCAAGGCGTGAAAAACATTTACGCCAAGGTGCAAGACGGTACCGCCACTGTCACCGTCGAATTTCGTTTAGAAAAAAACATTCAAGAAGCGTTGGACGATGTGCGCGACGCGGTGCAGCGTGTGCGCTCGGACTTGCCCGGTGATTTACGCGACCCGCAAATCAGCAAACTCAATCTGTCGGGCGCGCCCATCCTCACCTACACGGTGGCATCCCAAAGAATGGATGGGGAAGCGCTGAGTTGGTTCGTGGACAACGAAGTCAGCCGGGCCCTACTCGCCGTCAAAGGCGTGGGGGCGGTGAGCCGCGTGGGCGGTGTCACGCGCGAAGTGCATGTGGAAATTGACCCCGCCAAGCTGCTGGCCCTGAATGCCACCGTGGCCGATGTGTCGCGCCAGTTGCGCAGCATTCAGCAAGATGCTTCAGGTGGCCGCACCGACTTAGGGGGCGCAGAACAGTCGGTGCGCACCATTGCCACGGTGCAGTCGGCCGAACAACTGGCGGCCATGGACATCACACTCTCCGATGGCCGCCATGTGCGGCTGGATCGATTGGCCACGGTGAGCGACACCGTGGCCGAAACGCGCAGCACCGCTTTGCTCAATGGTCAGCCGGTGGTGGGCTTTGAAATCACCCGCTCGCGCGGCGCGGGTGAAGTGGAGGTGGCCAAAGGTGTTCGGGCCACGCTCGAAAAGCTCAAAGCCGACCACCCCGACATCACGGTCACCGAAGCGTTTAACTTTGTCGATCCGGTCGAAGAAAACTTCCACGGCTCCATGTGGTTGATGCTGGAAGGCGCGCTGCTGGCGGTGGTGGTGGTGTGGTTTTTCTTGCGCGACTGGCGCGCCACCTTGGTCTCGGCCGTGGCCCTGCCGCTGTCAGTGATTCCCACTTTTGCCGCCATGCACTGGGCGGGGTTCACACTCAATGTCGTCACGCTCTTGAGTTTGTCTTTGGTGATCGGCATCTTGGTCGACGATGCCATCGTGGAAATTGAAAACATCATGCGCCATTTGCGCATGGGCAAGTCACCCAAAGAAGCCGCGATGGAGGCCGCCGATGAAATTGGCTTGGCCGTGATTGCCACCACCTTCACCTTGATTGCTGTGTTTTTGCCCACTGCGTTCATGAGTGGTGTGGCGGGCAAGTTTTTCGTGCAGTTTGGCTGGACAGCCGCCATCGCCGTGTTTTTCTCCCTGGTGGTGGCACGCATGCTCACCCCCATGATGGCCGCCTACTTGCTCGCCAAGCCGACGAAAAAACACACCGAGCCAGGCTGGATGAAAACCTATATGCGCTGGGCCGCTTGGTGTGTGAAGCACCGCTTGTGGACGGTGGCGGCAGCCACAGTGTTCAGCGTGGCGTCTTGTGCGCCGCTGTTTGCGGGCAAGATTGCGGGGGGCTTTATTCCACCGGACGACCTGTCGCAAACCCAGGTCTATATCTCGCTTCCGCCCGGCAGCACCTATGCCCAAACCTTGGCTGCGGCTGAACAAGCGCGGCTGGCGCTGAAGGACCACCCGCACGTCAAGATGATCTACACCGCTGTGGGTGGCGGCGCCACAGGCAGCGACCCGTTTGCGGGTGGCAGTGCTGCCGAAGTGCGCAAAGCCACGCTCACCATCAACATGACACCACGTAAAGAGCGAGGCGGCATCAGCAAACAACAGGTCGAGGGCGACCTGCGCAAGTTGCTGGCCGAAATTCCCGGCGCGCGTTTCAGCGTGGGCTTTGGCGGCTCGTCAGAAAAATACATCCTGGTGCTGGCCGGGCAAGACGGTGCGGCACTGGCCGCCCATGCGGCCATCGTGGAGCAAGAGTTGCGTACCGTTCCGGGCATTGGCAACGTCACCAGCACCTCCAGCTTGCAGCGCCCCGAACTCGTGGTGCGGCCGGACTTCGCCCGCGCGGCCGATTTGGGCGTGACCTCCGCCGCCATGGCCGACACCCTGCGCATTGCCACGGCGGGCGACTATGACCAGGGCCTCTCTAAACTCAATCTGTCGCAGCGGCAAATTCCCGTGGTCGTTAAGTTGCCGCCCGAGGCCAGAGCAGACCTGGCCTTGATTGAACGGTTGGCGATTCCTGGTGCGCGCGGCCCGGTGCCACTGTCTAATGTGGCGACCTTGAGCGTCGACAGCGGCCCAGCGCAAATCGACCGCTTCAACCGCCAGCGTAATGTGAACTTTGAGATTGAACTCAATGGTCAAGCCCTGGGTTTGGTGCAGCAACGCACCGACGAGTTGCCCAGTTTGCAGAACTTACCCAACGGCGTGATCAAAACCACGGTGGGTGACACCGAAGCCATGAGCGAACTCTTCGCCAGTTTTGGCTTGGCCATGGCAACCGGTGTGCTGTGCATTTACATCGTGCTGGTGCTGCTCTTCCACGCTTGGGTACAACCGGTGACCATTCTGGCGGCGCTGCTGCTGTCCATTCCCGGCGCCATCTTGGCCCTTTTCGTCACTGGCACCGACCTGACCATGCCCGCCATGATCGGCACCATCATGCTCTTGGGCATTGCCACCAAAAACTCCATCTTGTTGGTGGAGTACGCCATCGTCGCGCGGCGCGACCGGGGGCTCCCCCGCTGGGACGCCTTGATGGACGCCTGCCACAAACGCGCCCGCCCCATCATCATGACCACCATCGCCATGGGTGCCGGCATGCTACCCATCGCCCTGGGCTGGGGCACCGACCCGAGCTTCCGCTCCCCCATGGCCATCGTCGTCATCGGCGGCCTCATCACCTCCACCTTCCTGAGCTTGCTGGTGATTCCGGTTTTGTTCACTTATGTGGATGACTGGGTGTTGTGGGTGGGCAACTTTGTGGGGAGACGCTTCAGAACTTCCACGACAGCAATAGGGCTTGCCACCCCAGAGCGATCCAACGACAATTCGGCTGGTTAAAAATACAGTGGTCAATGACACAGCCCATGAATTCACTTGAACTGTGCGCTGGTGCCGGTGGGCAAGCCTTGGGGCTTGAGCGCGCAGGGTTTGAGCATGTGGCCCTGGTTGAACTCGACGCGGCGGCATGCACCACCTTGCGGCTCAACAGGCCAGCCTGGAACGTGATTGAAGGCGATTTGGCCGCATTCGATGCACGCGCCTACAAAGGTGTCGATTTGGTGGCCGGCGGTGTGCCGTGCCCACCGTTTTCCAAGGCTGGCAAACAACTGGGCGCGAATGACGAGCGCGATTTGTTTCCACAGGCTATTCGCATCGTTAACGAAACTCGGCCCCAAGCCGTCATGTTGGAGAACGTGCGCGGCCTTTTCGATCCGATTTTTTCCGCTTACCGCAACCACATCTCAATGCAGTTGCGCTTGCTGGGGTATTGGACTGATTGGCGCTTGTTCAACGCCGCCGATTTTGGGGTGTGCCAACTGCGGCCGCGTGTTGTCTGCATCGCGCTTCGCAACGAGCTCGTGCCGCATTTTTCGTGGCCCAGCCCCGCCTTAACAAAACCCTTGACGGTGGGTGAGTTGTTACACGACCTGATGCGGTCAGAGGGTTGGGGGGGGGCCGATGCGTGGCGCGAAATAGCCGCGTCCATTGCCCCCACCTTGGTCGGCGGCAGCAAAAAACATGGCGGCCCCGATTTAGGCCCCAGCCGCGCACGTGCGGCCTGGGCACAGTTGGGCGTGGACGGCCGTGGGCTTGCCAACTCTGCCCCAGCCGCCGATTTCGTGGGGATGCCACGCTTAACGGTGCGCATGTGCGCGCGCATTCAAGGGTTTCCCGATGAATGGGTGTTTGCGGGCAAAAAAACCCCGAGCTACCGGCAGGTGGGCAATGCTTTTCCACCCCCTTTTGCGCACGCCGTCAGCGCGCAAATTGCCAAGGCCATTGAACTGGCCGCCACCTCACGCAAACTCAAGCTCGCTGCATGAAAGCCAAAGCCAGCAAACCGGGCGGCGCAAGATCGCGCCTGCGCGCCCATTTTTTAGCCAACATTGGGCGCGTGATGGATGCGTCCGAATTACGACCCATCGCGGGCAACATCAGCGAATGGGCGCGGCGTGTACGAGAGCTTCGCACCGAGGAGGGTTTTCAAATCCTCACGCACAACGACCGCCACGATTTGAAGCCTGGCGAGTACCTGCTAGAGAAAGCCAAGCCCGAACCCGCCTTTGCCCGCGAAATATCCAAAGAAACACGGGCCTATGTGTTGGATCGAAATGGATTTACTTGCCAAATGTGTGGAGCTGTTGCGGGCGAGCCGCATCCCTACGATGTGGTCCGCAAAACACGCCTGCATATTGGGCATGTCATTGACAAGAGCTTGGGCGGCACCGACGAGGCATCTAATCTCAAAGCGATTTGCTCCGTTTGCAACGAAGGTGCAGCCAACCTCACCTTGCAACGCCCAGACCTGAAGAAACTCTTGGTTCAAGTGCGCCGCGCCACCGCAGCCGATCAACGTGAATTGCTGAATTGGTTGAAGACCAAATTCAACGAGTAATTCGGCAAACAACCCCTGGGCTTTTCGGGATGCTCACTGACTGCTCGGCATGTTCCCATGTCGTTAGCACATTGACCACATCAATTTCTCGGTCTTTTTGAAAATCAGTGTAAACCCTAGGTATCAGGGTTTACACTAGTTTCTGCGTTCACCAAATCCCTGGTGAGCGCATGAGCGGCGGCCCTGCCCGGAGGCAAGACCTGCCGCATGGACGACGCCAAAAGGAAAAGTGCCATGTCTTTGATTTCTATCCTCATCAATCTGGTGTTCACACCAGCCCAAGCTTCGGCCTACGACGCCGACACCGACTACCTCTCTCAAGCGGTCGACATGACCGACTTGGAGCGCCGCATGCGTGCACTGGATCAGCGCCAGCCATTTGGGCCTTTCGGCCTGAACGCCTGATCGGCTTGGTAGCCGCTCACCGGGAAGGTGAGTGGTTGCGCCCAGGCAGTAAACCCTGGAGAACCACGGTGGTGGTGACTGGGGGTAGCTCGGCCAGCTCGGTGTCCAGCACCGCATCACGCAGCAAGGGGATCACCGCTTCGCTGATGCCTGGCATGTGCTCGGTGTACACCATGGGTTGTCGCAACAAAGCCAGGACAGCGTCGCGGTCGACAGACAGTTCGCCATAACGCGAGCGGCGCAGCCGCACCGTGGGCATGTCCATGTGCAACAGGCCGTGATTCTGTAAGTGCTCCACCGCCACAGCCACCCGGTTGGGCGTGAGCATGCCCCCCAAATGGCTCTGGCGGAATTGCCCGAGCGTGGCCCGAATGGGCAGTTTGTCCGCGCCTAAGGTTAAAAGCACCATCAGAACCACCGCGTCGTCGTAGTTTTCGAGGCGGTGCAACAGTTCAATAAAGAGTCGGGTATTCGTCATGAATTGGTCATGAGGGGTCATGAAAAGATCAGGCAGGAATCAGGTCTTGCCACAAGGGTTGTAGGCGCAGCTTTTCGGCTTCACCTAAGCGTTCGCTCAGAAGCATGCACTCACGTTGCAGTTCACGCAAGCGTTGTTTCAGTTCTCGGTCGGCCATCTCCAGTTCAAACCGTTCACCGGGGTTGAGTGCGGCGTCACCCAGGCCCCAACACCCCAAAGCATTCCAGGCCACTTGCAAACGTGTCAGGCGGGTGGTGGCATTGGTAATCACCTCCAGAACCGCACCACTGCGGCCTTGCGCTTGCAGGGCTTGCGCCAACTGTTGTGCCTGCTGAATGTGATGCTCAATCACCGTCAGTGGCAACAAAGGCGGTGCAGTGCTCTCGTTGTTTTGCGGCGCGTCCTGTGCACTTAAACGCGCGGCGTCGCAAATGAGCGCTGTCCACTGGGGATCAAATTCACCAGGCACCACGCGCAGGGCAAAACTGGCCCGGGTCAAGGGCGCGCTGCCCACCCGGAAAATGCCCAAAGCCACCTCCACCACGGCCAAGATGCGGCCCAATTCGGACACCTTGTCGCCCACCAGCCGGGCCGGGTAACCCGAGCCATCGAGCCGCTCATGGTGCTCCCCAATGGCGCGACACAGCGACTCCGGGTAATCGGTGGTGGAGCGCAGCAGCAACTGGGCCACACGCGGATGCACCACCAAATGTTTGTGGCCCACCAAGTCCAGCGGGCTGCTGTGATCCAAGTACTGCGGCTGGATGTATACCTCGCCCAAGTCGTGCATCAAGCCGCCCAACATCGCCATGCGCACATCCACCGCCGAGCGGTTTTTGGACAACATCATCGCCCCCGCCATGGCCATGGCCGCCACCGCATGGGGCAAGGTGGCGGGCCGGGTCGCCAGCGCGGCGGTCAGCAGCAGTTGAGCGACTGAATGCAAAGGCAAACGTTTCACCTGCTCGAGCAACGGCTTCGCCCAGGGGCGCAATGCAGTCGCCATCGGGTGGCTGTTGTCATCCAGCCAAGTCGTCAGGTCATCATGCAAACCAAACAGGGTGACGCCATCTTCCGCTGTTAAACACACCTCCAGCGGGCGCTGGAGTTTGCGTTCCAACAAACGTTGCTGCAAAGCCTTTGATACCGGCTGACCCTTAGCCCACAGCTTCAAGCCGCGCACATCGACGATGTCTTCGGAGGCGACGATGGAATAGGTTTCGCTGGCTTTGACAATGGCATCCAGCGCCTGCGGGTTAGCCTCGTTACCCAGGGGCGTCTCAACTGCCACGGCACTCACAGGGCCACTCCTTTAACCCGGGTTTCACAAAGGCACCATGCGCAGTACAAGCTAGCAAGCATCATCAATGCAGCACACAAATTGTTCATAAATCACCAAATATTGTCGGCTTTATTGTTTATGGATGTTTTGGTTATACAGCCGCTGTTTCGGTAACGAGGCGCGAAACTTGAGGGGAACCGCATGCAGCCGCCTTATGACGCGCCGGGGTTGTGCTTCAAACAGCTTGCTGCTGGCCTGCCCCCACTGTGCGCAGGTCTTGCGCCACCCGGCCTTCTTTGAGCACCACCACACGTCCCACTGAGGCAATGGTTTCAGGCCGGTGGGCGACGATGATTCGGGTGATGGACAACTCGCGCACAGCTTGATTCACCAAACGTTCACGCTCCACATCGAGCGCGCTGGTGGCTTCGTCCAAGAACAAAATTTGTGGTCGCTTGTACAGCGCGCGCGCCAGCAAAATGCGCTGGCGCTGCCCGCCTGAGAGGCTGCAACCCATGTCGCCCACCAGGGTATGAAAACCCATGGGCATGTCGTCGATCTCGTCTTCCACCGCCGCCATTTGGGCGCAGCGGCGCACCCAATCGAGGTCGGGTTCGGCGTCGAAGAAGCTGATGTTGTCGATCACCGAACCGGCGAAGAGCACATCGTCTTGCATCACGGTGCCGATCATGTCGCGCCAGGTGCGTAAGCCCAGGCGCGACAAGGGCGTGCCGTCCACCAGCAGTTCGCCGCCTTGCGGTTCATGTATGCCCAACATGACCTTGAGCAAGGTGGTTTTGCCACACCCCGACGGGCCCACGATGGCGACCGACTCTCCACGCTCAATAGAGAGCGACAGGTTTTGCAGCACCTGGGCTTCGCCCTCGGAATAAGCAAACGCCACGTCGCGCAACTCAAGAATCGCTTGCCCTCGTTCACTCTGGGTTTTAGCGACAGGTGCAGCCAGCGGCAAGCCTTGGTTCTCGGGCGCGGTGAGCACAATGTCGGCCAGGCGCTCGCCTTGCAGCTTGAGCATTTTCAGCTCTACCGCTTTGTCTATCAGCCCACTCACACGCAGCGCAAACTGCTCTTTGTAGGCAAAAAAAGCGAACAACATGCCCACGGAGAAACTGCGATCCAGCACCAAGAGCGCCCCCACCCACACCACGGCGACACGCTCCAGGCCGAACACGAGTTTGTGCATCACACCCAAGCTCAAGTCCAACTTGCGGGTGGTGATGTGGGCGTTCATCGCGTCCACCACCTTGTTCATGAACTGGGCATGGCGGTCTTCTTGGCGGTTGTAGAGCTTGATGGCCTGCACCCCACGCAGCGACTCCAAAAAGTGGGTGTTTTTCTTGGCGTCAAACACAATCGCTTCTTCGGTGGCTTCGCGCAGTGGCCGAAACAACACCCACTTTGCGCCCGCGTACAACAACACGGCCACCAAGGCGATGGCACTCAACACCGGGCTGTAAACCCACATCATGGCCAAGGTCAACACCACCAGCAGGCCATCGAGCACGGCTTCGATGAAGCTGGTGGTCAAGGTTTGTTGAATTTCTTGCACCGCGCCAAAACGCGACATCACATCACCCGCATGGCGCTTTTCAAACCAGGCCACGGGCAGGCGCAAGAGGTGGGCGAACACATGGCCCAGCCACTGCAAATTCAGGTGAGACGACAGGTAAAGCACCGCCCAAGAACGCGCCGCGCCGGTGGCCACTTGAATCAACACCAACAGCCCAAAACCCAGCCCCAGGGTGACGAGCAAATCGCGGTCGGCACTGACCAAAACGCCGTCCACCACCCATTGCATGAAAAATGGCGACAGCAGCATGAAGGTTTCCAGCGCCAGCGCCAGCGCAAAGATCTGCAGCAGCGAACGCTTGAGGCCACTTACAGGGCCCATCAGTTGTTTGAGCGTGATGGTTTGTTTTTCCACCTTGGGCTCAAAGCCCGAGCCCGGCGACAACTCCAGCGCCACACCCGTGAAGTGTTTGGACACCTCGGCAAAACTCAGCTCGCGCACCCCTTGCGCCGGGTCGTGAATCACGGCGCGCATGGCCCCACCCAAGCGGGTTTTCACCTCGGTGAGTACCACAAAGTGGTTCAAGTCCCAGTGCAAGATGCAAGGCAGTTGCAGAGCGGCCAGGTGTTCCATTTCCGCGCGCAGCGGGCGGGCGGTGAGCTGCATGTGCTGGGCGATGCGCAACAAATCCACCAAGGTCGCGCCCTTGAGCGACAAGGGGTGGCGCTTACGCAAGGTGGCCAAATCAGTCTTCAGTCCATGATGCGCCGCCGCCATGACCAAACAGGCCAGGCCGCATTCAGCCGCCTCGGTTTGCAACACCATGGGGGAGCGGGTACGGCCCAGGTTCAGGCGGGTGATGGCATCCAGCATGGGTTCACACCTGGCCTGTCAAACGCTGAGACACACTGAGCAGGGGCTCAAAAATCCATTCGATCAAACGCCGCCTATCCAAGAGTACGTCAGCATCCAACTGCATGCCCGGTGCCAAGGCTTGGGTTTGCCCGTAGGCCTGAACCGATTGTTCTTTCAACGCCACGGTGATTCGGTACAAGGGCTCACGGCGCACAGACTCAGGCAGCGCCAAGGCCGCCAAATCAGCCGCCTGCAACGGCGTGCGTGACACCGCCACCACCTCGCCCGGGTGGTGACCAAACTTTTGGTAAGGGTAGGCCTGGTAGCGCAACAACACCGTTTGTTCAGGCCGCACAAATCCCACGGCACTGGAGGGCGCATACAGTTGCGCCACCAAGCGGCTATCCTCGGGCACCAAACTGGCCAGGGCCGCTTCGGGTGTGGCCACCTGGCCGGGCTGCACGGTGATGCTGCTCACCACACCGTCTTGTGGCGCACGCACCACCACTCTTTGGCGTGCTGCCACCTCGGCGACCTCTTGGGTCAACTGCGCCAAGTCGCGCTCCAACTCGCCCGTGGCCGCTTGGGTGTGCAGGGGCAAAGCAGCCAACTGCGCTTGCAGCACACCAATTTCTCGCTGCTTGCCCGCGCGCTGACGCTCCAGCGCCTGTTGCTGGGCACGCACCGCCAACACCTCTTCGGCTTTGGCTTGCACCTGGGCGGTAGAAATGAAGTTTTGGGTCAGCAGCCCTTGATGGCGCTCCAGCGCCGCTTGCGCCAGGACCAAACGCTGGCGCAACAAGTCGGCCTCTACGTCAATTTGGCCTAGCTCGCGCTGAATGTCGCGCTGCTGGCGCTCTAGTCCGGTTTTTTGCGCCTCCATCAGCGCCACCTGCTGCCGTGTGGCCTGCTGCAAACTTTGCTGGCGCGCATTCAACCCGGCCTGCACTGCCGCCTGGGTATCGCCTTGCTCGGTGCTGCGCCCGACGGCCAAGACAAACAGCACATCGCCTTGTTTAACCACCTGGCCTTCCGTCACCGGGCTTTCCAGCACCGTGCCGGTTTGGGGCGCAAACAAACGCAACACCCCCTTCTCGGGCACCAACACCCCCACCACCTGCGCCTTGCGCGTGTACTGCCCCAGCCCCAAAAAAAGTACCACTCCCACCGCCACGAGGACGGCAAGAGTGGCTAAGAGGGAGAGGGATAAAGGCCGGATCAGCTGGATGCTGCCTAGCCAGGTTTGATGTTGGGTAGTGAGCGCTTCCTGGCGGAAGAGGGGGGTCATCGTGAGCAGGTGCTAAGAGGTTTACCACCCGCTAACCGGCGCCGATCGCCCACCCGCCACTTGTCCGCTTGCCTTCAAATCCAAAGGCTGTGGCTGTTTGCGAGAATCCGGCTTTTTTGTCTCAACCGTTTGGGTCGGGGCTGGGCTGCGTTTCTCTTGGGGCTTGTGTTGCATGGAGGGCTCCTGATTTGAAGACGCACCGTGTTTGGTGCATGGCTTCATTTCAGCGGCGGAGCCCAATTTACATAACTGTCAGCTGTTGCAGTGGCGACAGTGGCTCAGGGCAAGCAACTTCCAAGGCTCACCGAAGGATACCCATCCTATCCGCACGAATAGCCGCTTGGTGTTTAGTGACACAGCCCAGTTTGTGCATGGCATTGTTCACGTGGAACACCGCTGTTCTTTCGGAAATGCCCAGTATCTTTCCTACCTCCCATGCCGTTTTCCCCTCGAAAGTCCAGCGCAACGCTTCGACCTCACGCGGAGTCAGCAATGGTTTGTCCGTTTCATGCGGGTTCGGCAACAGCACCCGACTGGCGGCCTCTTGAGCATAGACCGTGAACAACTGCAAATCAGCGACCATGCGGCTCAACCGGTCTGGCTTTTTGGGCAACGTCCCGTCTAAATCGACTCCCAAAAAAAAGTGTCTGCCTTCAGGCAAGTGCAGGGCCACGCCAATACCCGAGCGATAGCCAAATACGGCCTGTTCTTCCCAATGCTCGCCTACGCCCGCAGCGACATAGGTGTCCTGATTCCAAATGATCGGGCGGCTGCTGCGCTTGAAATGTTGCCCGACCGGATCTCGGGCGTGACGCTCAATCGATTCAAACTTCTCTCTGAAATCGTCGGGCGTGTTATCGACCGTGACAAACTCAGGACGACCAACCGGTCGATCAAACACACTGGTTGCGGATACGGTGTTGAAACCCAAATGGTGAGCAAACCGAACAATTTCGCCCCGGAATTCTTCTCGTGTTTTGACTTCCAACACCGCTTGAAAACTACCCTGAAGCATGTCTTGCTCTCCATGTGGTTCAACTCGCACCCGCTGCGGCCAAAACGCGTTCGGCGACGGGCGGCAATGAAGCGTCAAAGAATGGGTTCGTGAAAATCATCCCCGCAGGTGACCATAGGTCGCGTACTGGACATGGCGTCGCAGCAGCCGGATCGTGCCTGCGCGTTGGCTGACTTGATGATGCACATGATGTACCGCGCCTGTTATCGCTGACAGTCTGGCAGCGGTGGCAGTTCAAGGTGAGGCCGAATTTGCCGACACTGATGTTTCAGTCACCTGTCGCATTTCGACGCCAATCACCATGACCCTTGCCTGGACTATTTCCGCTTGGCCGCCTGTATTGTGGCAGGCCGAACCTCCTCCTCACAAGCACATCGCCAGCCGGTTCGTTCATTTGGGAACGCAGATCACCAGCCGCGGCCAGGGTGATGAGCCCTGCATGGGACAAACGGTTTGGGGCAGCAAACTCGGCGGCGCAGAAGCGGGCGTGGCCTGGGAGTGGGTGGACTTGGGCCACGGCGTGGTGGCCATGGCCGACCCCATGGGTTTCATCACCAATTTGCAGGTGGTCAACGAACGCGGCGACGAATTGCCAAGCATCCAAGTAGCTTTGCACATCAACGAAATTGTTCATGAGCTGCCTTGGCAGGCCGAGGTGCGGCTGGCGCTGGCACCGCTGAAGAACTAGGGCTGCTCTGGTTGTCAGCCCCGCAGCATCTCCACATGGGGAATGTCTTCTTCCAGATAAGGCTCGCTCACGACCTGGAACCCAAAACTCTCGTAGAAGTGTTGGAGGTGGGCTTGCGCAGAAATTCGCACCGGGCAAGCCCCAAATAAAACCTGGCATTGCATCAACGCGCGCTCAACCAAGGCCTTGCCCCAGCCTTGCCCACGAACGGCATCGGTGGTGAGAACACGGCCGATGGAAGCCTCGGTGTATTTCACGCCCGGTGGGAACAAGCGGGCATAGGCCAGTGGCAAACGGTGCGTGGGCGACCAGGCGGCCAAGTGCCAGGCTTGGTCGTCCAAGCCGTCGGCATCCAGGTAAGGGCAGTGTTGTTCCACCACAAAGACGATTTGGCGGGCGGCATAAATCTGCTGCAGGGCTGAGACCGTGAGCGCAGCAAAGGGCAGGCAGTGCCACTGCGTATTGGCGTGATCGGGATGCATAGGGCGTCGAGTTTATCCAGGCTTATGCCGCCTACACTGCACTGGTTGCTGTTGAAACGTTCTCTATCGCTATGTTCAGTTGCCTCTTGCGTCTGTTGACTCGGTCCTGCGAACCATTAACTTCCGTTCGGGCTGAGCATGTCGAAGCCCTGATTTCGGGCGCCACCCTTGGACAAGGCGCAGCCTTGCGTTTACTCCTGAGCTTGTCGAAGGGTCAGGGCGAACGGTTCATGTCGTCATGTCTGCACGCTTGGGTGGCCATGGTCTTGTTGAGCTTGTGCGGCCTGGGGGCGGCACAAACCCCTACCGCAAGCAGCCCGGCCAAAGTCCTGCGCCTGGCTTTTCCTGTGGCGGAAACGGGTTTTGATCCGGCGCAAATTTCGGACTACTACTCGTCCACCATCACCGGCCATATCTTCGAGCCCCTGCTCACCTACGACTATTTGGCGCGGCCGGTCAAACTCAAGCCGCTCACCGCTGCCAGCATGCCCGAGGTCTCCAGCGACTTCACGGTTTTCACTTTCCAACTTCGGCCGGGTATTTTTTTCACACCCGATCCGGCATTCAAAGGCAGAGTGCGCGAGTTGGTGGCGGCAGACTATGTGTATTCCATCAAACGTATTTTTGACCCCCGCTGGAAGAGCCCCGCCCAGGTCTCGGTGGCCGAAGAAGGCATTGTGGGTTTGCAGGCGCTGCGCGACCAAGCGCTGAAGAGCAAACGCCCTTTTGACTACACACGTGACGTGCCGGGGCTCAAGGCCCTGGATCGCTACACGCTGCGTTTCACACTGGAGAAGCCTCGGCCACGTTTTCTCTACAGCCTGGTGGGTTTGCCCGCCGTGGCCCATGAGGTGGTGGAGGCTTATGGCGAAGGCATCATGCAGCACCCGGTGGGCACGGGGCCCTTCATGCTGACCACTTGGGAGCGTTCGTCACGTATCGTGCTCTCGCGCAACCCGAGCTTTCGTCCCATGGTGTTTGAAGCCGAACCCGCTGCCGACGATGCACAAGCGCAAGCCATCCACCAACAACTGCAAGGTCGCAGGCTGCCCATGCTGGACCGGGTGGAGGTGGCCATTATTGAAGAAGACCAGCCGCGATGGCTCGCGTTTTTGAATGGCGAACACCAACTGATTCAGCGCCTGCCCGAAACCTATATCGACACCGTGTTTCAGAAAAGCGGTGAAGTTGCGCCCGACATGCGGGGGCGCGGCTTTCAAGTGCAGCGCCATACCCAGCCCGAAATTTTTTTCGCTTTCTTCAACATGAAACACCCGCTGGTCGGCGGCTACGCGCCAGAGAAAGTGGCGCTGCGCCGCGCCATCAGCCTGGCCTACGACAACCAAGAACAAATTCGCCATGTGTGGCGCGGCCAAGCAGCGAGCGCCGAAAGCATCTTGCCCCCCCTGACCTTTGGCTACGACAACCACTTTCGCACCGAAAACAGCCTCTACGACCTGGCCCGCGCCAAGGCGCTGCTGGACTTGTTCGGGTTTGTGGACAAAGACGGTGACGGTTGGCGCGAGTTACCCAATGGGCAGCCCCTGGTGCTGGAGTTCCACACCTTGGGCGACCAGCGTTACCGCAGACTCAACGAAACCTGGCTCAAGGCCATGAAAGCCGTGGGTTTGCGCATGGATTTCAAAATTGCGCCCTGGCCTGAACACTTGAAGGCCGCACGTGCAGGCCGACTGATGATGTGGACGCTGGGCAACGGCGCGACCACGCCCGACGCAGGCAGTTTTTTATCCCTGGCCTATGGGCCGCAAGGGGGTGCGGGCAATTTGTCTTTCTTTGACCTGCCTGCTTACAACAGCTTGTTCGAGCAGCAATCGGCTTTGCCCGATGGCCCACAGCGCCAGGCGCTGATGCAACAAGCCGCCACCTTGTTGGTAGCCCACATGCCCTACAAGGTGCACGCCCACCGGTTGGCGACTGACATCGCGGCGGCTGAACTGGTGGGGTACTGGCGTCACCCCTTCATGTCTGAAACCTGGCAGTTCCTTGACCTGCGCGCTGCGGCCAAATCCACTACAGCGGCAACTCGGTGAAAAACTTGCCGCCGTGAAAAATCAGGGGCTGGGCACCGGCGCGTTGGGTGCAGCGTTCCACCTCGCCCACAAAAATGACGTGGTCGCCTTCCTCGTACTGGCTGCGGTTGAAACACTCGAACACGGCCAAAGCGCCATCCAGTATCGGCACACCGAAAGCGCCGTCTTGAAACGAAACGCCTTCAAATCGGTCCACATCTTTGCGCGCAAAACGCTCGGCCAAGGCCCGCTGGTCGGCCGCCAGAATGTGGATGGCGTAGTGGGAGCCTCGACTGAAAGCGGGCATGGTGCCCGCCGTCAAAGACAGGCTCCACAACACCAAGGGCGGCGTCAGCGACACCGAATTGAAAGAGTTGGCGGTGAGGCCCACCGCATCCCCTTGGTCATTGCGCGCAGTGACAATGGTGACGCCGGTAGCAAAACACCCCAAAGCCGCACGGAAATCAGACGTGGAGAAACTCGGCGCTTGGGCGTGGCGGGGTGGGTTCATGGCCGTATTGTGAGAGATTGTTTGATTTGAATAGATAAGCCCCCACAATGCACCGCCTGTTATGCCCGGTGACATGTTCTGCAGTTAGGAGATGTTATGGATGCCTCCCTCCCCGCGGGGACAAGAAGGAGCTGATCGGTGAAGAGTGCTGAACAGCCGCTAACCAAGGAGGGGGAACCGCTGCTGCAATGCAGTGGGGTGGATCCTCTGATGGATACGGCATCAA
>JBJTHI010000266.1:0-13406 GCA_046094425.1 Burkholderiales bacterium | reverse complement strand
GAGGAGTTTGATGCGAAGAAGGCGGAGTTGTTGAAGAAGTTGGTGTGAACAGAGAACACGATGCAAATTGAATCGATTCGCCTCCGGAATTTCCGGGCATTCAGGAACGTCACACTCAAAGACATTCCTCGCTTTTGTGTTCTGGTTGGCGCCAACGGCACCGGCAAGAGCACCTTGTTCTCCGTATTCGCGTTCTTGCGCGATGCAATGACCAGCAATGTGACCTCAGCACTGGCAAAACTTGGCGGGAGTCGGGGTCTAAATGAGGTGCGCAGCCGTAACACTTCGGGTCCGATTGAAATTGAACTCAAGATCAGAACCGCATTGTCTGAAGGTTTGTCGCGCCTGATTACCTATGAACTTCAAATCGATGAGATCAATGGCCGTCCCGCTGTAGTGCGCGAAGTACTTCAATACCGAAGGGGCAGCAGAGGCCAGCCATGGCGATTTTTGGACTTTTCTTGCGGAACTGGAGAAGCGGTAACCAATGAGTTGGAGTCAATCACGGACGTCAAACAACTCAAGCGTGAACAACAAACACTCAAGAGCCCAGACATTCTCGCGATCAAAGGATTGGCGCAATTCGAACGTTTCCCAGCCGTCGTTGCACTGGGGAACTTGATAGAAAACTGGCATCTTTCAGACCTTCACATCAGCAGAGCCCGACCGGAAGCCGAAGCCGCGTACGCCGAACACTTGTCACGAGAGGGCGAGAACTTGTCTTTGGTGGTTCAGTACCTGTACCACCAGCATCCCCAGATATTTCAGGACATATTGAGCAAGCTGCAAAGACGTGTTCCTGGTGTCACAGACGTGCAAGCCAAGCCCACAGAGGAGGGAAGGGTTCTGCTCAAATTTCAGGACGGGGCGTTTGAAGACCCGTTCTTGGCTAGGCACGTGTCTGATGGCACCATCAAGATGTTGGCATATTTGGTTCTTCTGTATGACCCAAGTCCTCACCCACTGCTTTGCGTTGAAGAGCCAGAAAACCAGTTGTATCCATCTCTTCTCTGGGACTTAGCCGAGGAGTTTCGTGCGTATGCAGACCGAGGCGGACAGGTTTTTGTAACCACACACTCGCCAGATTTTCTCAACGCGGTACAACTCGAAGAAATTTTTTGGTTAGTCAAAGAACAGGGCTACACGGAAGTGCATCGTGCGGCAGACGATGATCAACTCCGCGCCTACATGGCTGAGGGAGATCAAATGGGTTTTCTTTGGAAGCAAGGTCTGTTTCCGGGAGCGAATCCTTGACTGAGAATTTGGTTTTCCTCCTGGAGGAACCTTCCGCACAAGACTTTTTGGAAGGCTTTCTTCCGAAGGTGCTCAAGAGAAACATCCCCCACCATTTCCTCGTTTTTGAAGGTAAGCAAGACCTTGAGAAACAGATGGTGCGAAGAATGAAAGGATGGCTCCGACCAAACAGCCTTTTCTTTGTGATTCGAGATCAAGACAGCGGAGATTGCATACGGATCAAAAACGGCTTACTAGCCAAGTGCGAAGCCGCTGGCCGACCAGACTCGGTAGTTCGCATCGCTTGCCGAGAACTTGAGAGCTTTTTTGTGGGGGATTGGGAAGCAATTGCACAGGCTTTTTCGCGGCCAAATCTTCGAAATCATGATCGGTCTGCAAAGTACCGAAATCCTGACTTGATCGGCAGTCCGTCACGTGAGATCAAGCGATTGATTCCTGACTACCAAAAGCGAGATGGTGCGAGAAGAATTTCACTCCACTTGGTACCAGACAGGAACAAGTCCCGAAGCTTTCAGGCTCTAGTGAAGTCGTTACAACGGCTGTAACACGTCAATGCCCGGCTTTGTCAGTCTCAAAATGACCCTTCGACGTGTCTGACTCCCCCCCCCAACGCGCCTACCGCGCCGCCTGCCCCAACTGCGGCGCGCCGGTGGAGTTTCGCTCCAGCGCGTCGGCTTTTGCGGTGTGCAGTTTTTGCCGCAGCACCATCGTGCGTGATGGCGATGCACTTCGCAAAACCGGCGAAAGCGCCGAGCTGTTTGACGACCACTCGCCGCTTCAACTGGGGGCCAGTGGCAGCGTCCAGGGTGCCGCCTTCACCTTGGTGGGGCGCTTGCAGTACCGCTACAAAGACGGCACCTGGAACGAATGGCATGCGCTTTTTGACAGCGGCCGCTCCGGCTGGTTGGCCGAAGACAACGGCCGGTATGTGCTGGCTTTTGATGCGACGCTGAGCGAATCACCCCCCCCAGCAGAAAAGCTGCGCCCCGGACAGTCACTGACCCTGGCCGG
Organism: Burkholderiales bacterium; assembly: GCA_046094425.1. GTDB lineage: Bacteria > Pseudomonadota > Gammaproteobacteria > Burkholderiales > Burkholderiaceae_C > JANPCX01. The sequence continues at coordinate 11,141 of JBJTHI010000266.1, read as the reverse complement.
ACAAGGCTGGAGCGTGGCCTCGGTGGCGGCGGCCAAGTTGATTGCGGCGCAAGGCGAGTTGCCCTTTGCGCCCAACACCCAGCGCGGCTTCATGGTGGTGGACCTGCGCAATCCGCGTGGCGAGGTCGGCACGCTGGACTACCAAAACCCCGAACAACCCCACTGGTCTGTGGGCCGCTCAGTCGCCCTGAGCGAGCTGGCCCTACGGGGCCTGGCCGAGGGCAGCGAAAAGAGCCTGAAAGCGCGCGGCGTGGAATGCCCAAGCTGCGGCACCGCACTGAACGTCACACTCTCCACCACCCAGTCCATCGCCTGCCACCAATGCCATGCGGTGGTGGACCTGTCTCAAGGGGTAGGTGGCGACCTGGCCCACTACGCGCAAGAAAACGGCAGCGAGCCGCAAATTCCGCTGGGCAGCATCGGCCGCTTGAGGCTCAGCCTGGACAAAAACGCCACCGTTTTGCCATGGCAAGTGGTGGGGTATGCCGAACGCTGCGAGGTGGACACGGGCGACGATGAACAAAGCTTCTGGCGCGAATACCTGCTCTACCACCGGGGCACCGGTTTCGCCTTTTTGGTCGACGCCCAAGACGGCTGGAGCTGGGCCACGCCCATCACCGGCGTGCCGCAAAAGTTTGGCCACAGCGTGAAACTGGACGGTGTGCTCTACAAAAAACTCTACGACTACACCGGCCAAACCACCTACGTGCTGGGCGAGTTCTACTGGCAACTCAAACGCAACGAGCGCACGGTCAACAGCGACTTCATCGGCAGCGGCGAGGCCAAGACCAACCGCCTGAACCGTGAACAAACTGGCGACGAGATCACCTGGTCCTTGGGTTCCACCCTCACCGCTGACGAGGTGATGCAAGCCTTCAAACTCGCCCCCAACAAACGCGCCAGCCTGCAGCGCGACGCCCTGCCCACCTCCCTCGGCGGCTCCAATCTGTTGCAGCAAATCGTGCTGTGGAGCGTGGTCATCCTGGTGCTGCTCATCCTGTGGCGCTGCGACAGCCGCGACGACTGCGACCAGGTGCGCGCCACCTACGGCGAAGCCTCCGCCGAGTACCGCAGTTGCCGCACCAGCAGCAGCCACCGCAGCAGCGGCGGATCCTGGGGCGGGTACAGCTCAGGTGGGGGGCATAAGTGAGTGGCGTCACCACATTGGTCTTGCTCCCCGGCATGGACGGCACGGGGGATTTGTTTGCGCCCTTCGTGGCGGCGCTGGGCAAGGAGTTCACGACGCACATCGTTCGCTACCCGACAAACCGCATCACCACCGACGAAGAACTTACCGCCATTGCCCGCGATGCATTGCCAAGCACAACGCCCTATGCCTTGCTCGGCGAGTCTTTTTCCGGTCCCACCGCTATCCGCCTGGCCTATGAACGCCCACCCCACCTTCGCGCCTTGGTGCTTTGCTGCAGTTTTGCACGCAACCCACAAGCACGACTCGCAAGTCCGGCTTCTGTGTTGCTGAACTGGCGTTGTCCTTTGCCGCCCCTGGGTTTGATCAGCGCAGCCTTGATGGGTCGGTTTGCAACGCCAAGCGCAAAAGAAGCGCTGAAAGCCGCACTCGCCAGCGTCGGTGCGGATGTACTGCGAGCACGAATGAAACAAGTGCTGGCAGTGGACACCCGCGACTTGCTGAAGCGGGTCACCTTGCCCCTGCTTTACCTGCGTGCGGCCCAAGACCTGTTGGTATCGGTGCGATCGGCCAGCGAAGTACAAGGTCTTGCGCCGCAAACCACAGTCTCTTCACTGCCTGGCCCGCATTTCCTGTTGCAGACCCAGCCAGAAGCGGCGGCTGCTGCGGTGAAAACGTTTCTGCGCCAGCTGAACCAACCCATTGAGAGTTACCTCAGTCATGAAAACACACACCGTTCGGGCTGAGCCTGTCGAAGCCCAGGTTGCACGCGCTACCCTTCGACAAGCTCAGGGCGAACGGAATTTGATATCGAACGAACCAATCAACCACCACCCCAAGGAGAACCACCATGATGGGCATTGAATGGATGAAACCCGGCATCTTTGTCGGCTCAATTTTGTTTGCACTGATCGGCGTGCTGGTGTTCTGGGTCTGCTTCATCATTGTGGACAAGCTGACCCCCTACGACCTGTGGAAAGAAATCATTGAAGAGAAAAACGTCGCCCTGGCCATCGTGGTGGGGGCGATGTGCATTGCGATTGGGTTGATTGTTTCGGCGGCGGTGCATGGGTGAGAGTGACTGAAGGTCCATGAACGAATCTCACGCCTCTCAGGTGCATGCTTTCGCGGAAATCGCACGAGGTTTCTGTGTTTGGTGTGAAAGCACGTCCGGCGCTGCCACGCAGGGAGACCAAACTGCCATTTGGCTCTGTCGCTTGCAAGCCGCCGCGCTTAGCCTGCCTGAGGTTGGATTTGAGAACAGCGACGGCCTACCCGAACTTTCCGCTGATCTGCTGGCTCACGCAACAACCAATCTCGCTGCCTTCAACGGCTACTACTACCGGGAATGCTTCGACCCGGATCCCATGCTGTCCGATGATCCGGTCATCGGAGACGTTGGCGACGATCTATTGGACATCTACAAAGATCTGCGTGCAGGCTTGGTGCTGTTTGACTGTGGCAGGGCAACAGATCCGCTTTGGCATTGGTCTTTCCTCCACCGTGTTCACTGGGGACGACATGCTGTAGGAGCCATCTTCGCGCTCCATTGTTTGTCGCCGTCAACATTGAAATGACAACGGACGATACTCCCAACACACCCATCCGCCCCGCCGAAGTCGCCCTCCTCGCCTCCGTCTTCGTCATCGCCGGCTGCGGCCTGCTGTACGAGCTGGCGGCAGGGGCGCTGGCCAGCATGTTGCTCGGTGACTCCATCTTGCAGTTCTCCACCATCATCGGCACCTATTTGTTTGCGATGGGGGTGGGCTCTTATTTGTCGCGGTTTTTTGAGCGGCAGTTGATCGCGCACTTTTTGCGCATTGAGCTGCTCATCGGTGTGGTTGGGGGCCTGATGCCCGCCCTGCTCTTCGCCTTGCACAGCGCCGCACCGGGCAGCTTTCGGCTGGTGCTTTACAGCCTGGTGCTGCTGATTGGCACCTTGGTGGGGCTGGAGATTCCGCTGGTGATGCGGATACTGAAGCGGCACTTTCAAGCGCGGTACGCGCTGAAAGACCTGGTCTCGCAGGTGCTCACCTTTGACTACCTCGGCGCGCTTGCGGTGTCACTCGCCTTCCCGCTGCTCTTGATGCCGCAACTGGGACTCATCCGCACCGGCGTGCTCTTTGGTTTGATCAATGTGATGGTGGCGGTCTGGGCACTGTGGTTGTTTCGCTCAGAACTCCGCCATCTCGCAGCGCACACCCTGGCCTGCTTCTTGTGCGCGGCTGTGCTGGCGGTGGCATTTGCCAGCGCGGGCGAAATCAACAGCTGGGCCGAAGACCGTTTTTATGCCGACAAAATCATCCTCGCCGAAAGCAGCGACTACCAGCGTGTGGTGGTCACCAGTGGCCGCGCCGGTGTGCGGCTATTTCTGAATGGCAATTTGCAGTTCCACTCGCGCGACGAGTACCGCTACCACGAGGCTCTGGTGCACCCGGCCATGGCGGCCCAAGGCGCGCCTCAAAAAGTGTTGGTGCTGGGTGGTGGCGACGGTTTGGCGGTGCGCGAAATACTGAAGTACCCGAGCGTGCAAGAGGTCACCCTGGTGGAACTCGACCCGCACATGACGCGCCTCTTTTCACAAGACAGCCGCTTGCGTGCACTGAACAACGACGCGCTGCACTCACCCAAGCTGCGCATCGTCAACCAAGACGCTTTCGCCTGGCTGGAGCAAAACACCGGGAGTTTTGATGTGATCGTGGTGGACTTCCCCGACCCCAGCAACTTCGCCATCGGCAAGCTCTACACCACCAGCTTCTATCAACTGCTGGATCAGCACCTCGCCGCCAGCGGATATGCCGTGGTGCAAACCACCTCACCGCTGGTGGCGCGCAAAAGTTTTTGGACGGTGGCCGTCACGATTGAAGCAGCGGGTTTAAGCACCACGCCCTACCACGCCCATGTGCCGAGTTTTGGTGAATGGGGTTTTATTCTCGCCAGCCGCCGGCCTTACCGCGCCCCCACCGCTTTGCCAGAAGGCTTGAAGTTTTTGACTGTGGACGGGCTACAGGCCCTCTTCCACTTCCCACCCGACATGGCACGGGTGGAGATGCCACCCAACCGCTTGTCCAACCAAGGTTTGGTGCAAACATTTGAACAGGAGTGGGGCAAGGTGCAGCACTGAGCGTGGCCGGGCACCGCCTGCACCACAATCAGCCACGCCACAAAAAATTGGAGACGCTTGCATGCAACGCCGATATTTCCTTGCCACCAGCGCCATCGCCCTGGGTGCAGTCAGCACTTCAACCCGCGCGGCCAAACCTCAATGGCCGAACCAGCCCATCAAATGGGTGATTCCTTTCCCAGCGGGCAGCTCGCCAGACTTGATTGGCCGCTTGGTTGCCGAGCCACTGGCCAAAGCCTTGGGCCAAGCCGTGGTGGTGGACAACAAACCTGGCGCGGGCGGCAATATTGGCACCGGCTTCGTGGCCAAAGCTGCGCCCGATGGCTACACCTTTTTATTCACCATTCAAGGCCCCTTGGTGACGGCACCGCTGCTCTCCAAGTCCTTGTCTTACGACCCCGCGCGTGATTTGGCACCGGTCTCACTCGTGGCCGCCTCACCGAATGTGTTGGTGGTGGATCCGGCCTTGGGCGTGAACACCGTGGCTGAATTTGTGGCGCTGGCCAAGACCAAAAAAGGCAGCATTAACTACGGCAGCGTGGGCAATGGCAGCGCCGCACACCTCGCCATGGAACTCTTCAAAACCCGCGCGGGTGTGGACTTGCTGCATGTGCCCTACCCAGGTTTCCCACAGGTGGTGAATGCCCTGCTTGCGGGCCAAGTTCAGGCCGGTTTCATGGTGCCCGCCATTGCCATGGCCCAGGTGCGCGCAGGCAAACTCAAAGCCCTGGGCGTGACCACCTTGAGCCGCAGCAGCACCTTGCCCGAGATGGCCACCTTGGTGGAACAAGGCTACCCGGGGTTTGAAGCCATTTCGTGGCAAGCGGTACTAGCGCCCGCTAAAACACCAGCACCCATCGTGCAGCGTGTGGCGAGTGAGTTGGTGCGCATCATCAAAAGCGACGAGGTGCGCAGCCGCATGCTGGCGCAGTACTTCAACGCCGTGGGCACCGCACCCGATGGGCTGGCCAGCATGATGAAGACGGAGCGCGAGCGCTGGGGCCAGGTGATTGCGGCGGCGGGCGTCAAGGCTGAATAAGCTCAGCCGCGTTTCACGCCAGGCCGCACCACTGCGGCCTCTTCCCATGCGCCGCTGCCAAACCAGGGCTCTTCGCGCAGTGCCGCACTCAGTAGCTCCAGCCCCTCCAGTCCAAAATAAAGACGGCCGTCCGCTTCCACATGGGGCACACCAAACACGCCCTTGGCGATGGCTTCTTGGGTGGCTTGCTTCAAAGCGTTTTTGATGGTCTCGCTCTGCGGGTCGGCCAGTAGTTTGCCGCGTAGTTGCATGGACTCCGACAATCGGGCCGTCAACGCAGCCACCCGCTGCGTATCGTTGGCGTCTACCGAGCCCCCCTCGTTTCGCCACACATGGTGAAAAATTTGCTCACATACCCAGCGGTTGGGCGTGTGTCCAGGCACGCTGGCCGCCAAAGCCAGCCGAAGCAATCCCAGGGGATTGAAGGGATGCTCGGCAGGAACTTGCAGCGGCACACCATGCTGGTGGGCCAACCACGCCACGTGGCGAAAAGTCCAGGCGCGTTTGGGTTCAATTTCTGCCGGGCCTTTCTGTCCAAAGTGCGACAGCATGCCAGCGAGCAACACAGGCTGGTAACGCACTTCATACGACAAGCCCTGAAGCACTTGGGGCAGGCGCTCAAACGCGAGGTAGGCGTAGGGGGAGATGAAGTCGAGATAAAAGGTGATGCGCTTCATCGTGGGTTTCCCTTCAGCCAGTGCGTGACACCTATTCTGTACGCATTGGCAACTGCGACCACACCCACCGCTTTTCTGCTTCGGGCATCACAGACCAGCGGGCAATTTCATCCAGACTGCGTTTGCAACCTTCGCACCACCCCGTGGTGGGGTTCATGCGGCAAACATTGATACAAGGGCTAGGGACGAGGACGGGTACTGCTTCGGGCATGGATCAGGTTAAGTGAGAACGAGTTCGGCGATATCGTCCCACAACTCGGCCGGAATGCGGCCACGAATTTCTTTTTCCAACTGGCCTTGGCGGTTGAGCAAGAAGGATGTCGGCGCTTTCGTCACCGCACCAAAGCTGTCGCGGTGCGCCGGGTCGGCTCGCCACAACGAAGGAAACTGCTGTTTCATGGGCACGGTGTGGCTCAGGATGCGGTCGTAGGCTTGGACATCGGCGAGGTTTTTGTCCAAACTCACCGCCACCAACTGAAAACCTTTGTCGCGCCAGGCGCTGTAATTGGTGCGCAGCTCGGGCATTTTGTCCCGGCACACCGCACAATCGGTAGACCAAAAGAAGACCAAGATGGCTTTGCCGTGGTCTTGGCCCAGGTCATAGGGTTTGGCGTCCAGGGTTTGCCCGCTGAGTTGCAAGGTTTTGGCCTTGCCTGGGCCTTGTGCGTGCCCGAGGCCAGTGGTGCCTAGCGCGGCTACAGAAGCAAAGGCTTGAAGCAAGAATCGGCGATTCATCAAAAACCCCTTGGTGTTGGATTTCCGTCAGTCGTCACCTGTGCTCCTGACCTTACCAAGCCCTGCCCGCGCCACGCGCCCTCAGCGTGTCTTTGGTCACACAAGTCGTTCAGGAATGGGTGACCTGCACCACATCCGCCACCGGCGCACCGGTCAGCGCCACCAACTGTTGCGGCGACAAAGGAAACACCCCGTGCGGATGCCCCGCCGCAGCCCACACCACATCGAAGCGAAACAAGTCGCGGTCGATCAAGGTCACGGGCTGGGTGAGGTGGGCCACGGGTGACACACCGCCAATAGAAAAGCCGGTTTTGGTTTTGACGAAATCGGCGTCGGCTCGGCCCAAGTCGCTGTTGCTGCGAGCAGCCAAGGCGGCGACTTTTTTCTCGTCCACACGCCGGTCGCCCGAGGTGACCACGAGCACGGCCACGTCGTCACTCTTGCGCCGAAAAATCACACTCTTGGCGATTTGACCGAGGCTCACGCCGAGCACGTCGGCGGCCTCTTGGGCGGTGCGCGCGGCAGTGGTTAGAAACTGAGGGGGGTGGGGGTGGTTCAGTTCGGCCAGACGTGTGGCCACACGCTGGAAGCCTTCGGGTTTGTCTTGGTGGGTGTCGTTCATGGCACCCATTGTGCCGAGACCATCGGGTTGGCGCGGGCCGGAGATGGTCAGCCAGCGCCACCCACGCAATGGTTCACTTCTTGGCAGCCGCCTCGGTCAAACGGCGACCCAGCGACAGTGCATAAGGCGCAGCACGGGCCAACAGCACCGGGTCGGCAGACGGTTTGATGCCGCGTGGCAAGACCAAGGGATTGAAGGTGATGTTCTCGCATGCGCCGCCTGCACCGGCTTCCACCTTGTCGATCACCAGTTGGCCTGCGGGCACCACGGTGCGGCTGTCAGGCCAGGCCTTGGTGGGGTCGGTCAACACATCGCCAGCCTCTGCGAGCTGCACGTTGAAACTGAAAGCCACGGGAGCCGTCGCCACGCGCTTACGCAACTCGTCCGCCAGAAAATCATCGGGCAGGGTTTTGAGTTGCTCTTCGGTGAGGCCCAGGGTGCCTTGTTCGGGCGTGAACTGCCAGCGCACAAACTGACTCTGACCTTTGGCATTGACGAATTCAAACGCATTCGTGCTCCAGTAATTCACCGCGCCGTAACTGGCCGGGATGGGTGCCTTGGCCAAATAGGCCGCTTGCAGCAAGGTCTCGGGGTTGGCGTCGTTGAAGGCTTTGAGCTTGGCAGCATCAGGCTTGCCCGTGGCGGGGTCGGGCGTGCGAGCTTGCAGAAAGGGCGCGAATTGCTCGGGCCGCGCCACAAAAAACACCGGGGCCGAAATATTGGCCATGGCCCACTGCTCGCCATTGGGCAGGTTGAACTGCAAGGCCAAACCACGCACCGAACGGCTCTTGTCGCTGGCTTTGGCATTGCCACCGCCCAATGAAAAACGCGCCACCACAGGCACCTTGTCGCCATTGAACACGGCGGCGCTGGACAAGCTGCGGCCCACGGTGTTGCCCACGAAATAACCACTGGCGCAAACGCCCTTTGCACCTGAGCGACGTGAACCAGGATGCTTACCAAAAAGCCCTTCCAACGCGTCGACCTGAGCCTGCGGCTGTGGCACTTTGGCACTTGCATACAAACTGAAACTACCAAGACCAACGGCTGCTGCCGCCAACAACAAGTTCTTCATGGGTGCTGCCTTTTTTGAGGGTGGATTGAAGCGCTGACCCTTGGAACTCCGAGGGCCGCTGGGGCTTGGTCGGCAGGCGCATGGACTTCTTACAGGCCATGCCCTCGTCGCGGCTTCGGGGAAGTGTGAGGGGGCTGGCAAAAGACGGAGCCAGACCCGAGTCAGCGTGGCTCAATAACGACGGGTGATGTTCATGAAGTGAGAACCACCACGGCCGGTGCCATGCCCAGCTTCTTGGCACGCCGAGCAAACTTGCGGTCATCAAATGTCAAAACGCTGTCGCAAGACTTGTAGCTGGCATGGTGGAGCGCATCAGCAAAATCAATGCCCGCATCACAGTTGGACAAGGCTTGCTGTACCGCGTCACGGTCCTCGACCGTGACATGGGGTTGGTGCAGCAAATGCTGCATAACAGCCGCCACTTCGGTGGGCGAGAAACCGTAGTAACCCCGCATAACCCATTCCAATTCCAAGATCACCGACTTGCTCACCATGAGGGGCTGACCTGATTCGATCACACGCCGCGCGGCTAAACGCTGACGCTTTGCTTCAGCGTCGCCCGCGTCATCAATGTAGTAGCGCGCCAGAACGTTGGTGTCTAGGCCAATCATCGCTTCTGAACACGTTTGATCAGCACGGCGGGATCAAAGTCTGTGGGCACAGCGGCACGCTTACTTTTGAGCAAACCAAATCCGCTGCTGGCCTCCCCCGACGGCGAACTGCTGACCCGCATTTCGGCATGGTTGCCAACCAGCACAAACTCAATGCGACTGCCCTGCCGAATGCCCAACTGCTGCCGCAGTTCTTTCGGAATGGTGACCTGACCTTTGCTGGTGACGGATGTGGTTACCATGGTGGCAATGACCTGAAGTATTACGACGTAATACTAGCACTCTGATTTCGCTGAAGCAACCCGAATTCACGTGAATACGGTGGGCGAGAAGCACTTCTTTTGGAGAACCAGTGAGGACGACAGGCAAAAGACAAGACTTGACCCCACGCCCGCCTTGACCCCACGCCGCGCCTGACCCCACGCCGTGCCCCCATTTCCGACAGTCTCACTCAGGCCACGTTTTTTGAAACCAGCGGAAAGTTCTCTGGATGCCGAATGGACTCGACGGACAGATCGACATCAAGCTGCGGCCAGTACAGGTGCTCGTCTGTGGGGCGTTGCACATCGGACAACTGCTCGATCGTGGCTCTCTTGAACCAGGGAAACTCGCTGAACGGAACGGCCAGTTCTTCTTCCCCAAGCAGCAGCCAGAAGCAGTGCGTGGAAACGTTGGTGACTTCAACCGCCAAAGTGGTGGTGCCAAGCATCTTGAATCTCCTGAATGTGGGCCTCGACAACGACCTGGGCCTGACGAAGCTGAACCCCAGACAAACCCACGTTTTTCGCCAACTGCACCGAAGGTGTTAGCCAGAATTTGGCCTCCCCCTCCGGATGCGCCACATGAACATGAATGCGCGCTTCCTCGCGGGAGAAAAAGAACAAGCGAAACTGGCCGTCTCGAACAATGGTGGGTGCCATGACCGGACTTTACCGGAGGCTAGCTGAAGACGCTGATTGGCTTGCGCCTAGCAAGCTACCCGATCCGTTTAGCCAACACCGCATTCCCCACCCGCGACACCGGTTTGCGCCCCAGCACCTCGGAGATGAAGGCCGCCGCATCCACCAGCTTGTCAATATCCACACCGGTTTCAATGCCCAGCCCATTGAGCATGAACAGCACATCTTCCGTGCCCACATTGCCCGTCGCACCTTTGGCATAGGGGCAGCCGCCCAGCCCCGCCACGCTGGCGTCAAAAATGTGGATACCCATTTGCAAGCAAGCGTAGACGTTGGCCAGGGCTTGGCCGTAGGTGTCGTGGAAATGGCCGCTGACTTCGTGCAGGGGGAAGTGTTTCAGGGCACGTTCCATGGCGGCTTGCACTTTGAGTGGGGTGCCCACGCCGATGGTGTCGGCCACGCCGCAGTGGTCGACTTGGATGTCCTTCATCAAACGGGCCACATGTTCCACTTCGTCGGCGCTGACCTCGCCTTGGTAAGGGCAACCCACCGCGCAGGAAATAGCGGCGCGCACCTTGATACCTTGAGCGTGCGCAGCCGCCACCACGGGTCGGAAGCGTTCTATGCTTTCTTCAATGCTGCAATTGATGTTGCGCTGGCTGAAGGCTTCGCTGGCGGCAGCGAAGACGACGATCTCGTCGGGTTTGATTTGGGCGTTGGCCGTGGCCGCCTCGAAGCCTTTCATATTGGGCGTGAGCACGGAATAGCGCACACCCCTTTGTCGCTGGACTGCTGCCATCACGGCAGCGTTGTCCGCCATTTGCGGCACCCATTTGGGACTGACGTAGCTGGTGACTTCGATCTCTTTGAGGCCAGCAGCTTGCAGGCGATGCACGAGTTCCACTTTGTGTTCGCTGCTGACGGGTTGTTTTTCGTTTTGCAGACCGTCGCGGGGGCCTACATCGACGAGGGTGACTTGGGTGGGCAACATGGGGTGTTCCTTCAGGGTGAAGATTGAACGTATTCCTATTGAGCGTGAATCAACTGATGCCGCTTGCGGTAACTTGCGCTGCCCCCTCACCCCAACCCTCTCCCCCGAGTACGGTGGAGAGGGGGCTTTGCGTTTGACCATCCCGGGCCCAAGGCAGTCGCATACACGCCGCTTCTAGAAACAGCGCCTGGCAGCCCCCTCTCCCTCTGGGAGAGCGTGGG
>JBJTHI010000265.1:0-11904 GCA_046094425.1 Burkholderiales bacterium | reverse complement strand
AGATGGCGCTCCGCATTGCCGACAATGCCAAGACGCAGAAGTACAGCCCCTGTAACGCGGCCGAAGGTCTGCTGGTGGCCGTGTCGGTGGCGGCCGAATTTTTGCCGCGCATCGGCCGTATTTATGCGGACAAGGGGGTAGAGATGCGATGCGATCCGCAGGCGCTGGCCCTGTTGCAGACCGCCCTAGGCGGTGGCAGCGAGCTGTTGCGGCCAGCCACGGAGCAGGACTGGGCTCAAGAGTATCTTGCGCCCATCATCAGCATCAAATTGGTTGGGGGTGTGGACGAAGCGATCGCTCACATCAACACCTATTCCAGTCATCACACGGATGCCATCGTGACCCGCGACCATGTGCATGCCCAGCGTTTTCTGCGCGAGGTCGACTCCGCCAGCGTGATGGTCAATGCCAGCACACGTTTTGCCGATGGTTTTGAATACGGACTCGGTGCCGAAATCGGCATCAGCACCGACAAATTCCACGCCCGCGGCCCGGTGGGGCTGGAGGGGCTCACCTCCATGAAGTGGGTGGTGCTGGGGCAGGGTGAGGTCAGAGGCGCTTGAATGCGGTGTTGCTCAAGGCGCTGAGCCTGCTTCTAGCCACGGCGACAAAACTTTCTTGCCTTTGGGTGTGAGGCGCAAGGCCCGGCTGCCTTGCGTGCGCTGCCACCAATCCTGCGCCAAACCGTGTTCCATCAAGGCATGGGCCAAACTGCCGGCCAAGTGATCCGTGCGTTCAGACCAGTCTAAACAGGGATAGGCCCAACGCGCTGAGCCCGCCTTGGGCACGGGCACACCCAGGGCTTGAAGTTCCGCTCGTCCAGTTTCTGTCAGTGTGAACTGGCCTTCCTGTGGCACCAAGCTGCCTCGCGCTTGCAAGCCTCGCAGGAGGGCGACCCCCAGCTCGCCCGCGATATGGCCATAACAAGTCCGCGCCGCCTTGAGCGGTTTGTAGGCGCCCTGGTTCCAGCGCTCCAAACACGGGTTGCGTTCGGCCACCACCGACAAAGCCTCCAGCGCGTGGGCGATGTCGGCGTTGGCCAAACGAAAGTAGCGGTGCCGACCCTGGGTGCGTGTGGCCACCAACTCGTGCTCGGTGAGTTTGCTCAGGTGGGCGCTGGCAGTGGCAGCCGTCACCCCAGCAGCTTGGGCCAGCTCACCTGCCGCCAAATACTGCCCGCCCATCAACGCAGCCAACATACGCGCCCGGGTGGGGTCGCCCATCATGGCGGCGATGATGGAAAAACGGGGTTCGGGATTCATCGAATGTGCCTATTGAGATTCACATAAATGACGACACCACACCCCGTTCGGGCTGCGCCTGGGCAAGCCAGCGCGTGCCTCGGTACAGGGCCATTCGACAGGCTCAGGGCGAACGGGCTGGAGGTTGTCGCGAATAAGGTAAACATCAATAGATCCGACAGGAATTCAAGCTATCGTTCTGGCGTGAACGAATTTCACGAGGGAGCCGCCTCGTTAGACCAAGCCTCGGAAACAGCCCGGCCCCGAACAATATCATCGACCACCAAAATCAACTGGTGATCATGGTCGCTGTAGAGCACCTCGATGTTCACACCCGCTTGCGCCATTCTGCGCGTCAGCATCCCCAACTGGCCGGGAACGGCTTGTTTCAAACGCTGAACGATGACTTCACGGTCGGCCACGACTTCAATGCCTGCTGCTTGCAGCGCCTGGCGTGCGGCGTTTCCATCGGCAAACAAAAAATGAGCGGCACCATGGCCATCAACGATCCAGGCACCGCCGCCTTCGATGCTCACACCAGCGCGTCCCAGTGCTTCGCCCATGTCGGCAAGTGCGCCTGGGCGATTTTCCAGTTTGACGGAGAAGTCTCTCATGGGTTTATTCCTTGGTTGACGTCAAGAGAAGGCTCGCAACGAACCTCTGTGCGGATCGAGGCGGCGATGTAACAGCTTTCATGGGCCAACGCATGCAGCGCATGGAGTTCGGCGTCATTGGGTTGCTTGTCGGTTGAGAAACGGGCCACTGGGCGCAATGTGATCAGTGTCATGGCGAGTTTTCCATCTTTTCCTTTACTCATCACACCGGTGGCGTGATCGCGGTAAGCCTCTACGACATAACCACTTTTGGCCGCGACAAACAAAAACCACAACATATGGCAGCTGGACAGGCTGGCGACAAAGGCTTCTTCTGGATCGACGGCCGCCGCGTCTGACATGGGCAAAGGCACGATCTGGGGAGAGGAAGATGCTGGCACGCTGATGCCGCCGTCAAACAGCCAGCGGTGGCGGCGGCTGTATCGGTTTGTCGAAAAATTTGATCCATCCAGTGACCATTCAATGGTGGATATGTATTCGGACATGACTCGATCTCCCAGTGGTGTCAAAAAGTTGAGACGAGGCTTCGGCTGCAGAGATACACCCCCAAGGTCAGCAAGCCCCACAGAAAGACCCGCTTGAATGCCGCTGGCGAGAGCCGTTGGCGCAGGCCTTGCCCAATGGCCATGCCTGCGATGGCAGGAACCAGCGCCAGCAACGAGGCCAGGCCCATTTCAAGGTTCAACGCGCCGCCATGCGACAGGCTCAAACCCAGGGCGATGGTGGAAACCAGGAAGGACAGCCCCAAGGCCTGAACCAACTCTTCTTTGTCCAGGCCCAGTGCTTGCAAATAGGGCACGGCGGGAATGACGAACACGCCGGTGGCCGCCGTGACCAAGCCAGTGCACAGGCCCACCGGCACGGCCCAGATCCGACTGGCAGCGGGTGACAACACCCAATGCACCGCCCCCAAACCCAGCAAGGAATACACAACCAGCGCCAAACCCAAACCGGCGGTGGCCCACGCCGCCGGGGCTCTGGTCAGCCAACCCGAACCCAAGGCGATGCCAGCGCACAAGCCCAGTAGCATGGGAAATAAACGTTTTGTCATTGATAGCCAGCCGGGCCGGGCCGCGATTTGCCACACATTGGTGAGCAAAGAGGGCACCACCAACAACGCGGCCGCTTGGGCCGGTGGCATGCTCAGAGACAACAACCCCATCACGATGGTGGGCAGGCCCAGGCCAATCACGCCTTTGACCAGTCCTCCGAGTAAAAAAACCGCCCCCGCCATCAAAAGCAAGGAAGAGGGGAGGGTGTGTTCGGCAGATAACATCAACGAGTCTCCTAGGGCATCCTGTGGCAATGGCTTGAATGATCCCAACACTTGCGCGCCAGATGCTTCGTCCGGTGACGAAATGTCCCTCCTGACCACGTGCGGCCTTGTTTTAGAGTTCCGGCCATGACCACCACCCAAATCATCTCCCTGCTGATCGCCGCCACCTTGGTGTTTTGGGCCGTGGGGGCCTACAACCGCTTGGTGCGTTTGCGTGGTGAGGTGCACCAGCGTTTCGGCGTGGTGCATGAGCAACTGGTGCAACGCCATGCCTTGTTGTTGCGCTGGATGGAAGCTATGGCACCGTGGTTGGAGAGCGAGCCGCAGTCTCTGCACAGCTTGCGTGCGGCCTGCGAACTGGTGCAGCAGCGGGCCGACCACCTGCGCCAGCGTGCCAGTGCGGCGCGGCGTGTGGCTGCACTACGTTTGGCCGAGGAAGAGTTGGCGCAAGCGCGCAACAAAGTGCAAGCCGATATGCCCGCGCAAATTGACCGCATCTTGCCCACCGGCACCGCCTTGGGGATGGACGCCGATGGCGGTTCGGCCGTGCCCGTGCTCAACGACGAGTTGACCGCCGCTGGCGGCACCTTGTTGCTGGCACGCCGCCAGTTCAACGAAGCAGTGCTGGCCTACAACGATGCGGTCGAGCAATTCCCCACCTGGATCTTGGCGGGTTTGTTTCGTTTTCGGGTGGCGGCTGAGTTGTGAACTGAAGGAAACGCTGAACAAAGTGCCTCGTAGTGCGCGCATCTGTGGGGACTTTTTCGGCGTTTCCTGAATAAACAAATAGCCAATTCGGCTTTGCACAAGCAAGCCCATTGATTACATTTCGAGGCTTGGTCATTGCCTGGAGACAAGATGAACATGCAAAAAAACATCGGCTTGTTGCTGGCCCTGTTGGCCACAACACCCAGTTGGGCGCAAGACAACGCCACCTTGCGAACAAAAGCCTTGGCCGCTACTTGTGCTGCTTGCCACGGCACCAGTGGCCGCGCTGTGGAAGGCGCTGCCGTGCCTGGCCTGGCCGGTATGCCCGCTGCCTACATGGTGGAACAAATGAAAGCCTTCAAAAACGGCAGCCGCCCCGCCACGGTGATGCACCAATTGGCCAAGGGCTACAGCGACGCGCAAATTGAAGAAATCGCCGCTTACTTTGCAAACCAAAAACGCTGAAGGAGAACAATATGCAAAGACGATCTTTCCTTCAGTCGGCCAGCGCCATCAGTTTGCTGGGCCTCTCGGCCTGTGCTTCGGTCGGCTCGATTCCTTCCAAAGCCCGCGTCTTGGTGGTGGGCGGTGGTTATGGCGGCGCGACAGCGGCCAAGTACATCCGCCTGCTGTCCGATTCCAAAATTGACGTGGTGCTGGTGGAGCCCAATGCCAGTTTTGTGTCTTGTCCCATCAGCAACTTGGTGCTGGGCGGCAGCAAAACCTTGGACGACGTGACCCGTCCATACGACGGCCTGACCAAAGCCCACGGCATTCCGGTGGTGAAAGACTTTGTGGTCAGTGTGGACACCACCAAAAAAGTGGCGGTGCTCGCATCCGGCCCCACCATCGCCTACGACAAACTCGTGCTCTCCCCCGGCATTGATTTGATATGGGACAGCGTGGCCGGCTTAAAACAAGCCAATGCGGACGGCAAAATTTTGCAAGCCTGGAAGGCCGGAGCAGAAACCGTGGCCCTGCGCCGCCAATTGGAAGCCATGCCCGATGGGGGCGTGTATGCCCTCACTATTCCTGAAGCCCCTTACCGTTGCCCGCCTGGGCCATATGAACGCGCTTGCCAGGTGGCGAGTTATTTCAAAGCGGCCAAGCCCAAGTCCAAGGTATTGATACTGGACGCTAACGCCGATGTCACGTCAAAACCTGGCCTCTTCAAAAAGGTCTGGGCCGAGCAGTACGCCGGCATGGTGGAGTACCGGCCCCAGCACAAAGCCGTGGCTGTGGATGGCAACACCAACACCGTGAAGTTCGAGGTGCAAGACGATGTGAAAGCCGACGTGCTCAACGTGTTGCCCCGCATGCGCGCAGGCAGCCTGGCCGTGCAAATGGGCCTGGCCAATTCCAACGCGCGCTGGGTGGGGGTGAACTACCTGAACTTTGAAAGCACCGCGGCCAAAGACGTGCATGTGCTGGGCGACTCGATTCAAACTGCGCCGCTAATGCCCAAGAGCGGCCACATGGCCAACGCCCATGCCAAGGTGGCGGCGGCGGCCATCGTGGCGGAATTGAGCGGCTGGGAAATCAACCCAGCGCCCATGCTCACCAACACCTGCTACAGCTTTGTGGATGCGGCCAACGTCATCCATGTGGCCAGCGTGCATGAGTATGTGGCGGCGGAAAAAACCTTCAAGACCGTGGCGGGCTCAGGCGGTGTTTCCACCGCGCCGAACACCTTGGAAGCGGTCTACGCCTGGAACTGGGCACGCACGATTTGGGCCGATAGTTTGGTTTGATGGGTGAAGGGGGGCATTTTTCGTGTGTTCGTGCACGCCAGGACCTGCACGAACGCATGAAAGATATTCCCTGCTGGCGCGACCTAAGCGCCATACCAGTGCTTCTAGGAGCCCCTCATGCCATCCCTCACTCGCCGAAACCTGCTCGCCCTTTTGTCCACCCTGGGCTGGTTGCCCAGCGCCGCACTGTCTACCTCCGCTACAGCGGCCAGCACCTCTGCCATTGAGCCACTCACACTGACCGACGCCCGGTGGAGACAGCGCCTCAGCGCCGCCCAATACCAGGTGCTGCGCCAAGAAGGCACAGAGCGCGCCCACACCAGCCCCTTGAACCGGGAAAAGCGCAAAGGCATTTACCGCTGTGCTGGTTGCCAGTTGCCGCTGTTCACCTCGGCCATGAAATACGACAGCGGCACCGGCTGGCCGAGTTTTCATTCCACCTTGCCCGGTGTGTTCGGCACCCGCACGGATTTCAAATTGGTTTACCCGCGCACCGAATACCACTGCTCCCGCTGCGGCGGCCACCACGGCCACGTCTTCAACGACGGGCCTGCACCCACAGGCAAGCGGTACTGCAACAACGGTGTCGCCCTTGAATTCATCCCGGAGGCTGCTGCATGAAAACCCGGTCTTTGCAACGACGTTTCTTGGCGCAGTGCGCCGCCCTGGGTGTCGCCACGCTGCTTGGCATTTGGCAACTGACAGTCCATGCCCAATCCACCACGCCCGCTGCTACCGCCCGCGCCATTTTTGCGGGCGGCTGCTTCTGGTGTGTGGAGTCTGACTTCGACAAAGTAGAGGGCGTGCTAGCCACCACCTCGGGTTACATCGGTGGCAGCACGGCCAACCCGACTTACGAGCAGGTCTCGTCCAAAAACACCGGCCATGCCGAAGCGGTGGAAATCGTGTTTGACCCACGCAAAGTCAGCTACGCCACCTTGGTGGAGCGCTACTGGCGCACCATCGACCCCACCGTGAAAGACCGCCAGTTCTGCGATGTGGGCTCACCTTACCGCACCGCCATCTTCGCGGTGGACGATGAACAACTCAAGATTGCACAAGCCTCACGCGCAGCGCTGGAGAAGACCAAACCCTTCAAAGATCCCATCGTCACCGAGATCGTCAAAGCCACCACCTTCTATCCTGCCGAGGGCTACCACCAGGACTACTACAAGAAAAATCCGGTGCGCTACAACTACTACCGTGCCAGTTGCGGGCGCGATGCGCGGTTGAAGGTTTTGTGGGGTGACAAGGCGGGGAGTTGAACCCGGTTCACCCTTTGCCCATCACCGCTGCCGTCGCCACCAATTCCTCAAACAAAGCCATCGACACCGCCCCCGATACGGCATAGGGATCCAGCGTGGCCGTCTCTGAGTATTTCAACAGCAAGGCCGGGTTCAGACGTGCCATGTTGACCTCGCCCATGGACCAACCGGCGAAACTGCGTTCGTTGATTTCTTGGTAGTGCAGCAACACCACATCACGGTGCCGGGGGTCGGCTGCAATCCGGTTGTAGAGCGCGCTCACTGCATTGCGGCCGCCCTCCAGCACTTGCAGAAAAATGCCGCCCGACAAACACAGCACACCGGTGATGCCTGATTTGGTGTTGTTGGATTTGGACTGCTTCATGATGAGGGCCAAACCCTCGGCCGTCATGGTGTCTGAGGCGCGGCTGGCGTAGAGCAAACGGACAAGCATTTTTGGCTCCAATCAATCAGTTCTTTTTACTGAGCAAAGACAAAAACTCGCGGCGCAGGTTGGCGTCTTTCAAAAACGCGCCGCGCATCACGCTGTTGGTCATTTGGGTGTCGGCATCTTTCACGCCGCGCCAGTGCATGCAAAAGTGGTCGGCCTCCATGACGATGGCCAAGCCATCAGGGCGCACGCGCTGCTGCAATTCATCGGCCAGCATGGTCACGGCTTCTTCTTGAATTTGCGGGCGGCTCATCACCCAATCACAAATGCGGGTGTATTTTGAGAGGCCAATTAAATTGGAGTGTTCGTTGGGCAGCAGGCCTATCCACACCCGGCCCATGATGGGGCACAGGTGGTGGGAGCAGGCACTGCGCACGGTGATGGGGCCGACGATCATCAGCTCGTTCAAACGCGAGAAGTTGGGAAATTCGGTGACTTCAGGAATGGGCACATAACGGCCCCTGAAGACCTCGGTGACAAACATCTTGGCCACCCGTTTAGCGGTGTCCTGGGTGTTGTGGTCGCTCTCGGTATCGATCACCAGTGCCTGTAGCACCTCCTGCATTTTGGCTTGCACCTCGGCGCGTAATTCATCCAGCTCGCCGGGTTGAATCTGGGCGGCAATGTTGTCGTTGGCGTGGTAGCGGCAATTGCTCTTCACCAGCCGGTAGCGAATGCGCTGCGAGGCGGGAAGTTTGGCGAGTTCGGTGTCGCTAAGAACCAGGGCGGTTGGGCTGTCGTCGGACATGCGTGGCTTTCTCAATTTCAGGCCGCAAGGTTAACCGACCCATGAGCGCTTTCGGATGGCGTGCGGAACTCACCCTTAGACTGCACAGGTGCATTCCCAGCCATCACACTCATCTCCCAATTCCACGGCGCATTCTCTAAAGCGTCAAGCCTTGCCCTTGTCCTTGCTGCTCGGTCACACCGCCGATGCGGTTGCCGCCGTGCTGGCCGGGCGCTCCCTCACCGAAGTGCTTAAACAGTGCCCCAACGCCGCCCGCGCGGGAACCCAAGCCTTGAGTTTCGAGGTGCTGCGCCATTTGGGTTTTGCGCAGGCTGTGCGGCGTTTGCTGGCACCTAAAAACCCACCCCCCGCGATAGATGCCTTGTTGCTCACCGCTTTGGCTTTGCTCAGGCCCCAGGCACCAGGGGGTGTGCTTGACGAGGCCGCCCCAGGCTACGCGCCCCACACCCTGGTGAATCAGGCCGTGGCCGCCGCGCGTTCACGGCAAGCGGCGAGCAGCGGTTTTGTGAATGCGGTGCTGAGGCGGTTTTTGCGTGAACAAGATGGCCTGGTGCAAAGCGTGATGCAACTACCCGCTGCCGCGTTCAACCACCCCACCTGGTGGATCGCCCGTTTGCAGCAAGACTGGCCAAGCCACTGGCAGGCCATGCTGGCGCACAACAACCAGCGTGCGCCCATGACGCTGCGGGTCAATGCCCGTCACCACACGCCAGCAGCCTATTTGGCGCAACTGCAAGCCTTGGGTCTGGGTGGCACCCTGGTCGGTGCCCAAGCCATTGTGTTGGATCAACCCTGTCCAGTAAACCAACTGCCGGGGTTTGACCTCGGCCACGTGTCGGTTCAAGACGCCGCCGCTCAATGGGCTGCGCCGTGGTTGCTGGGGGTGGATGGTGATGCGGGCCTGCCGCCACTGCCCCCGGGTGCCCGGGTGCTGGACGCCTGCGCCGCCCCGGGTGGCAAGACCACCCACCTGTTGGAATTGGCCGATGTGCAGCTCACCGCCTTGGATCAAGACGCGGCACGCCTGTCTCGCGTTCAAGAGAATTTGGGTCGGCTGGGTTTAAAGGCGCAACTGGTGGCCGCCGACGCGGGCCAGCCCAGCACCTGGTGGGACGGACAGCCGTTTGATGCCATCTTGTTGGATGCTCCCTGTAGCGCCTCGGGTATTGTGCGCCGCCACCCTGACGTGCGTTGGCTGCGGCGCGAGGCCGATATACCTTCCCTGGCCCGCACCCAAACCCAATTGCTGGACGCCTTGTGGCCCCTGCTGGTGCCTGGTGGTCGCCTGCTTTACTGCACCTGCTCGGTCTTTAGAGCCGAAGGCCAAGACCAGATCGACGCATTTTTGCAACGCCAAAGTGGTGCGCAGCACCTGCCCCACGCCATTGCGCCCAACCACCACCTGAGCCTGCCCGACAATCAAAGCCTGTCTGAACGTTTGCGGGCGGATGGATTTTTTTATGCGCTGTTAGTCAAAGGTCAAACCACAGACTCGGGGGTGCAACTCCCCTGAGACCCGCCCACAGTACCCGCCAAAGAACAAGCCCATGCCCGCTGGCCGCCGTGTCATCAATCAAACGATCAAGCCAGGATGGCTGCGGACGCTCCAGAGTT
This sequence comes from Burkholderiales bacterium, assembly GCA_046094425.1. Taxonomy (GTDB): domain Bacteria; phylum Pseudomonadota; class Gammaproteobacteria; order Burkholderiales; family Burkholderiaceae_C; genus JANPCX01. The sequence goes on along the minus strand of JBJTHI010000265.1, from coordinate 2,257 downwards.
GGGTGTTGACGTGGTTTGTTGTTGCGGCCATTTTTTTTCTGGGATACCAGCCCGCGCGCGCTCAAGCGCCAGCCCCGGGGGTCGAACTCGGTAATGTCGAAGTTGTGCGCGGCGATGATGGCCTGCTTTTGAATTTTTCGGTGCGCTTCGAGTTGTCGCGGCTGCTGGAAGATGCCTTGCTCAAAGGCACACCATTGCATTTTGTGGCCGAAGCCGAGCTGCTGCGCGAACGCTGGTACTGGCGCGACAAACGCATTGCCCGCGTCAGTCGAACCTGGCGTTTGGCCTACCAGCCCTTGGCCCGGCAGTACCGGGTGAGTTTTGGCGGCTTGAGTCAAAGTTTTGACAATTTGGGGGATGCGCTGGCTGCTGTGCGCCGGGTCAGCAACTGGAAGCTGGCCGATTTGCGTGAGGTAGACAGTGGCTCTGGCCACTACATCGCCTTGAGCTACAAACTGGACACCACCTTGTTGCCCCGCCCCATGCAAATTGGCATCAGTGGGCTGCCCGAGTGGAATTTGCGCTTAGAGAACACGGTGCGCTTTGAATAGCAAGATCGGTTGAGCCCGTGACCAAAACCTCGCGCTGGATGTGGATTGTCTCCTTGGTGGCCACCTTGGGGACGGGGCTGGTATTGGCTTTTTTGCTGGCAGTGGCCACCAACAACCGCGACTTTTACGAGCGCCACTACCTGTGGTTGTTCGGCGTCAATGTGGCGATGGCGGCACTCTTGGTACTGGTCATTGTCGGCACCGCCATTCGTTTGTGGTTGCGCGTGCTGCATGGCAAGTTTGGCAGCCGTTTGTTGCTCAAGCTGGCCGCCATTTTTGCCTTGGTGGCGGTGTTGCCCGGTGTGCTCATCTACACGGTGAGTTATCAGTTTGTATCGCGCAGCATTGAAAGTTGGTTCGACGTGAAAGTGGAGGGCGCACTGGATGCCGGTTTGAACTTGGGCCGCAGCACACTGGACGCGCAAGTGGATGAGCTGGCGCGCAAAACCCGGTTGGCGGCAGAACGTTTGGCCGAATCACGTGGGCCGGTGCAGCCCTTGCAACTGGAGCGCCTCAGAGAGCAACTGGCGGTGCAGACGATTTCCGTGGTGAGTGCCAACGGCCAAGCGCTGTTGAGTTTGGACCCGGATGGCATGATCCTGACCCCCGACCGACCCTCCGCTTCTTTGCTGCGCCAGGCACGCAGCAGCCGAGTGGCCAGCCAAATAGAAGGCTTGGAAGACGACGTCAGTGCCTCTGCTGTTGCTAGCACGCCCCGAAGTCTGGCGTCTGCACCACGCATTCGAGCACTGGCCTACTTGCCCACCAACGTGCTGGATCTGCGCCAGCAAGACCGGTTTCTTTATGTCACGCAGCTCGTGCCGCAATCCATTGCTGCCAATGCGCTGCCGGTTCAGGCGGCTTACCGTGAATACCAACAACGCAGCCTCGCCCGGGCTGGGCTGCGGCAGATGTACATCGGCACCTTGACCCTGGCCTTGGTCATGGCGGTGTTTGGCGCTTTGTTGCTGGCCGTCATGCTGGCCAACCAATTGGCACGGCCTTTGTTGTTGTTGGCCGAGGGCATGAAACAAGTAGCCCAAGGCGACCTCAGCGCCAAACAAGTCTTCGCCTCGCGCGATGAGCTTGGCGGACTCACCCGCTCTTTTGCTGACATGACCGAGCAGTTGTCCGATGCCCGCGCCCTGGTGCAACGCAGCGTGGCCCAGGTGGAGGGCGCACGCACCAATCTGCAAACCATCTTGGACAACCTCACCGCCGGTGTGATTGTGTTTGACCGGCATGGGTTGATCGACACCGTCAACCCTGGTGCCACCCGAATTTTGCGCCTGCCCCTGTCCGTCTATCGAGGCCGCGGCTTGGGTGAAGTGACCAGCTTGGAGACATTTGCAGCAGCCGTGCGGCAGCGGTTTGAAACCTTGACCACCCACCCCGAAGCCGGTGAACGCGACCAGTGGCAAGATTCGTTTGAATTGCAAACCTCGACCCAGCCCGTACAGCATTTGGACGGGCCGCAGCAGGACACCCTCACCCTGCTTGTGCGCGGCGCGCGCATGCCCGGTGGCGCCAGGCTGATTGTGTTTGACGACATCACCGAGGTGGTGTCGGCCCAGCGTAGCCAGGCCTGGAGCGAGGTGGCGCGGCGTTTGGCGCACGAAATCAAAAACCCGCTCACGCCGATTCAACTCTCGGCCGAACGTTTGCAGCACAAACTGGAGGCCAAGCTGGAGGGGGCAGACCAAGCC
>JBJTHI010000264.1:0-1572 GCA_046094425.1 Burkholderiales bacterium | reverse complement strand
CTGCTTTGTAAAGTATTGGCAGATAGTGGTGTTTCCGTTAGACTCCGGGAATGTTCATCAAACTCACCCGATCCAGCGGACACACCTATGCGCAGCTTGTCGAGTCCTATCGCGACGAGCACGGCAGGCCACGCCAGCGCACTCTGGCAACCATCGGCCGGGTCGACGAAGACGGCGGTCAGGTAGACGCCCTGATGAACAGCTTGCTGCGTGCCAAGGGCCGCTCAAGCGTTGACGCACCTGCTGCGCAAGTGCGCTTCGAGTCAGCCCTGGCCCTAGGCGACGTGTGGGCACTGGATCAGCTTTGGCATGAACTGGGCTTCGATGGCCTGGGGGCCATCTTCCGTCGCGCCCGCTACACCACGCCGGTCGAGCAGGCGCTGCGCGTGATGGTTTTCAACCGCTTGTGCGATCCAGACTCCAAGCTCGGCGTGCTGCGATGGCTGCAAACGGTGAGCATGCCCGGCATCGACGCCCAGCGGCTGACCCACCAGCATTTGCTGCGCAGCATGGATGCGCTGATGGACCATCAAGCGGCTGTCGACGAATGCGTAGCCGCACTGCTGAGACCACTGGTCGATGTTGAACTCTCGGTGGTGTTCTACGACCTGACGACGATTCGCACCGAAGGCTTGAGCGAGCAAGACGGTGACGTGCGCCAGTACGGCATGTCCAAAGAGGGCCTCATCGCTCGCCAGTTCATGCTCGGTGTGGTGCAGACCGCCGACGGCATGCCGATTTACCACGAGGTCTTCGCCGGCAACACGAGCGAGGCACCAACGCTGGAGCCCACACTGCGCAAGGTGCTGGCACGCTTTCCCCATATCCGCCGGCTGATCGTGGTGGCTGATCGTGGGCTGCTGTCGCTGGACAACCTTGAGGAGTTGAGCAAGTTTGAGGTGGTCAAGGGCCAGCCACTGGAATTTATCCTGGCGGTGCCAGGGCGGCGTTACGGCGACTTCGAAGAAATTCTGCAGAGCCTGCAAGCCCAGGCCACGCAGACGCCCCAGGAGTTCATCGGCGAGGCACGTTGGCAAACGCATCGCCTGGTAGTAGCCCACAACCCCGAACGGGCCCGTGAGCAAACGGACAAGCGGCGCCAACGCATTGCAGCCTTACAAACCCGCGCCGATCAGTTGGCCGGCAAGCTCGATGCGCAGGATGCCGGTCAAACCCGCCGCGGCAGAAAGCTCTCCGACAGTGGCGCCAAGGCGCGCTTTTTCCACGAGGTGTGCGACGCTCACCTCAGCCGCATCATCAGGGTTGATCTCAAGTCCGAGCTGTTCACCTATGACATCGACGCCCAGGCCCAGCAACGCGCCGAGTTGATGGACGGCAAGCTGCTTTTGGTGACCAACGTGACCGACCTGAGCGCCGCGCAGATCGTCCAGCGCTACAAGGCCTTGGCCGATATCGAGCGCGGCTTCAAGGTGCTCTCCTGAGTTCGACACCAAAGCGCGTAAGTGGTTGATCTGTATAGGGTGCAAGTTCAAATTGCCACTACAACAGGCTGAGTTGGGGGTTGGCTGAAGGTTTGTTGGTCTTGAGGGCGGAGAAGATGGCGGCCTGATC
>JBJTHI010000263.1:0-31251 GCA_046094425.1 Burkholderiales bacterium | reverse complement strand
CCTACTGACGGATAGGTTCTTCGCCAATTCTGGAGACCTCAGCCCGTGCTCAATGCCCTACTGACGTACTTTGAACGTCGCGTTCACCCTTACCCCGACGCGCTGCCGACTGAACCGCCCAAGCAATTTTTCGCTTTTTTGTGGGCCTGCACCCTAGGCTTGCGACCTTATTTGCTGGGCATGACCTTGCTCACCGCTGTGATCGGTGCGTTTGAGGCTTTGCTGTTTGGCATGTTGGGGCAGGTGGTGGATTGGCTCTCTGCAGTGCCGCCGGGGCAACTGTGGTCGCAGCACCGTGGGAGTTTGTTGTTGCTGGTGGGAATTTTGTTGGCCAGCCCGGTTTTGGTGTTGCTGCAAACCTTGCTTAAGCACCAAAGCATGGCGGCCAACTTTCCCATGTTGATGCGCTGGAACTTTCACCGCTTGATGCTCAGTCAGAGCATGGGTTTTTACCAAGACGAGTTTGCGGGCCGCGTGGCCACCAAGGTGATGCAAACCGCGCTGGCGGTGCGTGACACCTGGATGATCTTGGCGGACATTTTGGTGTTTGTGGTGATCTACTTTGTGACCATGACCGCCTTGGCCGGTGGTTTTGACGCCTGGTTGTTGCTGCCCTTTTTGGTCTGGTTGGTGTTTTACGTGTTGGCTTTGGTGTACTTCGTGCCGCGCCTGGGCCGGGTGGCGAAATCACAAGCCGATGCCAGGTCGTTGATGACGGGCCGCATCACCGATGCCTACACCAACATTGCCACCGTGAAGCTCTTCTCTCACGCACGGCGTGAATCGGTGTTTGTACGTGGCGCCATGCAAGACTTCATGAAAACCGCCCACGCGCAAATGCGTTTGGTCAGTGGGTTTGAGGTGGTGAACCACAGCCTGAGCATGGGCTTGATCGCCGCCACGGCGGGCAGCAGTTTGTGGCTGTGGTCGCGTGGTGATGTGGGCGTGGGGGCGGTGGCGGCCAGCACCGCCATGGCGTTGCGGCTGAACGGTATTTCCCATTGGGTGATGTGGGAGTTTTCCTCCCTGTTTGAACACATTGGCACGGTGCAAGACGGCATCAACACCTTGAGTCGCGTGCAAACCGTGCGGGACGCGCCCGATGCCAAGCCGCTCAATGTGCAGCGCGGTGAGGTGCGCTTTGAGGATGTGAGTTTTTCTTACGGTGAAAAAGACGGTGGCGAGAACCAGGTGATTCAAGGGCTGAATTTGCACATTCGTCCTGGAGAAAAATTGGCTTGGTGGGGCGCTCGGGCGCGGGTAAGTCCACCATCGTGAACTTGCTGCTGCGTTTTTATGATGTGCAGTCGGGCCGGGTGCTCATTGACGAGCAAAACATTGCCCATGTCACCCAAGACAGCTTGCGCGCCCAAGTGGGTATGGTGACGCAAGACACGTCGCTACTGCACCGTTCGGTGCGCGAGAACATTCTGTACGGCCGCCCCGACGCCACCGAAGAACAAATGGTGGCCGCCGCCAAGCGCGCGCAAGCCCACGACTACATCGCTCACCTCACTGATCCGGCGGGGCGAGCGGGTTACGACGCCCATGTGGGCGAGCGCGGTGTGAAACTCTCGGGTGGCCAGCGTCAGCGCATTGCCATTGCACGTGTCATGCTCAAAGACGCACCCATCTTGCTGCTGGACGAGGCCACCAGCGCTTTGGACAGCGAGGTAGAGGCCGCCATCCAAACCAGCCTCTACAGCCTGATGCAAGGCAAAACAGTGATCGCCATTGCCCACCGCCTGAGCACCATTGCGGCCATGGACAGGCTCATCGTGCTAGACCAAGGTCGCATTATGGAAGAGGGCACGCATGCAAGTTTGCTGGCCCGAGGCGGTTTGTATGCGCGGCTGTGGGCGCATCAAAGTGGTGGTTTCTTAGTGGATGACGAAGAGGCACCCGCTGCCGCTGTGTAAGTTACTCGGGGTCAAGCGGCACGTAGCGTTGATTCAATGCGCGAAATCAAGTCCTCGTCTTCATAGGGCTTGCCCAGCAGCACATTGACTCCCGCTTCTTGCGCGGCGGCTTGGTGGCGGTCGTCTGCGGCGGTGATCATGATGACGGGAATGTGGGCGGTGCGCGCGTTGCCGCGCACATGGCGGGTGAGCTCAAAACCGTCCATGCCTGGCATTTCAACGTCGGTGATGAGGATGTCGGGCACGGTGGACTGCATTTGTGCTGCGGCATCGGTGCCGTCTTCGGCCAACAGCACCTGATACTGGTGTTTGGCCAATAAACGGCTGGCTTTGACACGAACCAGTTTGGAATCGTCTGCCACCATGACCACGATGTCGGCCGCAGAACGTGGTGGGCGCTGTGGCGCGGGGGGGAGGGGCTCAGTGGCCTTCGCCGATTCAGCGGGAGAAGGTGGAGCTGCCTGGGCTGCTTGTTCTGCGGCTTTTTGAGCTTGCTCGCGCGCCAGCAACATCTGACGTTCTTGTTCCGCTTGCTGTGCCGCGACTTGTTCTGCACGCGCAGCGCGTTCTTTTTGCGCCTGTTCTTGCTCGCGGGCGAGTTGCAAGGCTTGCAAGCGTTCGCGCTCCAACCGTTCGGAGCGCAGTTTTTCCAGCAGCGCTTTTTCACGCGCGGCTTCGGCGGCCAGTGCTTGCTTGGCTGCAAGTTCGGCTGCTTGTTGTTCCGCTAACGCTTGCTGGCGCTGTTGTTCTTCCTGTTGTTCGCGCAAGGCCCGGGCTTGTTCTTCCAGAGCTTGTTCCCTGGCAAGCTGCTCTTGCGCCATTTTTTGAGCCAGTGCCGCCTTGGCCGCAGCCGCCTCGCGCTGCGCTTGTTCCAAGGCTTGCTGTTGAGCTTGTTCCCGTGCTGCTTTTTGAGCGGCTTCTTGCGCGTCCAGCAGTGCGGCCTCTTGCAAACGGCGCAGCAGGTTTTGCGCCTCTTCTTCGCTCAAGTCGGGCGGCTGGGTTTCTTGTTCGGTGTCGGGGCCGCTGGATTCGGTGTCGGCAAAGTCGGGTGGCTGGGTGCTCAGGGGCTGGGTGTCCAGCCCTTGGGTCGAGGGCTCAGCTTCGGTTGCCACCGCACCAAAAGCGCCTTCGGGTGCGCTGGCTTCGTCCTCTCCTGTGTGGCTAGAAGCCGCTTTGCCATCTTTTTTGGTTTTGTTCCACCACCAAGCCACCAGAGCGGCCAGCAACAAAACCACGAGGGCGGCAACAAGGGTGTAGGTGTCCATGACGGGCAGATCCAAAGCAGATTCAAGGCGCACTCAAAATGCGCGATACCGCCAGCATATCGGCCAGGAAGCGGTCTCTCTTCAGCTTCTGCTCAGATTCGTTCGTTTGTTACAACCTGGTGGCGTGTTTTTCTTGGAGTTCAAGGCAATCACCTCACGGAGACTGGGCTTGCAGGCTGGTGATTTGGCCGCGTAGCAGCGACAATGCTGAGTTGCCCCGAGTAGGCGCGCCCTGAACTGTCCCACCGTGTCCGACACCCTTGCTGTTACGTCTGCTGTTGTTAAATTGCCAGCCCCGGCTTCGGTAGCGCCCAAGCCGCTGACCGCTTATCGCCCTTACTGGGCCAAACGTTTTGGCACGGCACCGTTTTTGCCGATGAGCCGTGCGGAGATGGACGCCTTGGGCTGGGACAGTTGCGACATCGTGCTCGTCACCGGTGATGCTTATGTGGACCACCCCAGTTTTGGCATGGCAGTGATTGGCCGCACGCTGGAAGCACAGGGCTTTCGCGTGGGCATCATTGCCCAGCCCGATTGGCAAAGCGCGGAGCCTTTTAAGGCACTGGGCAAACCGAATCTGTATTTCGGCGTGACCGCCGGCAACATGGATTCCATGATCAACCGCTACACCGCCGACCGCAAAATTCGCAGCGACGACGCCTACACGCCCGGTGGTTTGGGTGGCAAGCGCCCCGACCGCTGCTCCTTGGTGTACTCCCAGCGTTGCCGCGAAGCCTACAAAGAGGTGCCCATCATCTTGGGTGGTATTGAGGGCTCGCTGCGCCGCATTGCCCACTACGACTACTGGCAAGACAAAGTGCGCCGCTCCATCTTGGTGGATGCTAAATGCGACTTGCTGCTGTACGGCAATGCCGAGCGCGCCATCATCGAAATCAGCCACCGCTTGGCCGCACGCGAACCCATCGAGAAACTCACCGATGTGCGCGGCACGGCCTTCATTCGCCGCAACGACGACCACTCGGCCAGCGATTGGTTTGAAATTGACTCCACCGAGGTAGACCGCCCCGGTCGTATTGACAGCCACATCAACCCCTACCAAACCACCAGCGAACAGGCGGCGGAGCAGGGCACGACTTGTGCCAAGGAAGAGGGCGCAACTGCCTCACCGTTGGGTGCGGCCACACAAACGCTGAAATTCATTCCCAATGCCACAAACGCGGCGACCGGCCGCATCAAAATGCCGCCCCGCGAACGCACGGTGATTCGCCTGCCGTCCTACTAACAAGTCAAAAGCGACCCCGTGCTTTATGCCCACGCCAACCGCGTGCTGCATCTGGAAACCAACCCCGGCAACGCCCGTGCCTTGGTACAACGCCACGGCGAGGGCCATATCGCGCGGGACGTGTGGATCAACCCGCCGCCCATTCCGCTGTCCACCGCCGAGATGGATCATGTGTTTGATCTGCCCTATGCGCGCAGCCCCCATCCGAGCTATGCCGATGAAAACGGCAGCCACGACGGAGCAACCAAAATCCCTGCCTGGGAGATGATTCGTTTCAGCGTCAACATCATGCGAGGCTGTTTCGGTGGCTGCACCTTTTGCTCCATCACCGAGCACGAAGGCCGCATCATTCAAAGCCGCAGTGAAGACTCGGTGATACGCGAGATCGAAGACATACGCGACAAAGTCAAAGGTTTCACCGGTGTCATCAGTGATCTAGGCGGCCCCACCGCCAATATGTACCGCATCGGCTGCAAAAGCCCGGAGATTGAAGCGGCTTGCCGCAAACCGAGTTGCGTCTACCCCGGCATTTGCCCCAACCTCAACACCGACCACGGCCCGCTCATTCACATGTACCGCCGTGCTCGTGCTCTGCGCGGTGTGAAGAAGATTTTGATTGGCTCGGGCCTGCGTTACGACCTGGCCGTGAAGTCGCCCGAATATGTCAAGGAGCTCGTCACCCACCACGTGGGCGGTTATTTGAAGATTGCGCCTGAGCACACCGAAGGCGGGCCTTTGTCCAAGATGATGAAGCCCGGCATGGGCTCTTACGACCGTTTCAAGCAGCTCTTCGACAAGTTCAGCATCGAGGCAGGAAAGAAGCAGTACCTCATTCCTTACTTCATCGCTGCCCACCCGGGCACCAGCGACGAAGACATGATGAACCTGGCCATTTGGCTGAAGAAAAACGGCTTTCGGGCCGACCAAGTCCAAACTTTCTACCCCAGCCCCATGGCCACGGCCACGGCCATGTACCACTCGGGGAAAAATCCGCTCAAAGGCATCAGCCGGGACCCGATGAAGGGCGAGTCGGTCGACATTGTTCGCGGTGACAAACGCCGCCGCTTGCACAAGGCCTTTTTGCGTTACCACGACGCTAACAACTGGCCGCTGTTGCGCGAAGCACTGAAGAGCATGGGTCGGGCCGACCTCATTGGCAACGGGAAGCACCATTTGATTCCGAGCTTTCAGCCCGCGACGGACGGCAGCTACCAAAGCACACGGCGCAAAAATTCCACGGCGGTTGGCGTGAAGACCTCGGTGGTGAAACCGGCTGCGAAGTCGGCCGTTAAAAGCCCACCGCGCGGACGTTTGCTCACCCAACACACCGGCCTGCCACCACGCGACACGGCGCAGGGCGGTGCGGCCAGACGCGGTGCGGTTGCCGCCAAGGGCAAGACCAAACCGATTCGGTGACGGGTTCCTACACCACACGGCTCGTGGCGGCCGCACGAATGTCAAAAAAATCAATAGTTTTTTTCTAGTCAATCAGGTGGCCCAGTCGTTTTCTGCGGCCACAATTCGCCTCTGTTTTTTCCCCGTGTTTTAGTTTCGTACATTCCTCATGCCTGTGTTCTCCTCTCGTCCCGCAACCCTTCGTGACGCCAAAGCCATTGCCGAAATCCATGTGGCCGCTTGGCGTCAAGCCTACAAAGGCATCTTCCCTGATGAACATTTGACCGCTCTGTCGGTGGACAAACGCCAGGCGCTTTGGCGTGAAGCCATCGATCTGTGCGAACCCCAAGTGGTGGTGGCTTGTGACGGCAACCAGATCGTGGGCTTTGTGGCCTTTGACCGCTCGCGCGACAAAGGCAGCCCGTCGTCAACCGGTGAAATCTGGGCGCTTTATGCCCACCCTGAATATTGGGGCCGTGGCGTCGGTTTGGCCTTGTGGGATGCGGCCCGCGACGGGCTGCAAGAAGAAGGCTGCACCAAAGTGACGCTCTGGGTGGCCTTGCGCAACGAACGCGCGCTGCGGTTTTATGACCTGGCGGGTTTCAAACGCGAATTGTCGTCGGCCAAAACCGTGGACATAGGTGGGACACGCATCGAGGAAATCCGCCTGCAGCGCTCCTTGGTTTGAAGCCAAACCGAACGCCACAGCCAGTTGCAATTTAGTGCAACAAAGCCTTGCAACATGCGTTAACCTGTTTCTGTCCTTCGCTTCGGCAAAGTGCCGCAGCAGTCGACATCAAGGTGCGTTTGTTGCACCGCAAGGCAGACGTGGCAAACAAGCAATTGGATCAACAAATCGAGTACATCGCCGCCCGGGCGCTGGTCGGTGAGTTGGATCGTATCGCCGCGCAAAAGGCCTGCCTGGTAGCGATCCAAAAGCACTTTCAGTGCTCGCGTGTGTCGATGTGGGCCTTTCATGGTGAGCCAGGATTGAGTGTGATGCGGTGTACCGGTGGCTACGCGGAATCCGGTGAGTATTTGCCCGCTGGTGCCGAGTTGCACCAAGAGCAGTACCGTGACTATTTCCATGAAATTTTCTCGGCAGGTGCTTATGTGTGCCACGACACGTCCTTGGATGCGCGGCTGGACGGCATGCGCGAATCCTATTTGCGCCCGCTGCGAGTGACGGCCCTGTTAGACGCCGTATTCGCTTACAACGGTCGCGCCCAGGGGTTGTTGTGTTGCGAGCAGGTAGATACTCCGCGTTGCTGGACGCCTGCCGAGCTGGCCGACCTCAAACGCTGCGCCAGCTTGATCACCCGTTATGCCAACCGTTGGGTGAAGATGCAATCCAGCCTGGTCATGGGTTGATGGCCCCCAGGAATAGCCCTCGGTGAAGGGCACTGGAAAACGCCCCTGACAAACTGCGACACTGTCGTACCTGCGACGACACCGTGCCGCCATGACCCCACATCCTCACGCCGCGTTGATCACCCGTTTTTACACCGCCTTTGCCCAGCGCGACTGGGCTGTCATGGCCAGTTGTTACCACCCCGACGTGCACTTCACCGACCCAGCCTTCGACCTGCGCGGCCCACGTGCCGCCCAGATGTGGCGCATGTTGTGTACCCAGGGCAAAGACTTGCAGCTCAGTTTTTCCGATGTGCAGGCCAACGACGCGTCAGGGTCTGCCCATTGGGAAGCCCGGTACACCTTCAGCAAAACCGGTCGCTCCGTACACAACCAAATTGACGCACAGTTTCAATTTCGGGACGGCTTGATTCACCGCCACGTCGACCACTTTGATTTCTGGCGTTGGTCGCGTCAGGCCTTGGGTCGGCCCGGCGTGTTGTTGGGATGGTCGGGTTTTTTGAAGGGTAAGGTGCAAGAACAAGCAGCACGCAGCTTGGACAGTTTCGTGACGAAGTTGGGATAAGGCGTTTTCAACATGCCTGAGTTCAACCCGTCTGACGAATACGCCATGCGCCTGGCGCTGGATCAAGCCCACAACGCGGCCCTGGTCGGCGAGGTGCCCGTGGGCGCGGTCATTCTGCGTGCCGGCCAAGTGATCGCCACCGGCTACAACCGCCCCATCACTGACCACGACCCCACCGCCCACGCCGAAATCGTGGCTTTGCGCCATGCGGCCACTTTGCTGGCGAACTACCGCTTGCCCGAGTGCGAACTTTTCGTCACCCTGGAGCCTTGCGCCATGTGCGCCATGGCCTTGATGCACGCCCGCTTCAAACGGGTGGTGTTTGGCGCGCCCGACCCTAAAACTGGCGCAGCCGGTTCGGTGGTGAATTTGTTTGCGCAAACCCAGCTCAATCACCATACCCAGGTGGTCGCAGGTGTGTTGGCAGAGCCTTGCGGCCAGGTGCTGCGCGAGTTTTTCGCCCTGCGTCGGGCACAGTACCGGCAGCGTCGGCATGGTCGCTCTCTATCGCAAACTCCCTTATTCAATGACCTCAACCGTGCCGCCATTCAAACTGGCGACGCGGTGGAGTTGGAACTGGACAAAGACCCACCGTACTGATCTCCTCATCCCATGACGACCCTCACTTTGTTTTCCCCCTCTGGCGTGGTCGCCGAACCGGCAGCACTCAAACGAGCTGCCAAACGTTTGAGCGCGAATGGCTTTCAAGTCCAGGTAGATAACGCTGCCCTGGCCAAACACCAACGTTTTGCCGGAGACGATGCCACGCGGCTGGCAGCCATCCATCGCGTGGCCCAAATCGCACCCTCGGTCGCCATGGCCAGTCGGGGTGGTTATGGCTTGACCCGTTTGCTGGACGGCATCGATTGGGAGAAAGTCGCCCACAGCGTTGAGCAGGGAACGCGCTGGGTGGGGCACAGCGACTTCACGGCATTCCAGTTGGCCTTGCTGGCGCATGCGCCCCATCCAGAACTAGGTCGAAGCTGGGCCGGTCCTATGGCCTGTTTTGACTTTGGCCGTGAGGCGGACAAAGACCACGGCACAAAAACCGTGGCGGCTGTGGACGACATCACCGAAGCCTGTTTCTTGGAAGCCATGAGCGGCGAGTTAGAGGCGGTGGGTTTCAACGAAGCGTCTGGCAAAGCCGCCAAGGTCAGTTTCGATGGCCTGCAAACCAAGGGTCGTTTGTGGGGTGGCAACTTGAGCATGCTGACCTCGCTGCTGGGCACGCCGCACTTCCCGGCAGCCTCGCGCATCAAAGGGGGTGTGCTATTTTTGGAAGACGTGAACGAACACCCCTACCGCGTAGAGCGGGCCTTGCTGCAATTGCACCAAGCGGGTGTACTGGACGCTCAAAAAGCGGTGTTGCTGGGCCAATTCACCGAATTCAAAAAGTCGCCGCTGGACAGGGGATATCAGCTCAAAACCGCGGTCGCCCATCTGCGTTCGCTCACCAAGACCCCCGTTCTCACGGGCTTGCCCTTTGGCCACGTTGCCACCAAACTCAGCCTGCCCGTGGGGGCTAAAGTGGAGCTGGTGGTGCAGGGGCGAGCGGTATTAATGGGTTGGTGAAAAATAAAAAGAGTGCGGGGCACGTGATGAATGGAAAAACAAAAAACTCTGCCGGGGTGTCGTTGGGTTTGACGCTGTGCGTTGCAGCGCAATCGTTCTGTGTTTCAACCGCCAGGGCGCAGTCGGCACCGCCCGTGGTTTCATTGCCACCCGTGGAAGTCACTGGCTCCTTGCTGCGCCGAATAGACGGTGAGTCGGCCCTGCCGGTGCAAATCATCAGCCGAGACGACATCAACCGCTCTGGGGCCACCAGCACTGCTGAGTTGTTGCAGCGTTTGCCTGTCATGCAAACGGGTGTGGGCGATGCGTTGGCGGCCGGCCCGGGTTCTTTCGGATTTACCGGGGCTTCACTGCGCGGTCTGGGTGAACAGCGCACCTTGGTGCTACTGAACGGTCGCCGCCTGGCGCAGTTCGGCGGCCAAACCCTCACTGGCTTTGCCGCCGGAGTGGACTTGAGCTCTCTCCCACTGAACATGATTGAGCGCGTGGAGGTGCTGTTGGACGGTGCCTCCTCCCTTTATGGTGCCGATGCGGTGGCAGGTGTGGTCAACATCATCACCCGGCGCGATTTAACTGCGGGTGAGGCGACGCTCGGGTTCTCTGCGCCGCGTGGTGGCAGTCAGGAAAAGCGGCTGAATGTCTCTAAAGGCTGGGGCGATTTGGCGGTGGAGGGGCGCAACTTCAGTCTGGCTGCCAGCGTCGAGTCGCGTGAAGCCTTGTATTCCAAGGCCAGGCCCTATGCCCGTAGTGGTGTGGCTGATTTTTCGCACAACGGCCAGCGTTACCAAGTGGTGCAAGCGTCCCTCAGCGGCATTCCCGCCAATGTGCTGGACGATGCGGGCAACATCATCAGCCCCAGCTATTTACGCAGCGGCCGCTGCCCCAGCCAGCACATTGCCGTGCCTGGCGGAGCCAGCAACAGCCCGGCCTGTGCTTACGATTTTGTCGGTGATTTGGCCATGTTGCCTCAGCGCGAGCGGCGCAGTCTGTGGGGTTCGTTCGCTCAAAAGATCAACGCTGACCATTCGATCAGTGTGGATGCGCTGCTCTCGCGGGCCGAGTCCCGTTTTCAACTCGCTCCGGTGCCGGGTGCGTTATTCGTTCCCGCAGGCAGCGCCTTGCACAACCAATACCTGCTGCCCTTGGGCGTCACGCAAGACACCTTTGCCCTCTACCGCGCTGCAGATCTTGGCCCACGCGCGGGCCGCGAGAACGCCGATTTCGGCCACCTCGCCCTGTCCGCTCAAGGCCAGTGGCAGGGCTGGGACTACAAAGGCGGTTATGGTTTTTCGCGCAGCCAGGCCAAGAGCCACATCAGCGGTTACCCCGGTGCTTTGGCCTTCGGGCGTTTGCTCGACTCGGGCCTGCTCAATCCCTTTGTTGGCCCCGGTGAGCAAACCCCGCAAGCGCAAGCGGCCATTCGTTCGGTGGCTTACCAAGGGCCGTGGGACGGCGGTGTGTCGCAACTGCACACCGTGGCATTGCAAGGCAGTCGCCCCGTGGCGCAGTGGACGCATGGCGCGGTGGTGTGGGGGCTGGGTGTGTCCCACCAGCGCGAACGTTATGAGTCCGGCCCCAGCTTGTTTGCCCAAGGCCGTTTGGCCGACCCCGTGACCGGCGAATTGGCCAACCCCGCAGCGAACATTCCAGGCGATGTGCGCTTTGGCGATTCATTCGCTGCCCAGCCCTATAGCGCCGGGCGCCATGTCAGCAGTGCCTACACGGAACTGGTGCTGCCTCTGGCCAAAACCCTAGAACTCACCACCTCGGCCCGCATTGACCACTACAGCGACTTCGGCTCGGCCAGCACCGCCAAAGCCAGCGCCCGCTGGCAACCCAGCAGCAGCTTTTTATGGCGCGGCTCCGTGGGCAGCGGGTTTCGTGCGCCCACGGTGCCACAAACCCAGGCCTCTCTCCAGTCTTACGGGAAAACCTCTTCGCCCTATGACTGTTCCGCCGCCTTGCAGCAGGTAGCACTAAGCCTGCAAGCGCTTTGCCGTCCCAATGGCTCGCAGTACGACGTGTTGGCCGGTGGCAATCGCAGCCTCCAACCCGAACGCTCACAGCAATTCAGCCTGGGTTTTCGTGTGGAACCAAACCGTGCGTTTTCCATTGGGGCCGACTTGTGGCATGTGGGCTTGCGCGATGTGATCAACCAATTGCCTGAAGAAGAGGTGTTTGCCCACCCGCTGCAATACGCCCGGGCGTTTTCAACTGTGCGCGATACCGCCAGCGGCAACACCTACCTGGCGTTTCAGTCTTTGAACCAAAACCTCGGCAAAGAATACCGAAGCGGCGTGGACATCGACCTGCAAACCCGCTGGCGCGCTTGGGGTGTGCCCTGGGCCAGTCAGTTGTTCGTCACCCATGTGTTCCGCCAAAGTCAGCAGTTGGTGCCTGGCGGGCCGTACTACTCCTCGCTCGGCAACAACGCTGAACTGGGCCAAGTGACTTTCCGCTGGCAAGGCCGCTGGACCACCACGGTACAACAAGGCGCGTGGCGGCACAGCGTGGCGGTCAACTTCAAGTCAGGCTACCGCGATGCAGCCGTTCAAGCCCAGTTGCTCGATGCCAACGGGCAACCCACGGGCCAGTACGACGATGTGCGCATCAAAGTGCCTTGGAGCAGCACGGTGGACTGGCAAAGTGCCTGGCAGGTCAACAAAACCTGGTGGTTGAACGTGGGCCTCATCAACGTCTTCAACCAAGCGCCACCGTTCGTACCATCCAACGGTGGTGCCAACCGAGGACAAAACTTTGGCTACGACGACAGGTTTTCAGACCCAAGAGGGCGGATTTTTTATGCGAATGTGAGTCACCGGTTTTGATCTGTTGGCTGCACTGTGCGCGCGCAGTCGTCTGCCCGCCAATTACGTCAGTCTTCTTAACCGCTTTCGTTATTGTTGAGCGCCCCCAGACCTGGCGCAAAGCGACAGGTCTGGGGGCGCTCAATAGTGACACGTCTGAGCCGCTCCGACCTCCGTTCGGGCTGAGCCTGTCGAAGCCAGCGTGTGGTACCCCTCGCTACCCTTCGACACGCTCAGGGCGAACGGAGAAGGGCTGAGGAACGTCACTGGTCAGGATTGCTTTTTGTTGCATCCGGGATGGAATTTTCTGCGTAAAGACAGCAGACCGTTGGTCATTCAACCAGTTCTTCTGTACGTTTATGCATCAAATTCAATACTTGTTAGGGTCGACCGTGGCCCTTTTGGCGGGCTCTGCATGGAGCCAAGTGGTCGCTGACGCCAGCTTGCCACCGGTCAGTGTGCGCGAGTCCAGGCAAGCGACGGATGCCAACACCCCCGCAGCCGTGGAAAGCACCACGCGCGCCCAGTTGGAGGTGCTCAATGTCAACAGCGCGGAGGACAGCGTCAAGTACCTGCCCAATTTCGCCACGCGGCGGCGTTACCTCGGCGACCGCAATTCGGCCATCGAGACACGCGGCACCAACAACCGGATGAGTGCGCGTGGTTTGGTGTTGGCCGATGGCGTGTTGTTGTCGAATTTTCTGGGTGCGCAAGATCAAATTGCACCTCGTTGGTCCATGGTCTTGCCGGAGGAAATCGAGCGCGTGGACGTGATTTACGGTCCGTACTCGGCGCTTTATTCGGGCAACGTCATGGGGGCTGCGGTGTTGTTCACCACGCGGATGCCGAAAAAATTCGAGGCCGATGCCTCATTCAAGGTGCTACGCCAAACCTTCAACTTCCTCGGCACCCAGGCAGACCTGGACGGCAACCAGCTCAATGCCTTCATCGGCAACCGCAGCGGCGATTTTTCCTATTTGTTGGGCCTGGGCCGGCTCGACAGCACCAGCCAACCCACGGGTTTCGTGGCGCTGCCGGTTTCGACCACGGCCGCCACGGCCTCCGACACCTTCGTTGCCAGCGGCGCCCATTTTGTGCAGAACCGGCAAGGCCAGAACGTGGCCCTCCTGGGGGTCGGTGGGGGTGGCATTGAGCGTACGCGGCAGGACGAGGTCAAGCTCAAACTGGGTTACGACTTCACGCCCGAGGTTCAAGGGCGCTTGACCTTGGCGTCCTGGCGCAACGACAGGCAAGCCGGGGCGGCAGGGGACACCACCTACCTGCGCGACCTGCAGGGCAATCCGGTCTACGCTGGCAACGTCAACATCAATGGTCGGCGCTACAACATTCCGGCCAATAGCTTCTCGCCGCGTTCGGGCCAGGAGCAGCACAGCAGTTATGCCGCGTCACTCAAATCCAAATATGCAACCGGTTGGAACTATGAGCTGGTGGCGTCCCTTTACAAAATGGACGACAACCTCAGTCGCACCGCCAGCCAGGCACCACCCGCGAGTTTCAACGGTGGCGCTGGCACCTTGAGTGAGATGGGCGGCAGTGGCTGGAAAACCTGGGACATGAAGTTTGAGCGTCGGCCACAGGAGGGGGAGAACCATTGGTTGACCTTCGGTTATCACTACGACACCTATGAATTCAAACAGGGAAACTTCCGCGCTGACAACTGGCTGGGTGCTGCCAGTGGTGTCAACAGTGTGGCGCGCGGCAACACCGAAACACACGCCCTGTACGTGCAAGATGCCTGGCGTTTTGCCCCCGATTGGAAGGCCGTGTTGGGACTGCGCCAGGAACACTGGCGTGCCAGCGATGCGTCCAGGGTTGATGGGGCGGGTGTTGTGAACACCTTGCCCGATCGCACTGAAAGCGCCACGTCACCCAAATTTGCTTTGGAGTACAGCCCCAACAGCGATTGGTTGGCTCGTTGGTCCGTGGCCAAAGCCACCCGCTTCCCCACGGTGGTGGAGTTGTTCCAGGGCAGCGTATCGCCCGTGGTCTTGATCAACAACAACCCCAACCTGCGGCCTGAGCGCGGTCTCTTCACCGATTTCACTGTGCAGCGCTACTGGGACAACCAGACGCTGCGCGTGACGGCCTACCAAGAACGCACCCGCGATACGCTGTTCAACCAAACCAACGCGGGCACGGTGCCCAGCACCAGCGATGCGCAGAACATCGACAAAGTTCGCGTGCGTGGTGTGGAGCTGGCCTGGGACGCGCGCCGACTGTTGCCTCGGCTCGATCTGTCTGCCAGCCTGGCTTACAACGATGCCAAGGTGCTGGAGAACCGCGCTTATCCGAACACCGTGGGTAAAAACTTCCCCCAAATTCCGCGCACCCGGGCCTCGCTGGTGGCCGTGTTCAACCAAACCGATCAGCTGCAGTGGTCGCTGGCGGGCCGTCATTCGGGGCGCCAATACGCCACGTTGGACAATGCAGACGTCAACCCCTCGGCTTACAACGGTATCAGCTCGTTCAATGTCTTTGATGCCAAAGTGGCCTACAGGCTCAATCCCTACACACGACTGAGTTTTGGAATTGAGAACCTCGCCAACAAAACCTACTTCGTGAACCATCCCTTTCCAGGCCGCACCTTCCAGGCCGAGTTGAAAATTTCTCTGTAACCCCCATGCTCGAAGCCCGCACACTCAGCAAGCGATACGAAAAAAACACGGCCCTGGACCGGCTTGAATTGACGGTGCCTGCGGGCCAGGTGTTCTGCATGCTCGGTCCGAATGGCGCGGGTAAGACCACCTGCATTCATTTGTTTTTGGGTTTCATCACGCCCACCGAAGGTCAAGCCTTGGTGTGCGGGATTGATGTGGCGCAAGCCCCGCTGCAGGCGCGCCAGAAGCTGGCCTACATCCCTGAAACGGTGATGCTTTACGGCAATTTGAGTGGCCTGGAAAACCTGGACTACTTCGCCACCTTGGCCACAGGGCGGCGTCGGTCTGAGGCGGACTTGAGGCAGTTGCTCGCGGAGGCCGGGCTGCAATTTGATGCCATGTCGCGCCCCGTGGGCGGCTATTCAAAAGGCATGCGGCAGAAGGTAGGCATTGCAATCGCCCTGGCCAAAGGCGCGCAGGTGTTGCTGCTGGATGAGCCCACGTCCGGGCTCGATCCCTTGGCCGCCAACGAGTTCATGCAGTTGCTGGTGCGCTTGCGCGCGGCTGGCATGGCGGTGTTGATGGTCACCCACGATCTGTTTTTGGCGCAGCAATGCGCTGACCGCATCGGCATCATGCAGCGTGGCCGTCTGGTGCGCACCCTGTCCGCCAGCGAAGTCACCTTGACCGAGTTGGAGGCCGCTTACCTTGCGGCGTCACGCGCGGTGGAGGCTGCGCCTTGAGGGCCTGGTTCACCATTGCCGCCAAGGAGTGGCTGGACGTGCGGCGAGACAAGCGCTTGCGTTTGCTCGCGGCGCTGGTGTTGGTTTTGATGTTGTGCGCACTGGCCTTCGGGGCCGACAAAGCACACCGCCAAAGCCATGCCCATGCGGCGGCATCACTCACAGACCGGCTCATTTGGGAGTCGCAGGGGGCCAAAGACCCGCATGCGGCGGCCCACTTTGGGCAATACGTTTTCACTCAAACCGGGCCTCTGGCCTTGGCCGACCCCGGTGTGCAGCCCTATACCGGCTCCGCTTTGTGGCTGGAGGCACACCGCCAGAACGAGCTGCAGTTCAGTGCGGCACGCGATGCGGGGTTATCGGCCCGTTTTGCCAGCCTGTCCTTGGCCTTCATGGTGCAGACCGTGTTGCCGCTGGTGGTGATTCTGCTGGGATTCGCAGCGTTTTCCGGCGAACGTGAGCGCGGTACGTTGACCCAGTTGATGGGCCTGGGATGCCGTTCAGTCACCTTGCTGGCGGGTAAAGGACTGGGTTTGGTTGTTCAACTGGCGGTGTTGCTGGCACCCGTGTGTTTGATCGTTGTTGTTACGGTGTTTTGGGCGGGTGAGGGCGCCTCAACGCCGGTCGGAAACTCCCTGCTCAGGCTGGCCTTGGCCGTTCTGGGTTATGCCTTGTATTTGGGAGGTTTTGTCGCACTGACCTTGGCTGCCTCGGCCTGGTTTCGTCACTCCAGGGTGGCCCTGGTCGTGTTGTTGGCGTTTTGGCTGCTCAATTGTTTTGTTGCGTCCAGGGTGGCATCTGACCTGGCGCAGGCGCAGACACCCTTGCCCAGCGCCCAGATGTTTCGAAGCGCTGTCGCTCAGGACAAACGCAAAACCTTTGGGCACGATCCCCAACATCCGGCTTACATCGCATTTCAGGCCGAGGTGCTGCAAACCTATGGCGTCCAGCGGCTGGAGGACTTGCCCGTGAACTTTCGAGGTCTGCTTCCGCGTCGGGATGATGAGAACGGCTACCGCATTTTTGACAAGCACGTGGCGGCTTTGCGTGAGGGCCTGAACCAGCAGGATCGCCAACGTGCGCTGGCAGGCCCGTTGTTTCCCATGCTCGCCCTGCAGCCGTTTTCCATGGGTTTGGCAGGAACGGACAACGCCCACCAGTTTCACTTCGCCACGGCCGCAGAGGCGCATCGGCGCTTGATTCAAAACATGGTCAGCGATGACCTCACCCACAACAGCCGCTACGGCGACAAAACTTACCGTGCCGATGCGCAGCTGTGGGCGCGTATTCCTGAAATGGCCTACCAGATGCCCGGCGCGGCCTGGGCCTTGAAGGCCCAGGCGCAAAACCTGCTGTCGTTGTTGGCCTGGTGCGTTGCCGCCTCGGTGCTGGCGGTGGTAGCGGCTCACCGCATGAGGCCATTGTGATGAGGGGCTCCCTTGCCAGAAGCGTGGCCGTGCTGCGCCAGGAGTGGCGTCTGCTGTGGCGCGACCCCGCCGTGTGGGCGGTACTGGTGATTCTGTGCGCGTCTGTGGCCTATGCGGTGGGCAATGGGCAGCGGCAAACATGGCAACACAACGAACGGGTCTCTGCCGCCAAAGCGGACGAGACCGCACGCATCACCGCGGCAAAGCAGCAACTGGCGGACATCAGTGCGGGTCGGGTCAAGGCACCGTCTGAGCCATTTCAAGATCCACGAAACGCCATTTTTGTGGGCAGCGGTCGCGCCGCTGCGGCCGTTGACTTGCCCTTGTTGCCGCTGGCCCCTGTGGCGGTGGGCCTGCGCGATCTGCTCCCGCCCGCGCTGCTCGTTTCTGCTGCAAGCAAAGACAGTTTTCTGTTCAAGGACGAGATCGCCAACCCTGTGCACTTGTTGTCGGGCTGGTTTGACCTGGCGTTTGTGTTGGTCTTCATTTACCCGCTCTGCGTTTTATTGTTGACCTACAACCTGGTGTCGCTGGAACGAGAGCAGGGCCGCTTGGGTCTCGTGGCTTCTTGCGGCCATCCCATGGGTTTGTGGTTGTTGTTGCGCCTGGCGGTGCGCGGCGGCTTGCCTGTCGCATCGACCCTCGTCTTGGTCCTGGTGAGTCTGGCGGTATGGGGTGTGAACCTGACGCTCGACCTGTCGGCAACCGGGATACTTTGCGTGGCGGTGTTGGGCTACGGTCTATTTTGGGTGGGGCTTTCGCTTTGCGTGAGCATGCTCGGCCGCAGTTCCGCGTGGAATGCCATGGCCTCGGTCGGTGTTTGGATCGTGATGCTGTTGATCCTGCCGGCGGCCACGCATGCGATTGCAGGGGCGCTTTATCCTGCCCCCTCACGGGCCAGCCTGGTCTTGCAAGTGCGCGCTGCGGCGGTGAATGCTGAAAGCAACCGTGACGCGGAACTGGCCAAGTATCTGGAATCGCACCCGCAAACCGATGTGAACCTGGACCCTGGCAGCGCACGCGAGCGCACATTGAGGCGTCTGGTCACGCAACAAGCGGCTGTGCAGCGGGTGGATGCATTGCTGCTCGAACACGAAGCTCAGTTGGCGCGTCAGCAAGCGGTGATCCAGCAGTTTTCAGTGGTGTCGCCTGCTTTGTTGATGAACGAGGTGTTGGCGGAGGTGGCCGGCAGCGGACCACAGCGCATGGCCGAATTCATGGCCATGGTGAATGAATTCCATGGCCGTTGGCGTACCTTTTTCGTCTCCCGTGCGCAGGTCAATCAGCCGATGAACGCGCAAGACTACGGGCAGTTGCCACGCTGGGCGGCCAACCCTCAGCGGTCTGAGGCGGGTTGGACGGCGGCGCTGCAACCGCTGTGGCGGCTGGTGGTGTTGACCTTGCTGGTGCTGGCCTGCGCGGCCCTCATGCTGCGGCGGTTCAAGGTGTCATAAAACCTGCCTGGGCCCTGCTGGGCTCGGGTGGATCCCCATGGCAAGTCACTGTCAAAGGCAAGCCATGGGCCCTGTCACCCTCAATCCGTGTTCTGACCAATTCGCCAAAGCACCCCGGATGGGTCATAGAGGCAAAAGTCGCGCATCTTCCACGGCTGCGATTCAATCGGCGTGGTTTTGACACCGTACTTGGCTTCGACGCCGCTGGCCTTGATGTGTTGCCACCAGGCGTCCACGTCCTGCACCAGGATGTGCATCATGAAGTTCTCGGCCAAAGCAGGAACGCAGTAATCCTGCAACAGAAAACTCACGTGCTCCAAATGGAAATAGGCCACGCCACCGCCTTCACTGGCCAGGGTGAAACCGAGGTCTTGGTAGAACTGCTTGGAGACGGCAAAGTCCTTCGCTGGCACGAAGGCTTTGATTTCGGTGATGTGCAGCCTGTTCATGGTTTCTCCGCCGCCCCTGGCGACGCCGCGTTGTCCAGCGCGGCTTCATACGCCAACCTGAGGTAATTCTTCAGATTCTTTGCCTTGAGGTCCTCGACGCTTTGCAGTTTGACGTGCCGGCGGCCCTTGCCGTTGCCCTCCAGGTGTCCGTCGGTGTCCTGGATGCGCGCGCCCTGGCTGAACTCCACAGAAACGTGCGCCTTGTAGGCGAACACACCGGCGAACAGCACCGTGGAGCCAAACAGGATGCCGCCGTACTTGACCTCCTCCGTCACTGGCTGGATGGTTTTCACGGCCAAGGCACGCACGGCTTGAACGATTTCAAACTGCGTCTGCCCCAGCAGGGCGATGTCTTCCATAAGGGTTTGAACGCTTTTCGCCATGTTGACTTCTCAGTGGTTTGAGCGGCTTTATAACAAGTTCAAAAAAGGTGATGGGCGAGTGCAACTGCGCTTTCCCTTGTTTCACTGGGCAGCCGAGGTAGGTGTTGACCGTGATGTTGTTGCATGCGGCCAAGTCGTTTGCAAAAGACCTGTCGATACAATCCGCCCCGTGTTCACTTTGACGCCCTCCACACTTCGCCGACGTTGCTGGCTCGCGCTTTTTGCGATGCTGGCGGCGGTGTTGTTGCCGACCCTGTCGCACGCCATTCATGCAGCCCAGGGTGACAGCAAGTGGGTGGAAGTGTGTACAGCGCAGGGGGCACGTTTTGTCGTTGTAGGTGAGGGCGTCGTGTCGGATCAGTCCTCCGCCCCGGGTTCCTCCGATGCCACAACGCACATGCAGAACTGCCCCTGCTGTGGCTCGTCATCCGCCATGGGATTGCCACCTTCCACAGCCAGTGCGGTTTGGATGCCGCATGTGAGTGAGCTTGTCCCGCCTCTGTTTTTGCACGCAGCACACACGCTGTTTGCCTGGCGCACCGCGCAACCGCGCGGGCCCCCCTCTTTCTCCTGATTCACCGACGCCCGTCAGCCGTGCGTGGCAGCACCACGCGCGCCTGAGACCTTCGTTTTGAGGCTGCATGCCTGGAGCATGCGGCGATCAGGAGATGACCGTGAGATCCAAGTACGTTTTGGCACCTTTGGTGCGTGCGCTCAATGGCAGCGTGTTTGTGGCCCCCCGCGTTCCGCGTGGCGCTGTGTTGGGACTTTGTTTGACGGGCCTGTTCAGCGCCACAGCACAGGCGCAATCCACGGGTGAAAACGAAGCAGCGGCGTTGCCACCCGTCGTGGTCACGGCCACCAGCCGCACCCAGCCGGTGGCCGATGTGCAGGCGGCGGTGCAGGTGATTTCGCAGCGCGAGTTGCAGAGCTACCCCGGCACCAGCCTGACGGAAGCATTGCAACTGGCTGTGGGGGTGGATGCCCGGGCCAATGGGGCCAATTCCACCTTGGCCATACGCGGCATCATCACCAACGCGGGTTCTCCCGTCCTGGTGCTGGTGGATGGTTTGCGGCGCACGGCCAAGTACGGCGGGGTGAACCTGAACCTGATTGCGCTGGAAGATGTCGAGCGCATTGAAATTGTGCGTGGACCGATGTCCGCGCTGTACGGTGCTGATGCCACGGGCGGCGTCATCAACGTGGTGACCAAGTCCTTGGCCAAAGCTGCGCCGGGCAGCGGCAGTGTGCGCGCCACCCTGGGACAAACCACCGACCACCAGCGCGACACGGTGGCTGCCGGGGCCACACTCAACTTTGCGGCGGCGGCCACGCGGCACCGTGTATCACTGGAGCAGCGCAGCCGTGACCTGTACCGCTACAACAAGAACGCAGCACTGGCAGACCTGGGAAAAATCGATCAGCGCTTTTTGATGTACCAAGGTGAGTTGGTCTTGAACGAAGACCACCGCCTCACGTGGGCGCTGGAGCACTTGGACCAATCGGACAAAAGCCCCGGCCTGCTGGCGGCAGCACCGCCTGCCCGGCCCACGGCGCAAAGTTATGAGGGTTATGAGAAGGAGCGCCGAACCTTCGGTGCATTGCGTTACAGCGGCCGTGTGGCCGGCGGCCAGTTGGCGGTGGACGTGGCGCAAGGCCAGTCGGATGCGTCCACCACGCGTGCTTTTCCCACGATCGAGACCACCGACTATCGACAAACCCAGCTCAACGCCCGCTACTTTTACGACTGGGGTCCCCATGCCCTCGTGTTGGGCGCGGGTCAGACGGTGGACAAGCTCAACATCAGCATCAACAGCCGCGAGGCGCGTCGGAGCAACGAGCATGTGTTGCTTCAAGATGAATGGCGCATCGGCGGCGGCTTCTCGCTGCTGGCGGGTATTCGTGAAGACCGCTTCAATGATTTCGGTTCAGTCACGACGCCGCGCGCCGCTTTGACTTATCGCGCCGGTCCCTGGTCCGTGCGTTTGGGGCATGGCGAAGCCTACCGCGCACCGAGCGTGCTGGAGCAGTACTCCAGCTTTTTGCGTGGCCGCTTTTTGATTGTGGGCGACCCCAATTTGAAGCCTGAAACCAACAAAACCAACGAGATCGCTCTGGGGTTCAACCAGCGCGACTTCAGTGGCGAGGTCACCTATTTCGACTCCAAGGTCGACAACCTCATCCAAAGCGTTCAGCGCCCCCGCGAGGCCTCCGATCCGGCCAGCGTGCAGTTGCGCAGCCAATACGCCAACGTGGCCCAGGCACGGCTCAAGGGGGTGGAGGTGCAGGGCCAGTGGCGCATCACGCCCCACTGGTCTACCCAACTCGGTTTGGACTATTTGGACGCCACCGATGAGTCCACCGGCGCACGCCTGACGCAACGTTCTCGCGTCATGGCCAGGCTGGGTGTGGCCTACACGCGTGGCGCGTGGCGGGTTGATTTCCGCACCCGCCACTACAGCGGCTACTGGAACCCCGACCCGGCCATTCGTGGCAGTGCGCCGTTCAACAGCAGCTACGGCACGGCCGACTTGCGGCTGGAGTACCGCGCCACCAAAGCCTTGGCCTTGGCCCTGGGCATCGACAACCTCAGCGACAAACGCCAGCCCATCAACTGGAGCAACACCGGCGCCACCATGGATCCGCCTGCGCGTTTTGTGTACCTGAATGCCCGCTACAGCTTTTGAGCCCAGGAGAACGGCTGATGCACCCCGAGACCACTTCCTTGTCCCCCGAGGAGTCACACGTTCTGTTGCGTGACCCGGATCGTTTGTACGCCCGCTGGCGACAAGCCCTGGCCGAGCACCACCACCTGCATGGCCCCGAGGCGGCGGCACTCCTGGGTGTACCCGAGGCGGCTTTACTGGCCAGTGCCACGGGGCGTGGCAACCTCCCTTTGCAAACCGACTTGGCAACCGTGCTCGCGCCGATTGCCCAGTGGGGCAGGGTGTTGGTGGCGGTGCGCAATCGGTTGGGTGTGAAGCTGGACATCCTGGCCCAAGCGGACATCGAAACAGCAACGAACCGGGGGATCACGGTTCAAGGTGAGCAGCACCAGGCGTATTTGTCCACCGAGGGTGTGGCCCGCATCGACTTGTTGGAGGAAGAAGATGGCCACGGCCACACCTTCAGTTTGAACTGGTTCGATGGACGCGGTGACGTGATTGGCCGCTTGTTTTTGATGAGCAAAAGCGGTCGCGAAGAAGCCTTGCCGTGGTTGCAACAGTTCGCGGTGGCCTCACCGCAAGCCGTTTGGGAGGCCGCACCCATGGCCCTGCCGCCCAAGGTGGACGTGATGACGCCTCAGTGGTTGGTGGGTGAACCGGTAGCGCAGGGCGCACAGGTTCAGGCCTGGGCCAGTGCGGCCATTTTGTGTTGTGACCAAGCCCCTGCGATGCAGCTGGACATGAGCGGCATGGGGGCTGCCTCGGTGTATCGCGGCGCGCTCGGTAAAACCATGCACACCCCACCCGGCGCGCATGCCACCGACTTGTTGTGCAAACTGCATGCCCGGCCACAGTGTGCCGTCGCCGTGCGAGCCATCACGCAGGGCGAGGTGTTGGGGCTGCAAGTGCTAGATGCCGATGGTGGCAGCCTCGTGTTCATGCCGCAGGGCTTGGACAACCCTCAAGCCTGGTATGACGCTGTGGCCCGCCGAGCGCAAGCCCTGGCGGTCGATTCCCAGGCCAAGGAGGCAACATGAAGATGGCGACAGCGGTTCAACATCTCCAGCGGTATCCGGCGCGGTGTCGACGCGGGGCCTTGATTGGTTTGGCGCTGGTGCTGCTGGCCGGCCCGGTTGCCGCTGCAGAGCGGCTCATTGTCACCAACAGCTATGTGGCAGAAATTGTGGTCGCTTTGGGCGGTGCATCGCAGATCGTGGCGGTGGGTGGCGGCAGCGACCACCTGACCGAGTTGGCCAAGGTGCCCCGTTTGCCAGGCTTTCGCCAAACATCGGCCGAACCGATGTTGGCGGTGTCGCCCACACGTTTGCTCATCAGCAATGAGTGGGTGGTGCCGCAAACCTTGGATCAGTTGCGGGCGGCGGGTGTGAAGGTCGATGTGATCGATGGCGAACAAACGCCTGCCGGTGTGGAGCGCCGCATTCGTTTCGTCGCAACCGTGCTGGGCAAAGTGGCCGAAGGCGAGCGGCTGGTGGCCAAATTTCGAACCGACATGAACGAGGTGGCCACGCAGGTGGCCAAGCTGCCGCGTAAACCCAAAGCACTGTTTGTATTGGCCGGTGGGCAGCGGCCCACGTTGGTCGGCGGGCGCGGCACCAATGTGGCGGCACTGCTGGACCTGGCCGGTGGCGACAACGTGGCCGAGACCTTCGATGGTTTCAAGGTGATGAGTGCCGAAGCCATGATTGAAGCAGCGCCCGAGTTCATCCTGACCAACCAGGACGGCACCGTGCCCAGCGATGGCGTTGCGGTGGCCCTGCGCGCGCCAGGGGCCTTGGCCACTCCGGCAGGTAAGGCGGGCCGTTTGATCACGGTGCCTGGTCATTATTTGCAAGGCATGGGCATCCTCACCCCGGCGGGCATCCGCGAGGTGGCGCGGGCCTTGCATCCGGGGCAGTTCAAGTGAACCCGACGGTCTGCTGGCTCGCACGGGGGCGCTGGTGTTGGGCGGGATGCCGATGATTCCGCGTCGCCTGCAGGCCTCCCTCGTCTTGCTCCTGGCGGGCGGGGCACTGGTGCTGGTTGCTTTGTTGGCGATAGGCACGGGCGCTGTTCGCATCCCACCAAGCCTTGTGCTGTCTGCCCTGCTCGGTTGGGATGATCCCGCTGTGAGTGACACCATGCGCACGGTGGTGTGGACGGTGCGCCTGCCCCGTGTGTTGCAGGGCTTGTTGGCCGGCGGTGTGCTGGCCTGCACCGGCGTGTTGATGCAGGCTTTGTTTCGCAATCCTTTGGCCGATCCGGCGCTGATTGGTGTGTCGGCGGGCGCGGCGCTGGGGGCGGTGGCCGTCATCGTATTGGGGGCCACCCTGTTTGCCGGTCTGTCGCGTGCCTTGGGGGTATGGACCTTGCCTGTCGCTGCTTTTTTGGGCGCGCTGCTCACCACCGCCGTGGTGTTCAGTTTGGCGCGCCGAGAGGGCGTGCTGGACTCCACCACCTTGCTGCTCACCGGCATCGCCATCAATGCCCTGACCGGGGCGGGCATTGGTTTGCTCACCTATGTGGCCACCGACGAGCAGTTGCGCAACCTCACGTTCTGGAGTCTGGGCAGCCTGGGCGCAGCCACCTGGGGGTCGCTGACGGGCATCGCGCCTGCGGCACTGGCCCTGGTGGTGGCAGTGCCCCTCATCGCGGCCTCGCTCAATGCGCTCTTGCTCGGTGAGTCGGAGGCCTTGCACTTGGGGGTGGCGGTTGAAAGCCTCAAGCGCGGTGTGATTGTGCTCAGCGCCGCCGGTGCGGGTGCGGTGGTGGCCATGTGCGGTGTGATCGGCTTCATTGGTCTGATTGCGCCCCATGTTGCGCGGCTCTTGGTGGGGCCGGACCACAGACTCGTTCTGCCCCTTTCTGCGATGCTCGGCGCCACCTTGCTGACCGCAGGCGACCTGGTGGCACGCACCGCCGTGCGGCCTGCTGAGTTGCCCATCGGCATACTCACGGCCTTGATCGGTGCCCCGTTCTTCTTGTGGTTGTTGCGTCACCGAGGTCGTTGGTCATGACACTGTTGCAGGTGCAAGCCCTGTCCTTGCAGCGAGGTGGACGCAGCCTGTTGCAAGGCTTGACGTTTGATGTCAGCCCCGGTGAGTTCGTGGCGGTGGTGGGCCCCAATGGCGCGGGTAAGTCCAGTTTGCTCAAGGCCCTGTGTGCCGAGTGGCCCATTCAAGGTGATGTGGTCTTCGATGGCCGCTCGGTGCGTGCTTGGCCGCGTGATCAGCTTGCTAAGCGACTCGCGGTAATGACGCAGCAGGCCACGCTCTCCTTTGACTTCAGCGTGCGCGAGGTGGTGGCCTTGGGCCGCTTGCCTCACCGTGGCGCCGGTGCCGCCGCCGACAACGAAGTCGTAGATGCGGTGCTGGATTCCCTGCAACTGCGGGGTTTGGCGGATCGTGACTACCCCAGCCTGTCGGGTGGCGAGCGTCAGCGGGTACAGTTTGCCCGAGCCGCTGCGCAGTTGTGGCGGGCACAGGCCCCCAGTGTCATGCTGCTGGACGAGCCCACCTCCGCGCTGGACCTGGCGCAGCAACGCTGCGTGCTGGGCTGGGCCCATCAAATGTCCCGACGCGGAACGGCAGTGATTGCGGTTTTGCACGATTTGAACCTCGCGGCCCGGCATGCGGATCGGGTGCTGATGCTGAAGAACGGCCACTTGGTGGCTCAAGGTGGTCCCCACGATGTACTCGAACCCACCCAGATTCAAGCGGTCTTCGGTGTGCCTGTGGATCGCCAGTGGAGCAGCAGCGACCAACGGCCCGTGCTGGTGATGCTGGCTTGAATCTGAATTCGACCATTGACCGTACTGATCCGTGATGGAACCCATTGTCGTTGCCCTGTGCCCCCGTATTGAACTGTTGTTCCACCCGTGGTTGTGGGCAGCATGCACCATCCCGCCCCATAAAATGAAGATTGATCTCACGGCTGCCGAACCATCCATTGCCAAAGCATGGATGAGTGACACACGGGCCTGGTCTGTCGCCCAAGGCCATCTCCCCATCCGCTACCCCGCATGAATTTCTCCTCCAATCCTGAAGCCACCCGCTCGCGCTGGTGGGGTTTTGCGGCCGTGCTGTGTTTGCATGTCGTGGTGGGCTGGGCGCTAACCCAAGGCTTGGCGACGCAGGTGGTGCAGTTCGTGAAGCCGCCTGTGCAGGTCGCGTTGATTGCGCAAGCCCCGCCGCCACCACCACCTCCTCCGCCGCCCATGCCTGTGGTGCCCAAGTCAGCACCCTCGCAGAAAGTGGTGGCAGCACCACCGCCACCTGCCGCACCGCCGGTGGTGCAGGCCGCGGCCACCGAGCTGCCGAGTCCCATGGCCATCACGCCCACACCGCCCGCACCGCCGCCGCTGCCGGAGCCGCCTGTGGTGGTGTCCGCAGCACCTGCTGTTGTAGCGCCGCCTGCGCGTATGGTGCAGCAAGAAATTGGGCTGGTTTGTCCACATCAGGTCAAACCCATCATGCCCAGACGCGCGCTTCAAGAAGGCGTTGGTGGGTTTGTCAAGGTGATGGCGACGGTAAGAGGGGGAAAGGTGGTGGCGGTCGAGGTGCTGTCCGCGCGCCCAAGAGGCGTGTTTGAGGGGACTGTACGACAAGCCATGATGCAGTACCGCTGTGAATCACCCCCTGATGTCGAGGTCAAAGTGCCGCAAGAATTTAATTTCACCGTTGTTGAGGAATGAACCCCGTGATCTCTACCTGTCTTCGATTCAAACCGTGCGCCATTGTTTTGTTCGTCATCATCAGTGGTGCCCTGGCACCTGGTTATGTTTTGGCGCAAAACGATGTGGTCGGCCAGGCCACCACCAACCCGTACGGCCTGCGGGCGATGTGGGAAGGTGGCGACTGGGTCGCCAAAGGCACGTTATTCATCATGGTGGCGATGAGCTTGGGAAGCTGGAGCATCCTGCTCAACAAGCTGCGCGAGAGTTTTCAGCTTGCGTCCCAGGCACGAGCGGCGCGTGCTCAGTTTTTCCAGGCGGGTGATTTGCAGCAGGGACTTCAGCGCCTGCCCAAGGGCACCGCCTTCCATTTCATTGCACAGCAGGCGATCACGGCGGGCGAACACCACGAGGGCACGCTGACCCAACACATCGACCGCAACACCTGGGTGACGATGAGCATCGAACGCGCCGTGGGTGAAGTGCAGTCGCGCTTGCAAAACGGTCTGGCGTTCTTAGCCACCGTGGGCTCGACCGCACCTTTCATTGGCCTTTTCGGTACGGTGTGGGGCATCTACCATGCGCTCACCGCCATCGGTATCGCAGGCCAGGCGTCCATCGACAAAGTGGCCGGCCCCGTAGGCGAAGCCCTCATCATGACGGCCATTGGCCTGGCCGTGGCGGTGCCTGCGGTGCTGGGCTACAACTGGCTGGTGCGCCGCAACAAGGTCAACATGGATGCGGTGCGCGGGTTTGCTGCGGATTTGCACGGGGTGCTCCTGGGTATGAAAAGCGTTGGCTCGAAATGACCCGCCCGTTTGCCAACATTGACGCGCAAGAAGATGCTGTGAGCGCCACCATCAACACCACACCCTTGGTGGACGTGATGCTGGTGCTGCTCATCATCTTCCTCATCACCATTCCCGTGGTCACCCAGAGTGTGGCGGTGAACTTGCCCAAAGAGCGCAACGTGGTGCGTGAGGTGGCGCCGCAGAACGTGCAGATCTCGGTCGATGTTCAGGGCACCGTGTTCTGGAATGGCTTGGTGGTGGCGGAGAAAACACTGAAGTCGCGTTTGGCTGACCTGTCCAAGGTCACCCCCCAGCCCGAAGTGCACATCCACGGCGACGAAGCCGTGCCCTATGCAGCCATTGGCCGCATCGTGCTGGCTTGTCAGCAAGCGGGTTTGATCAAACTCCATTTCGTCACCGAACCATCGGCCAGGGGAGGGCGCTGATGGCGATGCAGATGAACACCGGCGGCGCTGATGGCCACGAGCCCGAGGTGATGCTGGAGATGAACACCACGCCGCTGATCGATGTGATGCTGGTGCTCATCATCATGCTCATCATCACCATCCCGGTTCAGTTGCATGCGGTGAACTTGGATCTGCCCAGCCAATCCACCACTGTCCCGTCCCAGCCACCTGAAGTGGTGTTGGTGGTGGTGCGGCCAGATGGGCAAGTGCTGTGGAACGGCGAGGTATTGTCCCAACAGGCCCTGCTTGAAACCCGCTTGGCGGCTTTGGCGGCGCAAAACCCCATGGCCGAATTGCATCTGCGTCCCGATGCAGCAGCACCTTATGGAGCCGTGGCCCGTGTGCTGGCGGCGGCCCAGCGTTTGAACCTGAGCAAACTGGGCCTGGTCGGTCAAGAGCAATTTGCGCGATGATGCGGTTGTGATGAACCCCACGCCATCCCCGGTTTCCGTTGCTGAAGCGAGCGCTTTGCAACACGCATTGGATCGCCTCCTGGCTCAGCACCAAGCCGCGCCATTCCCCGACTGGCCCACCCGCGCCGCGCGGCTGCGAAAACTCATTGACATGTTGCTCGACCGCCGCGAAGGCATCGCACAGGCCATCAGCGATGACTTCGGCCACCGCAGCCGCCACGAGACCGATCTGCTCGAAGTATTTCCGTCCATCGAAGGTCTGCGCCACGCTCTGCGCCACGGGCGCGGCTGGATGCGTGAGCGCAAGGTGCCGGTGTCGCTGTGGTTTCAACCTGGTGCAGCCCGCATCCAGCCCCAGCCGGTGGGGGTGGTGGGCATCATCGTGCCGTGGAACTATCCACTGTATTTGTTGATGGGGCCACTGACCAGCGCTTTGGTGGCGGGCAACCGCGCCATGGTCAAGGTGTCGGAATTCAGCCCGCATTTCGGGGAGTTGATCGCGGAGCTGCTGCGAGAAACTTTAGGCAACGAGGTGGTGCAAGTGGTGCAAGGTGGCCCCGAAGTGGCTGCCGCATTCTCGGCCTTGCCCTTCGGTCATTTGTTATTCACCGGTTCCACCGCCGTCGGGAGGCGTGTGATGGCCGCGGCCAGCCAGCACCTGGTGCCAGTCACCTTGGAGTTGGGCGGCAAAAGCCCGGCCATCATCACGGCCGCTACGTGCAGTGACGAAGCACGATTTAGCCACGCGGTGCGGCGAATTGTGGTGGGCAAAGTGCTCAATGCCGGGCAAACCTGCATCGCGCCCGACTACGTGTTGTTGCCGCGCGCTGCCATACCGCGTTTCATCTCCACGGCGCGAACCGTCTTGAGCGAGCAGTACCCCCAAGGCGCAGCCAGCCCGGACTACACCGGCGTGGCCAGCGACCACCATTTCGAGCGGCTGCAACAGTGGCTACACGAGGCCACCACAGCCGGTGCCAAGGCCAGTCCAGTGATGGGCGATGCGCCACCAGACCAGCGCAAATTGCCCCTCACTGTGCTGACCGATTGCTCTGAAGACAGCGCGTTGATGCAGGAAGAAATTTTTGGCCCCTTGTTGCCCTTGGTGGCTTGCGAAACGGTGGATGGCGCAGTGGCTTGGGTCAACCAGCGCCCGCATCCACTGGCTCTTTACCTGTTTGACGATTCCAAAAGCGTTCAAACCCAATTTCTGCAGTGCACCCAAGCGGGTGGCGTGTGCATCAACGACACCTTGGTTCACATTGCCCAAGACCATCTTCCTTTTGGTGGCGTGGGTGCATCTGGCATGGGGCACTACCATGGGCAGTTTGGGTTTGAGGCCATGTCCAAACTCAAGCCCTTGTTCAGGCAGTCGCGCATCAACGCCCTGGGGCTCTTGGCCCCGCCTTATGGTGGGTTGGTGGCCAAACTGTTGAAGCTGATGTTGCGGCGATAGTCGCTGTGCAAGCAGTGTCATGTCGGCATCCCTAGAATCACCACATGAAGTTACGACGTTGGTGGTGGATTTTTTTGGTGCTGGCTTTATCCGGTGGCGCTGCTTATTGGTGGTGGGCGGATACCCAAGACGATGCGGTGACTTACCGCACCAGCAAGTTAGAGCGCGGCTCTTTGCAAGCGGCGGTGTCAGCGTCTGGCACGGTGAATCCCGTTCTGCAGGTGATAGTCGGCACCCAGGTGTCGGGTCAAATCAAAGAGCTGTTTGCCGACTTCAACTCGGTGGTGAAGAAGGGGTCATTGATTGCCCGCATAGACCCGGAAACCTTCCAGTACCGGCTGCGTCAATCTCAGGCCGACCTGGAGGCGGGCAGGGCGGCGGTGCTCAATGCACAGGCCAATGTGGGGGCGGTGGTGGCCAATGTGTCGCGTGCGCGGCTGGAGTTTGACAATGCCAAGCAGGATTTGAACCGCAAACAAGACTTGCTCGCCAAGCAGTTCATCTCACAGGCCGAGTTTGAGTCAGCCAGAAATTTGGCGGCCACCTTGGGCGAGGGCCTGAAGGTGGCACAAGCGCAGTTGGATGTGGCGCGTGCGCAAGTGGCCAGCGCACAGGCCGTGGTGCGCCAGCGCGAAGCGGCGTTGGCGCAGGCCCAGGTCGATTTAGACCGTACCGAGATCCGTTCACCCGTGGACGGTGTGGTGATACGCCGCGCCGTGGAGCTTGGGCAAACCGTGGCGGCCAGCTTGCAAGCGCCTGAGTTGTTTGTGATTGCGCAGAACTTGAACGACATGCAGGTCGAGGCTTCGATCGACGAGGCCGACATTTCCCGCGTGCGCCCACAACAAAAAGTGAGCTTCACGATAGATGCTTTTCCAGGCCGCAACTTTGAAGGGCGTGTGAGCCAGGTGCGCAAAGCGGCGGTGGCCCAGCAAAACGTCGTGACCTATACCGTGGTGGTGCCGTTTTCCAATGCTTCTAGCGCGGCAGGAAACTCTGCGAGCGACGCCTTGTTGCCCGGGATGACGGCCAATGTGCGCATCATCACGGACAACCGTGAGTCCGTGCTCAAGGTGCCCAATGCCGCATTGCGTGTGCGAATCGCCGGGGTGGAACCCCCAGTGGAAGCGGCGTCGGCTGCGAATGCTGCGTCTGCGGGTGGTGCAGCCGCACCGGCACCCAACGATGCACCAGCCAATGGAGCGTCTAGCCCCCTCACGGCGGTTGCGGCAACGTCGGCGGGCACACGTGGCGGCCCCATGCGCGAGTTCCGCGACCGGGTGGTAACCGAGTTGAAGTTGTCGCCTGAGCAAGCCGCAGCAGTCGACGCGGTGCTGACCGAGGCACGCCCGCGTTTTGCACAACTGCGCGACTTGCCCGAAGACACCCGCGCCAAAACCCGCGAAAAGCTGCTGGCCGAGGTGCGTGCCCAAATTGGCGAAAAACTCACCGACGCCCAGCGCACGGGCTACCAAGCCTTGTTAGCGCAAAGTGCTGGCCGCAGCGGCAGCACACGCGGCCGCATTTACACCTTGGGTGAAGATAACAAACCCCAAGCCCATGCGGTGCGGCTGGGGG